>NZ_JBWYIK010000006.1:0-174051 GCF_056779735.1 Acinetobacter sp. 24-47-67
AGCACGTGATGATGCACTTGCTGCGAAAACAGAAGCACAAACAAAAGTGACAGCGTTACCTGAGGCAGTACAAGCAGAAAAAGATGCGCTACAAGGTCGTTTAAATGATCTGGTTGATATCACTTTACCAACAGTAAATGATCAAAATGAAAATGATATTTCTGATGATATTGATACTTTACTAGCGGGGGTCGAAGCTTTAATAGAAAGTGCTGAAGAAGCTTATACAACGGCTGAAGAGGATTTAGCTGACGCCTTGCAAGACGGTACTGTAACACAGGCAGAGGCTGATAAATTGCAAGAGTCCCTAGAAGCTGCTCAGGCAGCAAAAACTCTTGCACAACAAGCATTAGACAATATTGATCAAACTTCAGACGCGATTGAAGCTGCAAAAGCTCTATTGCAAGAAAGAATAGATGATCTCGTAGATATTGAGGTACCTGAGCCATTTGCAACAGCGAATAATGATGTGCAATTGGTATTGGATATCACACCGACTGTAGATGTTAATGAAACACCAACAGAGCTTAACTCAACAGGATTTACAGTGGGTTCTGTTGGCTTAGGTCCAGTGTTAAATGCAAGTGTGCTTGAAAGCGTATTTAGCTCTTCAGTTTCCCTTTCAGTCGAAGAAGGCACCGAAAGAGATATTAGTTTCTATGCTGATGCTGGTGGTCTTACAGCAGGGACGATGAACTTATTTATGTATAAGTTAAATGAGTCAACTGGTGAATATGAATTAAAAGAAAAAATTGATAATTGGTATCTCGTTGTATTAGGTGGTGTGTCAGAAACGATAAGTCGTTCTTTAGATGAAGGAGAGTGGCTCATTGTATTAGGTAACGGCCAAGGGTTGTCAGCTGCTACGGGGTATACATTAAGATTTGAATCAGATGCTGTACGTGATTTTAATAATCCAGAAGCTGTGACAGGAACAATAAATGGTAATGTGATTACGGATCAGGATTATCAAAATGGTACAGATGTCGTCCCAGAGGGTAGTAAAATCAGTGGAGTTATTCATGGTGAAGATACCATTAATCAATTTACCGATGGTATTGCAACAATTAAAGGGGAGTATGGCACTTTAACTATCTCTGAAAATGGACAATATACATATACAGTAGATCCATTATTTAGAGATTACGGTGAAGTTGATCGTTTTGTATATGAGGTAACGGCACCAAATGGTGAAAAACGCACAGCTGAATTAAATATTGAATTAGTGCGTGTTGCCACAGATGAAAATGCCATCATTGATAATACAGTATTACTTGATGTTACTCCTGATTTAACTGAAACCACAGGCGAAGCATTAGGTATTTCAAATGCAGTCGCATTGAATTTACTTGATCTAGGTATTGCTGGTGATGTGTTGTCTGCAAGTGTAATTGGTACGGAAGGTGTCATGGACTTCACTGTTGAAGACGGTACTTTCCAAGAAATGACCTTTACCGGTTCCGCGGGCGGGGTAACGATACTTTCAACATTTAGTTTGGTTATCTATCGTTTAGATGAGAATACTGAACAGTTGGTTCAAGTACACGAAATTCCAAATTTTGTTCAAGTGCTCATTGGCGGTGGTGTTTCAACCCCGGTAACATTGAGTTTTGGTGAGGGTACTTACGTTGGTATTATCAAGCAAACTAGTGGTGTAAACGTAATTGGAGGAGCTTCAGCTCAAGTTACAGATGTCAATATTTACGATTATGCAAACCCAGAAACGATAACTGGATCAGTTCAAGGTGATGCGACTCCGATTACGACAGATAAATTAATATTGGTAAATAACACTGATGTGGTTGAAGGTGAAGCTTTAGTTGTACAGGGTCAATATGGCTCACTCAATATTAATACTGACGGTACTTATACCTACAATGTTACAGTTCCACAAAGTACAGTAGGTTGGGCTCCACCATATGGGGAGATTGATCGTTTTGAGGTTGTAGTGGAACGAGCAGATGGCACAACTTACATTGAAGTTCTCAATATTAAGATTGATACCAATACAGTAGCTAACGATGCAGAAGTTGTAGACGTTCAAGCGGCAAACTATTCAACGCTCAATGAATCTGTAGAATCTGGAATTATTGGATCTGCAAGTCGTACATTAGAATTTAAAGTTGAAGAAGGATCTTATATTAGTAGCTTAGATCTCCAAGGTAATATCACTCGTACTTTAACTAATGATAATCCTTCAATGAGTGTTGTGATTAATAAGGTGACTACTCAGCTTGTCAACGGCGTTGAACAGCAAGTGCTTGAACAAGTTTATACCGGAAATGTTAGTATTACATGGCCAGCTGGAACAATATTGAATCCTTCGACATCAACGACTTATGCCTCAGAAATTATTTTAGATGATGGCAAAGTGCTCGATGCAGGTGATTATGTTATTTCAATTAACACAACGAGTGGTACATTTAATTCAGTGAATGTATCTAGTGCATCAATTACTGGAATAATGGTCAATAATATTACTCCAACTGATACACCATTGCTTGAGGGTGATTTATTTGAAAATGATACAGCTATCGACCAAATTGATATTCTGAAAATTGGATCTAAAGAGCTTTATGTAAATGATCCAGCTAAAGGTGGTCAAGAGTTCACAGTTCAAGGTAAGCATGGTGTCCTTACTGTGTTCAAAGATGGCACCTATGAGTATCAACCATCAGGTCTAAGTGGAGGTCTGGAAACATTCACCTATACAACAGTTTCTAAAGCGGGAACATCACAATCTGCAACACTTGAAATTAATGTTTCGATGACGTTAACTGGAAGTGAGGAGGCAGATACCGTACAAGCATCTGCTTCAATCGATACTTTTACTCTTGGTGAAGGTGCTGATACAGTCCTTTATGATGTGCTCAATCAAGCTCAACATACCGAAAGTCCAGATATTTGGACTGACTTTAATCAAGCTGAAGGTGATCGAGTTGATATTTCTGCTTTATTAAAAGATCAGAATGTTACATCGTCTAACATTGGTGAATTTGTAACGATCAAACAAGATGGTGCAAATACGGTGATTAGTGTTGATACTGATGGGGCTAAAACGAAATATAACCCAACTGAGCTTATTGTTCTGCAAAATACAGATAGCAGTCTTTATGCGATCGATGATCTGTTAAAATATAATCAAATTTAATTAAACAAATGAAAAGAGGTCTTTCGAGACCTCTTTTTATTTTTAAAAATGTGAAATCAAAAGTAACTGGTATGAAAAAAATAAAATTCTAATAATCTGAATAAATTAATTTTTGAAGAACAAGAATTTTATTTGTTATTTCGTCATTTGAAAAATATTCTAATAAAATAAAATTCATTATAGAGACGCGATTGCAACAAAAAAATCATATCTAAGCACCATTTTATAGAGCTTTATGTGTTAGTCATCAGGGATAGACTTAATCATAAAAAAATGTTGTTTAGGATTTATTGATAATAAAAAATGGTAATGATTCAAAAAATTAAATTCCTACTCCAAAGAGATTTTCATCTCTATATTTAGACCTGTTTTTTGAACGTTATTAAATAGAATATAGAAACAAACACTCGCTCCGTTAAAAAAAGTTAACCTTGCTCATTTTTATTTGTGTTTTCAGGTGGCTAGTATGGGGGGGAGTAGTAATGTCTAAGTTTATAACTCGATATGTGTTGCAGAATTAGGTTATAGAGATCATTTTGCCTGAGTTTGAAGAATAATCTGCTCATTACTCATTATTCACATTGGATTTAAAGGAGTGCTTGCATAATTCGATACTCTTAAATTGGTTGAAAACTCAGTGCTTTAACTTTGATTGATTTTGATGATCAAATAAACATGTGAATATGAAAATTTTAATCTGAAAACTTAACCCTGCTATTTTATTTTTTTATTCTTGTACCATACTAAACCTGCTTGAGTAAAAAAAATAAAAGAGCCATATAAGGCTCTTTTATTTTTAGATACAACGTAAGGCGACAAATGAAATTTCATTTTATAAAGTAATAGTCAATTGTTTACATCTCTCATACGACATAGGAATTTCATGTAACGACAAATAAAATTTCTATAATCCAGATTAACGACATATGAATTTTCTTTTATTGATTTAACTTTTAAAGACCATATTTTTCCTTTAGAGCATAAATGTCACTTTTTAAAAAAAGTCGTATTTTTTTTTCTTGTCCAAAATAATATGCTTTTACAAGCCCCTGAGTATGCAAGTTGGTTATATGTTGATGAGGCATATTTAGATATCTACTAGCTTCGACTCCAGTAAAATAATCAGTTCTTAAATTATTGATGTTGTTTAAGTCTGAATGTGAAACATATTTATCAATTTTTAAATCTATAATTTGTAGAAACTTCGTATCAATCCAATAACTCGTTAACCAATTTGGAGGACAAGCAATGATAGAAGGTACATTCTTCAAACTGATGAATTTTCCACTATTAATGATTTCGTTGACTTCATTTATAGACTCTTGAGATATATAAAAAGACTGAAGAAGAGATCTTTTGTATGATTTTAATATTCGATTTTTTATAAGTTTTTTTACATCTTTAATAGAAATATTCAGACATGAAGCGACTTTATTTATCTCATTGTTATCTCGACCATACATATAAGTTTTATGACCAAACCCTCTGTCATAATTTTTAATTGCAACGATTGATTCACGAGTTAAATCTTGTGTATCGACGCGTTTAAAAACGTCAATTTTACCATCATCAATTAGAGGACCATGTATAGCTTCAATTCCAATAGAACTTAGTTTGGCAGTGAGATATTGAGTAAGAACATTTAAATCTTTTGCTAGACGATTGACAGTTATATATTGTTGATTAAATTTTAGTAATTCTTTTCTGCTGATGACAGTTACAGGTCTATTATTTTTATAGACAGTTATTTTTTCTAAAAATCGATTTGATAATAATAATTTACATGTTAATTCATAGTAAATGCCAAGTACATTGGATGCTTCCATAAGAGTTAAATAGTCATTATGCTGTCCTTCTTTAACTGATGGGTGGGGTAAAACTCCTAACAAGTAATCATTGACCCTTTTAGCAGAAAAATAATTTTCATCTTTTAAGAAAGAAAAATAATTTTCGTCTAATTTTGCTCTGTTGGCACCGATCAGAATAGCTGTTGTTCTTTTTGTTAAAACAAAATCATTTTGTAATGAAGTAAAGTCGGCATTATTAAAACTATATTTTTTAAATATTTTGTTTGAAAATGCATGTATTTCAGGATGCATAGATGTTAAAAAGTGAACTAGTAACAATTTAGGATGTCCATTGGATTGATTATTATTAATAATTCTGAGGAAAACTTCCTCTGCTTTCGCCTGATTTGAGAAAAATAAATAAGTTAGTAGTATGGGGGGCTCTTCAATAATGAAATTTTTAAAAGTGATATAGGTCGCTTGTATAGCAGATAGAAAAATCTTAATCGATTTAATTAAATCTAAGTCATCAGATGAAAGTTGATCTAAAAACCATTGATTTGCTTTAACCTCATCCTGTAATAATTTTGTTGATGAGTCGTGATTAAAGATTTTCTGGCATTTATAGCATTCATTGATTGTTTTTCGATTCGAACTTATGGGGTGGTTACAAAAAGTGCATTCTGTTAACAATTTTAATTTATGTTTTGTACAACAGGTTAGGTGCTTCAACAACCATTCTTTTTTTAATATGCCAGATTCTTTCACACACTCAGAGCAAAGTTTTGAACCATCTGAATTAAAGAAATGATATGAAATTGGATGATTATTCCAAATTCGCTGTGATCTTTTTGTTGGACCATAAATACAAGGAATGATATCTACACTAGACTGACAAATAGACAATTTATCTATAATTTTTTTAAATTTTTCTTGATCACTTAACATGATATTTAAACTTTTCGTATGTACTGGAAATCCATAAGCATTTAAAAAAGATGAAAGTGATGGATAACCATTATTATAAGATGCTCTAAGTAATAAACTTGCTGCAGACTCATTTGGAAGCGGGATAGGGGTGTATATTAATGTCATTGTGTTTGACCAATTATTTTGTAATAGAATCATAAAAATTAAGTAGTTCTTGTTCTTTCATTATGAAAGGGTTTTTATCAGATAATTTTGATCTATCAGTAATTCCTGTATTCCAAGTAATTTCGAAATGCCGAAGATTTAGTACTGGGTCTGATGATTTAATTTGTAAAATTAGTGCACGTTTAATAAATTTCTTTAAAAAGTCAATATTTCCATTTGTCGCTATATAAATCTGAAGTACAAGTTCATCATTTGTTAAATCTATCGTATCTATATGGATCTCATTCCTAATAAATTCTTGTAATTGCTTAAGAAAAGGTTTGATATGTGTTCTATTATTATCTCTGTGAATAGTAAGTGGATGAATGTAAAATATATCTTTAAATCTTCTACTTTGTTGCGTATCTCGAAGAAATATATCTTCATATCCGGGTAGACTAGCTAAACAAATTGATATTTGATTTTCATCACCTAGAGATTTAATCCAATTTGCAATACTTTCATTGATGCTGCTATTTTTATCTTTAGAGTTTTTACTAGAGTAAATGTGATGAAACTCATCAAAAATTATGAGTTTAGTTTTACTTATTCTAAGTTTTGCTGTAAGTCTTAAATATCGATCAAAGGCAGTACCATAAGAAGGCTTCTCATCACCTAGTTTATGAAGAATTATTTTTGTTAAATTGTCAATACTAGAGTTTGGTGGTATTTTTATATATAGGGCTGGATTTACTAAAATTTTATGACCTTCACTAGTGACTTCTATTGAGGGGAACATTTCAATAACTTTATTGCATACAGTAGTTTTACCTAGGCCACCATCAGCGATTATCATACAGTTAATAGACTCACTTGGAGAGTAAAATGTCTCTTCATAACAATTAATAATGCCATTAATTGCTGAGTTATATTCAGTATGAGTAATTATGCAGTTTTCATAATTTTTTAATAGTAACTCTAATTTATTATTCATTATATTATCCATTAATAGACTCATAAGAAAATTCATCAAAATTACCAAATTCAATTTTTTTAATTTCCAAGTTGTTGTTAAATTTATTTTCTTTAGGTATTGTATTAATTGATTCATACAGAAAAGATGAAGGGTCGTGTGACTCTAAATATCTCTTTCGAGTTTGCTTATTTTGTTTTGTGTAATTTGCTACTAATTTATTTAAAGCTATACGTGCTAAAACATTTTCTGAAAATGGATAATTTTTTAAATCATTTTCTTTAATATGTTTTTTTATAATTTGAGCATCTATATGATCACTAAGAGTAAGGTTTGATGTATATTGGGAATCTGTTGAAATTGCTTCTAGTATCTCTTTATTTATAGGTGTCTTTACATAAATTTTACTAAGATCAGATTCATTTACATAAATTGTTACTTTATTTACTCCTTTATTTTCGAGTGATCTAAGTGCATGTGAATAATAAAATAAATTTTCATATTGAATTTGTCCATTTGAAATAGTTCTAAAATGTGGAATACGACAAATAAAATCTGCATAATCCTCTTCAATAATAATAGGACGATATGACTTAATTGCTTCATTATATTTAGCAAGTGGTACACGATGAATCCCAGAATGCATTGTTTTTTGGTATGTTGCTAACCAATCTAAGATGCAATGTTCAGCTTGTTCTAAAGTTAATGCTGCATACTTTTTAGATTTATATTCTTCTACTTTATATCTATTGGAGAATGTTGTACCGCTAATTTTTTGGACAAAATTTTGTGCTATTGTTCTAAAAAAACGTTCAATATGTGGTTTGTTATCTGGCGTTTTCACTTGAGATGGTGATAACGTTATTTGAAGCTCTCTGGCTAAAGCTAGAACTGAGTTATTTATAAATTCTGAGCCATTGTCTGGTACTATTACATCTGGCACACCAAACTTTGTAACCATTTTTTTTATAACTTGAAGTGTACTATAAGCATTAGGTGGATTTTCAGAAATATAAAATCCTACTGGAATCCTTGTATAAATATCAATGGCAGCGGTAATCCATGGCCGATTCTTAACTTCTAAATTTTCGTTATCAATTATGATTAGATCAAGTTGATGAGAATCTATTTCTACTAAATTTAGAAAGCCTTCACTCTGAATTTTTTGGCCACTGGCTTTAGCATTGTTCTGTGCAAATCTTACAGAATTTTTAGCTCTGTCTTTACTAAACTGGTCATTGTGTCTTTTCAGATAGCGTTGAATTTGTCTTAATGAATATAACTCATTTTCAGAATATTGAATTTTATTGTCAGTAAGATATTGCACCATGTCTATAAGTATATCTTCAGCACTATGCAAAAATGGAGAATTAAGTTTGTTTTCTAAAGCCAATGTTAATGCCTGATTAATATAGTAAGGTTTTCTAGAAGAAGTGTTTCCATCTCTTTTGTCAATTAATCCATTAAGATCAAAATTATTAGTAATATATAAATTAATCCAATTTGAAAGTGTTCGTGAAGTCGGAGGAGATTGATCATTAATTTTGTTAGAAATGATTTTTATAGTATTTTCTAGATTTGATTTGCTATGTGGGGAATGAATTTGTTCAAGAGCAAGTTTAATATATTGGTATTTTCTATTTAAAACTTTATAGTTGTTACTATCTTCTAAAATTTTATTTTTACTAAAAGTAATGGTTATTAATTTTTTTTGTGAAATTTCATCAAAATAGCTTCTTTTCCAATTCTTTCTTTTTCCACCGATAACTGTAGATACCCCAATAGTATCGAGAAATGTAGAAACAACTTCATACTCAGTATTTTTATATAAAAACTTCATTCCGAAATGAGGTATTATTAATAAATTTTCCATGATTCACCTCAAATATCAATCTTAACTTGAATATGTTTGTAAAAAACCAAGTAGCATATTTCATTGTAAGAAAAATTATACTTTGATAATTGATTTAAAAGGTGAGTAAAGTTTTTTATGGAATTTTTCGTTATTTTTTTTGAAAATTCTATTTTTGATTCATCAATTTTAATATTCTTAATGTTTTTATAAATTCTTAGTATTTCATTTACTTCTTTTTTATTTGGTAAAGTAGCTTCATCAAAAATTTTATAATTGATATTATGGGATTTAACAAAATTTTTTATTAATTCTAGTTTTTCTAATTTTTCACATGATAGAGATTTAAAATTTCCTTTAACTTCATGTATTTCATATTGTTTTAAATTGTTTAAAATTAAAAAATCTGGTATGGCATACATTTCTTCCGAGATATTAATTTTTAGGGCTTGTGTTCTATAACCAAGAATTCTGGAATCACGTTCTAAATTTATAGCATGTGCTAATTCAAGCTGGCTTTCTAATGAAAATGATCCTGAATTCTTAATACTTGAAAAAATTACTGTTCGTTTATTAAAAGAACCATGATGAATATTTCTTAGTCCAAGAAATTGCCCAGAAACTGTTGTAGGTTTATCAAAGGCTTCATTTAGTTGAGTGTTTAGATTGTTAGATATATTGAATTTTTTTCTATGGTTAGGCTTAAAACCCATTTTAGTTACCTCTAAAATAAATAGATATATTTATCCTTCGACTTTAAATTTAAGTCGAATCTTGACTAATTTGTGCAATCAAGAGATACTAAAAACACCACATAGTTAGTGATCTCTGGATTACAAACTGGTAGAGCGGATTCTTAGAATCCGCTTTATTTTTTTAAGTCATATTTTTGCCTCATTTTCAATTAAGCCTAAAGCAATTGCTATTCGTTTGCTTTCGCCTCGTTTGGGAATACGATTCGTATTTAATATTCGATATACAAGATCACGCGAAAAATTATGCTGAATGCTCCATTCTGAAATGGTAGTACCAGATCTTTCAAAATCATCTTTAATCTGTTGAATTGTCTTCATAGTAATAAGAGTAATCAGATTGATATTTACAGAATATTGTTTTTAGCTAAAAAAACAACTTCTAATTTTTTAGTATATTTATTTTTATTATGAATTTTATTTTTAAATAATAAATTTATTCTTAAATATTATTATTTTTATTTTATATAATAATTAATAAATGCAGTGTTCAATTCTTTTAATAATATTATTGATATTGTTTTTCTTTTTTATAATATTTTCTACATCAAAATTAATATTATTTATATATTTTTCTAGGCAAAAATCCAATTCTGGAATTTCTTTGATTAGATCATTAGTTAATTGAATTTCATAAATTTTCTCCATTTCTTGTTGCTTAATTTCAATTAATTTATTGTTTAATATTTCTGTTGCTTTTAACTTGCAATGATCAAATCTGAATTCTTCCAATTTTGAGGTTTCTGAATAATATTTTTTTCCGTTCGGACAGAAAATTTCTGTTAAATAATCGTGCTTAACGAGCTCTTTTAGAAGAGCATAAGTCTGTTGTTTTATTTGATCAGAAATTGTATCAAATTGTGTCCATATTTCTTTCGGTGTAAACATTACAAGAACAGTTTGTCGCTCGATAACCAATACGAACTGCTCTTTAACAGGATTTTGGATTTCTTTCATACTAGAACATAAATTTAAAAAGAGGATTATAGTCCGTAAAATTATGATCATCAAATTGTAAAAATACAAATTTAAAGCTTCGATCAATTAGTAGCTTAAGTCACTTTCACTAGATTGAAATTAATGTGATATCAACAGGAACTGATCTTAATAAAAATGAGCCAAATTTATATTTAGTACATAGTTACTTGGGAACAATGAATACTAGCTAGAAATATTATGGCTTTATAATTTTATGAAACTTTTAAAATGTTCTCCTGTTGAGGATTATAAGCCGTGGATACTTAGTCCTCAAAAATGAATAGTTCTATTCTTTGAGTGAATAGAACTTATGATCGATTTAGCACAACAAATTGGACATGCAATTCGGAGTTGTCGAGTTGAGCAGAAAATTTCCCAAGAAAAATTAGCATTGCTTTGCAATATTGACCGTAGTTATTTAGGGCGGATCGAACGAGGAGAAGTAAATATCACAGTGTTAAAACTCTATGAGATTGCAAAAATTCTTGAAATTTCTCCACAAGATTTACTACCTAAGAACTAGTAAGGCTTTTATCAATTTCTTAAGTTATAGCTTTATTAATAGATTTTAAATTTCTGTTTGAAGAGGAGTTGCGTTAGTTAGAAGGTAATTTAATTTTTGAAAGAATCAACACAACGTTTTTTGATTTTATAAGTCCCTCTAGCAGCAAACCTTTTTGCGAGTTCAGGGTTACGAGCAGATAGCTTTTTGATCAATACAGGTGTGCTATTTGGAGCTTTACTCCATATAATATCATTCTCTACATAAAGTACTGTTCTTGTACGTGCAACTTCAATAAAGCGTTTTTGAAGTATGAGAGCCACTGCTTTAGCTATTTCACGTTCATTCTCTGGGTCTTTAATTATCATATCTACAACCCTAAGTTGATTAGATTTCATTGATAGTGTTATTCACTACATCAAGATCAGATAACAATAAAAATTGAATATAGCTGTCTTTAGGTTTAATTCCAATAGCCATTATGACTAGGGACTGCAAAATTTGAATTTCTATACGTCTTGAAATTGATCCTTTATAAAAAGTTATTTCGCAGTTATGAAAAATTAAAGATCTAGTAGGATAGGTGGCAGAGTAATGGCTGTTGTCATTGCTCTGCACCATGTTCTTTCAAAGGTAACTTTAGCGTATTTCACTTCTTATCAATATAGGTAGTTAGAAATTCCCTTTTCTCAATGAAAAATTCCATCCTCTATTTATATATCCTTTGCTATCTAAATTTTTTATGATTCCCTGTGTCACTTCTTTTGAGGGGAAGCTAACAATAACTGAATCGCTCTTATCAATTATCTTTGCATTGTAGTGATCATTTGCAAATTTCCCCAAAACTTTGTCTTCTGTATTTAGATCTAAGTTCTGATTCATTGCTGTAGCTAGAATAAGCATGTCGTTAACTGTGTTCTTTATATTGTTTTTTACTTGAAAAGCTTTTGTAAATTCTGAAAGTAGAACCATCGCTAATTCGCAATCATTATTTCTTAAGCGATGACAAAAAACATTGTTATCAATAAGAAACTCCATTTTCTCTTTAAGTATTCTCTGCTTTTTCTTATTCATGTGAGCAATACTTATTTCGAAGATATTCATTGATTTATTGTTAATAATCTCCGAAATTGCTTCATTGCCAAACATTCGATATGGGTCAAAATAGCCATTTAAGTCTATTGTGATACTGTCAGTACGACGAGCACCTAATTTTGCCCATTTGGGATTTTTAAAACTCTCATTCATATATTGTAAAGCATGCTCATTGCCAAACCACATCGGGTTTATTACATAGTAATCGACCTTATTGTTCTCCCTTGTATGAAATAAAAGGAATTCACTGGCAGTTACAGAGGAAATTTGTGCATCAAGGACACCCATATCCTTCCAATGCCCTGAATAGCAATAAGATATTATTTGAGTATCGTAAATCATCATTTACTCGTCAGAAGAATCCTATTTAACAAATTCTATTTTGAATTCTAAAAGTTTATTGTCTAAACTTCAAATTAATCACTATTAGTTCAAAAATAGTATAGAATTTATCTATAGGGTAAGTTTTCAGATAACTTACCATTTTTTATATCCATAGTTTTTGTAAGGTAAAAAATATGGCTCAATTTCTTGATGTTGCAAAATATATTACAGAAAGAATGGGTGAAATTTCAGCAATGAAATTACAAAAATTAATGTATTACTCTCAAGCTTGGCATATGGCATGGGAAGATGAAGAGTTATTTTCAGAAGATTTTCAAGCTTGGGCAAATGGTCCTGTAATTCCAGAACTTTATCAGAAGCATAAAGGAATGTTTAAGGTTTCTTTTGAATTATTTTCAACTGCCAATGCAAATCTTTTACTTGATGGCGAGCGTGAGTCTATTGATGAAGTTTTAGATTATTATGGTGAGAAGAGTGCACAATGGCTAAGTAACTTAACTCATCAAGAAGATCCTTGGGTAAATGCCCGTGGAGAATGTACACCAGGTGAACGCTGTAATACAGTTATTTCAAAAGCTTCTATTCATGAATATTACACTGCGCTTTAATCTATGGGTTCTAAAAAAGAAAAAAGACTAATAAGACAGCAATTAAAATTAGATGAACATCAGCAAAAAAGTATTCGGACTAGAAATGTACTATTGTGTGAAAAAGAGCCTAAACAAGCTGAAATTGTAAAAACCTCAAAAAAAGAATTGAGTTTAGCTCCTCATCTGGAACGACAACAGCTTGAAGAAGAATTAAAAGCATTTCCAAAGCCTATTATGAAAACTTCACGTTTCTCCAGTAAAGTCACTTGGTGTATATCTAAAGCAGATATATTGGATTGTTGGTCTTGGGGAGAGAGTAGGACGTGGAGTGCTACTGAGTGGAATTCTGAAATTGAACCCAAATTTACAGACTTTGCAAAACTAACTTGGAAAGAAATAGACTCTTTTTCCTCTGATACTGGACATAAAATGCATCACAGTCATGAATTAAATGACTTACATGATGAAGCACAAATAAGATGGCTCTTAGATTTGGAATTAGATGAATTTTCAGATAACATTTTTCGATTCAGATTGGGAAATACACAAAGAGCTTGGGGATATATATTACAAGCACATTTTTTTCTCGTTTGGTATGAGCGTAAGCATATTATTTATACTGTAAATAGCTAAAGAACAAATAACCAAAAAATCTTTTAAAATTAACACATTTTATAGTAAGCCCGTGTTTTTCTTTATCTGTGTCTACTGATGACCTACTAGCTGTCAAAACTTACTACTGCCATGATTAATGGGTTATACGCAAAGGATATAGCATTTAAAAATGTGGTGTAGTCCTGATTTGCTTGGAACCTAAGGTAAGTCATGTCTACGGTATGTTTACTGACAGAAAGTTTATCGAGATTAGCGGTACTTTGATGGATTCACTGGAAAGGATTTATGGTGGGGTTTGGTAGAGTGAACTAGCTTGAGGAGGAAAGTTTGATACCCAATCACAGGTGGATTAAGTCACGTAATCAGTTGACTCAAAATTACTTCAAATGGGATCAATTGCTTATAGTGATATAAGTAATATTGTTAAATAAAGGGCTTAGCTAGTTTACACTCATTCATAGGGTGTTCAATTGTTATATTTAAAACTGTAGAAGATAAAATTTGTTTTTTAGTACTTTCAAATATTTTGATTGACTAAAAATTCTTTTAAATTAAATAATAAGTATAGATATTAATATTTTATACAATGGAAACTAAGCATTGATAAAGCCTGACTGGAATATTTTTAAAGCTAAATTTTCTGAAAATCCACAAAATAACTTTGAATGGTTAGCTTATTCATTGTTCTGTCGAGAGTTTAACCTTAAGACAGGTATGTTTAGGTTTAAAAATCAGAGAGGTATTGAAACTGAGCCAACTCGATATGATAAAGAATATATTGGTTGGCAGGCTAAATTTTATGATACTTCTTTAAGTAGTCATAAAGCTGACTTCATTAAGATGCTTGATAACACAAAAAAATCTCATCCAGATATTACTCAATTAATTGTTTTTACCAATACTGAATGGGGGCAGTCTAAAGGGCAGGAACCAAAGACTAAGACAGCTATTGATAATCATGCGAAGAAGAAAAATATCAAGTTAGAATGGCGTTGTGCTAGTTACTTTGAGACACCAGATGTAATTTCTGAAAATAAAGATTTATATAATCACTTTTTTTCTTTATCGCAAAGCATTTATGAAAAGTTAGAATTAATCCAGAAGCACTCAAATCGATTAATGGCAAGAATTTCTACATACATTGAATTTGATAATCAGAAAATTGTTGTTGATAGAACGTCTATTAAGGATTTTTTGTTGCAATCCTCCTCGCAAGTTGTTCTTCTCACGGGAAGTGGTGGCGTAGGGAAAACAGCAATTATTAAGCAAATTTACGAAGAGAATAAAGAGTCAGAAAGCGTTTATTATGTTCATAAAGCAAGTGAATTTAATGTAACGAAAGTAGCAAATTTCCTATTTGAAATTGACCTAGATGATTTTATTAAGGCTCATGAAAATTTATCAAATAAGGTAGTAATTATTGATTCTGCGGAAAGTTTATTGAGTATCAGTAACTTAGATCCATTTAAGGAGTATTTAGAAGCTCTATTAGCTGCAGATTGGAAGATTTGGTTTACTACAAGAGATCAATACAAAAGTGATTTCAGTTTTTTACTAGTACAGTCTTACCGAGTGTTATATGAAGATATTAATGTCCCTTTACTGAGTTCTTTAGAACTGAGAGAAATAGCTAGTAAGTACCAGTTTGAATTACCCCAAGATGATAAACTAAATGATTTATTAAGAAATCTTTTCTATTTTAATGAATATTTGAAATTTTACGAAAAGAATATGAACTTAGATTATAATAAGTTTAGCAATTCTTTATGGTCACAAGTAATCAGTAAGAATAATCCTCGAAGATCTAACTTGTTTATTGATATAGCAAAAAAACGTGCTAATACTGGGTGTTTTTTCGTCAATATTGGCATAGAACCAATTGAAGAAACACTTTTGAATGAGTTGATAGAAGATGGAATTTTAGTCAATGATCAATCGCATTATTATATTGCACATGATATCTATGAAGAGTGGGGGTTGAATCGATATATTGATCTCCAATATCAACTTCATGAGGAAGAAAAAGACTTTTTTCTAAATATAGGGGAATCACTACCGATCAGAAGAGCTTTTAGAAAATGGCTATCTGAAAAGTTAGTTAGTGAGTCTTATGAATTTATAGACTTTATTAAATATTGTTTTAACTCAAAAGATATATCTGTAATTTGGCTAGATGAGTTAATAACTTCTATTCTTCTATCTGAAAATTCAAAATTTTTCTTCAATTCTTATAAAGATCATATTTTAAATAATGATAATAAAATATTTAACAGAATAATTTCTTTCTTAAACATGTCATGTAAGCAATTAGATGAAAATATTTTTGGTGAATTAATGTTGAATTCACTTTCTGTTAAAGAATTAAATTATCTATTTACTAAACCTAAAGGAGATGGTTGGGTTCAATTTATAGATTTTGTGTACAAACACGTATCCCAGATAGAGGAATCTCAATTTAAAAATATAATTCCAATTTTAAAAGAGTGGAATAAAACTAATAAATCAGGTAAGGCTAATAAACAAGCTGGATTGATTGCAAAGTATATTTTTGAGAAAATAGTTGAAGATGAATTAAATTTTACACTCAGTGATGACCTTATATTAATAATAGTTAACTCAGTTAATGAAAATGAAAATGAAGTATCAGAACTGATAGATTTAGCAATCAAAGATAAAGTAAAGGAACATAATAGTCCTTATTTAAAATTTATCAATTACCTTTTAGTTAAGGTGGAAGGATGGCTATGTGCTTCACATTTGCCAGAAAAAATTAGAAATCTCGCAGAAGAAGTATGGTTTATAGAAGAAAACTCTCAAATTACTCGTTTAAATTCTTCATCGCGAAGAAATAGTATAAAATTTGGAATATCCTCAGATAATTACGAATACTATCCAGCTAGTGCATTTCAAACACCAACATATGTTTTGCTAAAAAATGACTTTGCAAATACACTGAATTTTGTATTAAAAATAGTAAATAAATCAGTAAATCAATATATTAAGCATGTTAGTGATTATAAAACTATTGCATTAAATATAGATGGGATAGAAGTTGAACAATATATAAATTCAACTTTATGGCTTATTTATCGTGGCAATCAGAACTGTCCAGATGTTTTAATATCAGTACATATGGCTTTAGAAAAATACTTACTAGAAATATGTGAAAAAACTAATGAAGAACAAACCATTAATCTTTTAAAAATAATTTTAAAACAGACACAATCAGCTTCTATAACAGCAATAGTAGCAAGTGTTGCTATGTCTTACTATGAGAAGTGCTTTGATATTATAAAAATACTAATAAGTAATAAGGATATCTTACTAAATGATGAAATTAGATTTAGACATGAGAGAACAGCACAATTTAGCCCATTTGTAAGAAATAATTACTTACAAGAAATTTTCGATAAAGAAAGAGAGGAGAGTAATAAGCTTGCTCATAGAAATTGCAGTTTAGACCATGTAATTAGATATTTTTCTTTCTTTAGTAATGAGGGTATTCCTAAAGAAACGGCAGAATCTCGTCTTAAAGATTTGTATTGTATTATTGATAATTATTACGAGGAATTAGAAAAAAAGGAATCGGAAAATTTTGAAGATAAGACTTGGCGTATTTTTTTGTCAAAAATAGATAGACGTCTTTTGCAAACCAATGTTAACGAACAAAATGGTCAGTTAGTTGTGGAATTTAAGCCACAGATATCTGAGGATCTAATAGAGTTTCAAAATGAAAATTTAAAGGATCTTAATGAGAGAACTAAGTATGTAAGTGTAGATTTATGGATTAGGTATAAATTAGATAATGATGAAAAAAGCAAGAGATTTGAAAATTATGAGGAAAATCCATTAACAGCATTAGATGAACTATTACCAATTTGGGAAGCACTAAAGACTGATAGTCTACCGGACCATTTATCTCCACATAGAGCATTGCCACTTTTAATAAGTGTTGTATTGATACGAGAGTATGTAGAATTACTAGATGAAAATAGGTTGGCTTTATGCGAGGAGATGCTCTTACGGTACGTTAGTGAAATATTCTTGCCAAATTTTCATTATGGTACTGAAAGAGGTGTTGTAGAAGCTATTAACATTCTTCCTAAGCTACTATGTCTTCAGAAAAATAAAAACTCTTCACTTAAATATTTGATAGTAGCCATTTTATTAAGACCTTTCCAAATTAATATGGGAAGTAGCTTATCAAGCGATGAACTAATTGACAGTATTTATAAATATTTGGCATCTGAATATGAAGAGATTCTTTCTATTTACAAAGGTTATTTGTATCTTGAAAGAAAAAGACAAATCGAATTTAAGAGGTTTGAGAAAGATAATACAAAAGATATTTTTCAACATGTTGATTATCATAAATTCTTTTTCGATTTCATGAAAAATAGTGAAATATTTTTTGAACAGATTTCTAGCAATGAAATTAATACTATTGAAATAGATGATTTCGAAGAATATGAAAAAGCATCACTTATTTCAGCTTTCAGATTTTCCTTATCGAACAATCATTCAAATTTCCAAATACCTTATACTGAAAAAATTATTAATGCTATTTTTACTAGCATCTTAAAAGATGATAGAAATGATTATGAAACGGGGTCTTACAATAAATCTAGATTCTTCCGTACCTTCGTTACATATGTCCTAGAATCGAAGAAAGCAAAGGATGTTGAGCGATTAATAGCCCCTATCTTACTAGATACTAATATATCAGAACCTTTAGCAGATTTGATAAATGAGTTTGTGTTAGCACAGGATAGACTAAATAAAAATGATAATTTCTGGATTGTATGGAATCTATTAAAGGATAAAGTCCTAAATATATATATAAACTATGGCTTTAGATATGATAGTGAAAGAATTATTAGTTCTTACATGTTTGCAAATACTAGATGGAAACAAGAGGCTAAAAGTTGGCCGGCTTTGGGAGCAGATAAAAAATTCTTCTTCGATGAATTAAGTAGTGAAATAGGTTCTAGTTGTACATATCTAAATAATTTAATAGACCTTGTCACTGGAATAGGTGAGATATATCAAGAAGATTCGATATATTGGCTTGCTCGTTCTATTAAAGAAAATGAAGTTAAAATTGTCAAACATAGGGATTTCAAGGGACTAATAGATAGATTAGAAAATCTACTGAGAAAATTTTGTTTGAGAAATAGAGATAAAATTAAGACAACCGTACGATTAAAAAAAGCAGTAACTAGTTTATTGAATTTTTTAGTTATTCAAGAATCAGTGACAGGCTATATGTTGAGGGATGAGATAGTTTAGTTTTTATATTGTTGTCATTTAATGATTTTCGCTAATTGAAAAAAGCCCGTCTATATAGACGGGCTTTTTTTCGATGAAATTTTATATGTCGCTAACGAAATTTTATATGTCGTCTTACGACAATAACGTGATCTATTACCAGCTTAACGCACCACCAGTTTGATAGTCTGTTACGCGAGTTTCGAAGAAATTCTTCTCTTTACGTAAGTCCATCATTTCTGACATCCACTGGAATGGATTGTTCACACCAGCAAATTGCTCAGGTAAACCTAATTGAGCTAAACGACGATTTGCGATGAACTTCAAGTATTCTTCCATCATTGCAGCATTCATACCTAATACACCGCGTGGCATTGTGTCACGTGCATATTCGATTTCAAGCATCGTACCTTCAAGAATCATTTGAATGATTTCTTCTTGGAACTCAGCAGTCCACAAATGTGGGTTCTCAATCTTGATTTGGTTAATCATATCGATACCAAAGTTCAAGTGCATTGACTCATCACGTAAGATGTACTGGAATTGCTCAGCAACACCATTCATCTTGTTACGACGACCCATTGACAAGATTTGAGAGAAACCACAGTAGAAGAAAATACCTTCAAGAACACAGTAGAATGCGATCAAGTTGCGAAGCAAGATTTGATCTGTTTCAGGTGTGCCTGTTTTGAATGTTGGATCACTTAATTCTTGAGTGTACTTCAAGCCCCATGCCGCTTTACGCGCAACTGATGGAACTTCGCGGTACATGTTGAAGACTTCGCCTTCATCCATACCTAAAGATTCGATGCAATATTGGTAAGCATGCGTGTGAATCGCTTCTTCAAATGATTGACGTAAGATGTACTGACGGCATTCAGGGTTAGTAATGTGTCGGTAAATCGCAAGAACCAAATTATTTGCAACCAACGAATCGGCAGTAGAGAAGAAGCCTAAAGAACGCATCACGATGGTACGCTCATCTTCAGTTAAGCCATCTTCTGACTTCCAAAGTGCGATATCGTGGTTCATGTTAACTTCTTGTGGCATCCAGTGGTTTGCACAACCATCTAGATATTTTTGCCAAGCCCATTCGTATTTGAATGGTACAAGTTGGTTCAAGTCAGCGCGACAGTTGATCATTGCTTTATCATCAACTTGAACACGTTGAGCGCCCATCTCTAACTCTTCAAGACCTGGAGCAACGTCCAAATGTTCTAAGGCGTTAGATGCTCTTGCCAACGGATCGGCTGAATTTGTTGTTCCGTTTGAACTGGTTCGAGCGGGTTGTGCAGCTGCCACACGCGTCGGTTCGTTGCGTGCATCAGATACCACTTGTGGATTAGGCGCTTTTTGCGGTTCGATGGGCGCAGACTGCTGTGCTTGTGCAGTTTGTTTCGGTTCATCATCTTCGAAATCGTCCCAACTGAGGATAGACATACTAATACTCTCAAAAATTATACGCTCCATTGGATGAATTTGTGAGTAACAATAAAGTAAGTGCTGCTCAAGTATTCAAAGGGGCGAAATAGTTTTAATTAAAAAATTGAAGATATTGTAGTTATCATTACCTAAATTTGATAGTTATTTCAAATGTGATTATATAAAAAATAAGCGTTTTTTTAGATATATTTCTGTTTTTTAATGAAAATTAAAAATGTAATAAAATCATTCACTTATAATATTTTTTTGAAATTATTTTACCCCGAATATATCGAGGTAAAATGCTTGATTTCTTGACGTTGTAAAGAAGATTTATCCTTTGATATGCCTTGGATCATTCCCAGGCGCAATGGTATTTTTCTCTCTAATCAAACCATTTGTGCCCTTGATAGTGATTTCACCACCACCTGATTTTTTAATCATGGTTTTGGCAGCGTTATAAGCGTCTTTTTGGGTGCTGTGTGCTGAGGAAGCTTTAGAGTTACCATTTGCTTTATTCAGCCATTTACCATCTTGTTGATAAACCATACGATCATTTGGCTTGCTCATGAGAAATACTCCTATTATTTGAGCGATCGAAAGAAGACTTATTTGACGATGGCTTAAAACTAATAGAGAATATTCCCTAGCTTTTTCGTAAGAAAAGTCATCGCCTGAAAGTTAGTCATATATCTTTCAGGAAAAGGGGGTATCGTTGGCGCGATATCCCTTTTTTCATTTTCTGGTATCAGCTAAAGAGCTGGCATAACCAAAAGAAGTTGCACTAAAACTTGAGAACTACTTATTTTGCTTACGCTTCTGTTGTTTGCGAATGGCTAAAAATGCATAGACCATCGGCGTGTAAAAGAAAATAAAGGCAAAGACCAATACCGCAAGTCCTAACATATAGTTATGGGTCATATGGTGCATGGTGATTTCCTTTTAAATTTGATGGCAGTGGTTATGCCCCTTATGGGGCATAACTGAATTAAACAACGATTTTTAAGGTTAATACTAAGAAGCCTGTTGAAGCTACTAATGCTGCTAACGCATAAATAAAGTTAGATAAATCTGCCATTTGTAAAGCTCTCCCTACTGACAAGCTTCACAATCAGGGTTGTCAATTGAACATGCCATTGGCACTGGCGCTGCTTGTTCGAAGCCTTCTTCTGACGCTGCTGCTTCAGGTTTAGCTTCTTGAGCAACTGCTGCTACTGGTGCTGCAACTGTCGCAGGTTTAACTGCGTTTAATGCACCTGTGTTAATCGTAGATTTCTCAGCAGATGTCGCACCCAATGCACGAAGGTAATAAGTCGTCTTAAGACCACGTAACCATGCCATCTTATACGTGATGTCCAATTTCTTACCATTCGCACCAGAGATGTAAAGGTTAAGAGATTGTGCTTGGTCGATCCATTTTTGACGACGTGATGCAGCATCAACAATCCAGCGTGCTTCAACTTCAAATGCTGTCGCGAAAATTGCTTTTAACTCTTCAGGAATACGCGCAATTTTTTGTACTGAACCTTCGAAATGTTTCAGGTCATTGACCATCACAGAATCCCAAAGACCACGTTCTTTTAATGCACGAACGAGGTAAGGGTTGATGACAGTGAACTCACCAGACAAGTTCGATTTCACATATAAGTTTTGGAATGTTGGCTCAATAGATTGAGATACACCACAAATATTTGAAATGGTTGCAGTCGGTGCAATGGCCATCACGTTCGAGTTACGCATACCATCTTTTTGGACTTTGGCACGTAACGTGTCCCAATCCAAACGTTGTGTGCGATCGACTTCAAACATACGTTCTGGGCGAGATTTCGCAACGAGCTCAAGAGAGTCAATTGGTAAAATACCTTGATCCCACAATGAACCTTTAAATGTTTCATACGTACCACGTTCAACCGCCAAATCGCTTGAAGTTTGAATCGCGTAGTAAGAAATCACTTCCATAGACTCATCTGCAAACTCAACCGCTGCATCAGAACCGTAAGCGATCTTCATTTCGTATAGTGCATCTTGGAAGCCCATGATACCCATACCCACTGGACGGTGTTTCAAGTTTGAATTACGCGCTTGTGGAACCGCATAGTAGTTAATGTCGATGACGTTATCGAGCATACGAACTGCAGTTTTAATCGTGCGAGCAAGTTTCTCACGGTCTAATTGACCACCTTGAACGTGTTGAACAAGGTTGATTGAACCCAAGTTACATACCGCAATTTCATCTTTGCTTGTGTTCAATGTAATTTCAGTACACAAGTTAGAAGAGTGCACCACACCTACGTGTTGTTGCGGTGAACGTAAGTTACATACGTCTTTGAATGTGATCCACGGGTGACCTGTTTCAAATAACATTGATAACATTTTGCGCCATAAGTCTTTCGCACGGACTTTCTTATGAAGCATGTCTGTTTCTTTCGCAATGCTTTCGTAGTAAGCATAACGTTCTGCGAATTCAGCACCCGTTAAATCATGAAGATCTGGCGTTTCTGACGGTGTAAAGAGTGTCCATTCAGCATCTTCAAATACACGTTGCATGAACAAATCTGGAACCCAGTTTGCAGTGTTCATGTCGTGTGTACGACGACGGTCATCACCCGTGTTTTTACGAAGCTCTAGGAATTCTTCGATATCCAAGTGCCAAGTTTCAAGATATGCACATACCGCACCTTTACGCTTACCACCTTGGTTAACTGCAACTGCTGTATCGTTCGCTACTTTAAGGAATGGAACAACACCTTGCGATTTTCCGTTAGTACCTTTGATGTATGAGTTCAAGGCACGAACTGGTGTCCAGTCATTACCTAAACCGCCTGCCCATTTAGACAACATTGCGTTATCACGCATAGCGCCATAAATATCGAACAAGTCATCATCAATCGTTGTTAAATAACAGCTTGATAACTGAGGACGTAATGTACCTGAGTTAAATAGAGTCGGCGTAGATGCCATGTAATCGAAGCTAGAAAGTAAGTTATAGAATTCGATTGCACGATCTTCACGGTTGTCTTCATTGAGCGACAAGCCCATAGAAACACGCATGAAGAATAATTGTGGTAATTCGAAACGTACGCCATCAGAGTGGATGAAGTAACGATCAAATAATGTTTGAAGACCTAAATATGTAAATTGATTAGAGCGTTCTGGTTTAATCGCAGCCGCTAATTTTACAAGATCAAAATTTAATAATTCTGGAGAAAGAAGCTCTAGCTCAACACCTTTTTTCAAGAAGGTTTCAAGCGCATCATTTTCAAGCGTGTCTTTAGATAGGCCAAGAAATTCAAGACCGGTTGCAACTAAGTTGTCACGCAACAAACGTGCAGTGACATACGTATAGTTTGGTTCTTGTTCAATACGTGTACGTGTCGCCATCATCATCGTTGTAGAGATGTCTGATGCTTTAACACCGTTGTATAGGTTTTTTACAGTTTCATCGATGATTGCTTGAACATCAATGCCTTCTAAGCCTTCGCTAGCTTTTTCAATCTTCGCTTGTAAACGACTCAAATCTAATGGTTGGAGCTGACCATTTTGACCTGTGATCTGAAGAGTAGGGTGATGATGAGCACCTAACTCTTTACGCGCTTCAGCACGTTGTTCACGATAGATCACGTATGCACGTGCCACTTTTTGTTCACCTGTGCGCATTAAAGCTAATTCAACTTGATCTTGAATTTCTTCAATATGAATCGTGCCACCTGAAGGTAAACGACGCTTAAACGTGTTCATCACCATCTCAGTCAGCTGAGTAATACGATCGTGAATTCTGCTCGAATCTGCACTTGGTTGACCTTCAACAGCCAAAAATGCTTTACCAATTGCTACAGAGATTTTATCTGCATCAAAAGTGGCAACATCACCAGTGCGTTTAATCACTTGAAGTTGACCAGGGGTTGTATTAGCGCTCATTTCAGCGTCGCTCCATTCTCATCATTTTTATGCTTATGGACCATTTGAATCGGATACAAACTCAAAAAATGAGCTATCGCGATATTTGAGGGTAAACACAAGACTTAGTGGTTTAATGTAAATTAAGACACAAGATACGGTAAATTTCAGGGTAGATCAATATTGACATTTTGATAATTTTTTTTCTGAGTTTAACACTCAAATTTCCCTATACTTTTTCCATGTTCCGCCATTTTGTTATGTAGTCAGCGTCACAGGGTGCTAAGCATAACAGAGACTTTTTAGAGTGCTTATAGATAAGTTTGTGGATAACTCTGAAAGTGCAAATTGCTTCTCGAAAATAATTTTTTTGAAATATTTTGTTTAAAATATCATCAAATTGATTTGTGTTTGAAAGTTTAAAGTTGATTGAAAATATTGATCGACTTGGCAAAACTATCTATTTATCAATAGTTAATAAAAAGATAACAAAAGACTACGCTCGTGTATCAGTTTCGTGAACAGGCTCTTGTTTACAATGTAAACGTGTGTATATTGCAAAACATATCGATGTAAATCTGTGAAGTTTAATCAGCAGATATCGTAACAATATAGGGGCATTCTATGAGCCAAGAAGAAAAGTTACCAAAGATTTTGATCGTTGAAGATGACGAGCGTCTTGCGCGTTTAACGCAAGAGTATTTAATTCGTAATGGATTAGAAGTTGGGGTAGAACCAGACGGTAATCGTGCAATCCGTCGTATTATCGCAGAGCAACCGGATATGGTGGTGCTGGATGTTATGCTTCCTGGTGCTGATGGTCTAACTGTTTGTCGTGAGGTTCGTCCACATTATCATCAACCGATTTTAATGTTGACTGCTCGTACTGAAGACATGGATCAAGTATTGGGTCTTGAAATGGGTGCAGACGATTATGTTGCGAAACCAGTTCAGCCACGCGTTCTATTAGCGCGTATTCGTGCTTTGCTTCGTCGTACAGACAAAACACCAGAGGATGAAGTTGCTCAACGTATCGAATTTGATGATTTAGTGATTGATAATGGTGGTCGTTCTGTAACCTTAAACGGTGAGCTTGTAGATTTCACAAGTGCAGAATATGACTTATTATGGTTGTTGGCATCTAATGCTGGTCGTATCCTTTCACGTGAAGACATTTTTGAGCGTCTACGTGGTATTGAATATGATGGTCAAGACCGCTCAATTGATGTTCGTATTTCTCGTATCCGTCCAAAAATTGGTGATGATCCTGAAAATCCTAAACGTATTAAAACAGTGCGTAGTAAAGGATATTTATTCGTTAAAGAAACCAACGGGATGTAATCACATCCCCGCGGTAATGCCCTCACTCCTCAGAAGGTCATACCTTAGTGTCTAAACACAGTATATTCCTGCGCATCTACGCAGGTCTCGTCATTTTGGTGGTGCTGGTTGCCATATTTGGTTATTTGCTTGTGCAAATCATCAACTATCAACGCGCGCAGGAATACCGTGAGTCATTGACTGATGGGATTTCGTACGTCATCAGTGAGGGTGTTTCAAGACAACAAACCATGCAACAAAGAATGGATTGGATATCAGATGCATCTGATTTGCTCGAACTTCCAATCTATTATCTAGAATCTGATAAAGTCGAACTTTCACGCACCGAAAAATACCGTTTAGAAAAGCGCAAAGCAGTGGTGCGGTATGACGCCAAAGAAAGTATTGCTTATGTCATTATTGGTTTAATAGATGACCCTGAGCATTTACTTTATGTGAAAGTGGATAATATCGGTGAGCGTCAAATGAAGGCCTTGCCAATCTTTGTATGGGAATACTTGGTTTATTATCCAGGGCAGGAAAGGGAATATCTTGCAAAAATTAAGCAACACTTTTCTTATGATTTAAGCATTCAAAATCTGTCTGATCTCAATTTAGATTCCGAGCAAATTGGTCGTTTACGTGCGGATCAAGGGGTTATCCTGTATCAGGATAGCGCTAGCATTCGTGGTACTACGATTTCTGTCATTTCTCCAATGACGAATTCGTCTGGTGATGTCTTGGTGATGGGACCAGTGCCAATGTTCAATTGGATGCCATTCCAATTGGCGGCAGGGATTACTTTGCTGAGTATGTTTATTTTGTCGCTTGGTGTGTATGGTCTGATTGTCCCAATGCAACGCAAGTTGAAGCAAGTTAACTCAGCCTTAAATGTTATGCAAAAAGGGGATATGTCCGTTCGCGTTCCTGTCGAAGGATATGATGAGTTAGCACATTTGGCAGCCAGCTATAACAGTATGTCAGATCATATACAGCGTTTGATCGAAGCTCAGCGAGAGTTAATGAGAGCTGTATCACATGAGCTGCGAACGCCAGTCGCACGTATTCGCTTTGGTATGGAAATGTTGGTTGATGAAGAGGATTATGAGTATCGTCAGCAACAAGTAGAAATGATTGATAAAGACATTGAGGCTTTAAACACGCTCATTGATGAAATTATGACCTATGCTAAACTTGAGCAAGGCATGCCCTCTATTGATTTTAAGGAAATTCGACTATACGAAGTGCTTGAGCAAGTCGCTATTGAAACTAAAGCATTAAAAACCAATAAAAATATTCAATTACACTTGCCATCACAAGCTTTGGTGGTGGATGCGGAACGCCGTTATTTGCATCGTGTAGTACAAAACTTAGTCGGAAATGCGATCCGATACTGCGATGATACAGTGCTGATTACTGGTGGAATTGATGCTCAGGGGATGGCGTATATTTCAGTTGAAGATGATGGTCCGGGGATTCCAGAAGAGGATCGTAAGCGAGTGTTTGAAGCTTTTGCTCGCTTGGATGATAGTCGTACACGTGCCTCAGGCGGATATGGTTTGGGCTTGTCTATTGTAAGCCGAATCGCCTATTGGTTTGGTGGTACGATTCAAGTGGATCAAAGTCCTAAAATGGGCGGTGCACGATTTACTATGCAATGGCCAGCCAAAAGATTTAAAAAGAAGAAGATTGTTCAAACCAGTCAAACATCAGAGTAAAGCGAGAATTAAAAAAAGCGCGATTAAGCGCTTTTCTTATAATTTATATTGCCTTTTATTGGTAATTATTGGCATTGGGTTCAATAATGCTTTTTCCTTCCTTAAGTGCATTTAAGGCATCGGCATTGAAATCGATCAGTAAACTGTTATTGGTTGCATCAACATGATAATTGCTAATCAGTTTTTGATCGCCGTGAATGGTCTCAACTGTATATTCATCTGCGATGTTGAGAATAGCATCAAGATTAGTGGTTGTTGAGGCGAGGTCTTGGCGGAAAATTTGATAAATATCGCGTAAATCAAAAATAGCATTCGTTGCATCAGGATGTTTTTTGATATAGCTGTCTAAATGATGGACGATCAACTGAGCAAATAAAAAATAGTTAGGTTTGTGTGTGAATTCTAGACTCATAGATCTTCTCCTTATTATTTAATTGAGCATATAACGAAAATCAGCACGATTTGTATAAAGTTAATTAAAACATTGTAAGCAATTAAAATTTAAAACTTTTAAAATAGAATAAATCAAAAATAATTGAGCCATATTGGTGCAAAAAAAGCTGACCTAACACGAATGGTAAAACTAAAAAAGTGATAGTGTCTGGATTGACGCCTCTTGAATTTTTTGAATGATTATTCGGAAAAAATAATCAGTTGTATCACCTTGATAACTTTCTACGATTAAATAAGGTTTTATTGACTTTAATCACCATGAAATCTGGAAAAAGGGCAAAATTCATCCTAAAGACTTAGAGGGATTGGCTAGCAACAGAAATCATAAATCAGGTACAATTGGCGGGATTAATTTTGTGTTTGGTGTATTTGAAGGCCAATACATACATTCTTTGTTAATAAATAGGCCTGCCAGGAGTTATCCCCGCATGAGTGCCATTACTCCATACGATTGGGCAATAATTGCCTTCGTGATCGGCGTTACATTTTTATGCGTCTTTATGCTCACTGTCCCGCTACTCCTAGGGGGTAAATCGTGGGGACGTGCTAAGCAAGAGCAGTTCGAGTCAGGCGTAGTTAGTGCTGGTGGAGCACGAATTCGTCTATCTGCAAAATTCTATTTGGTTGCAATCTTCTTCGTTGTGTTTGACTTAGAAGCGCTCTATCTCTATGCATGGGCTGCGTCAGTTCGTGAAGTGGGTTGGATCGGTTTTGCAGCAGCAGCTGTATTTATTTTAGTTTTACTCGTTGGCTTGATTTATGAGTTGTCTACTGGTGCATTAAATTGGGCGCCATCTGATAAGCGTAAAGCAGCAGGGATTAAACCTAAAATTGGTTCGCCAAATATGGATCTCGCAGAAATTACTCGCTTCAACTCAATTGAGGAGTTGGTGGTTGACCCTACAGGTCAAATTCCAGCGCAATCATCTGGTCGTGTAAAAGCTTCGCCAACGACTACATCATCTGATAAGGAGTAATACGGGATGAAATATACATTAACCCGTGCGAATCCGGATGCTGATCAGTATCCACTTCAAGAGCGTATCGTTGTAGAAGATCCGCTTCTACAAGAAGAAGTGAATAAGAATGTGTTCATGACTCGTTTAGAGGATTTGGCGCATACAGCAGTAAACTGGGGTCGTAAAAACTCAGTTTGGCCGTTCAACTTTGGTACATCTTGCTGCTACGTAGAGTATGCAACGACTTTAACAGGCGTGCATGACTTGTCACGTTTTGGTGCCGAAGTAATTCGTGCTTCACCACGTCAAGCGGACTTGATGATTGTTGCGGGTACATGCTTCGTGAAGATGGCACCTGTAATTCAACGCCTTTATGAGCAAATGTTAGAACCTAAATGGGTGATCTCAATGGGTGCATGCGCAAACTCTGGCGGTATGTATGACATTTACTCGGTTGTACAAGGTGTCGATAAAATCATTCCAGTGGATGTGTATATTCCAGGTTGCCCACCGCGTCCTGAAGCATTAATCCAAGCGTTGATGTTATTGCAAGACCAAATTCAATTAGAGCGTCGTCCGCTTTCTGCGGTGATCGGTGATGATCTTAAGCCAGTTTATAAGCCAAAGATGCAGCCTGAACGTGACCGTAAGAATGCTGAACGTATTGCAGTAAAACACTTACGCTCTATGGATGAAATTAAATAATCTTAACGGCAAATAATATTGATGCACCCGCTTGGGTGTAATTGTCGTTTTGGTTGAATGAATTTGTATTAAATAGGAAGCCAAGCCAATGGCTGAAACTGACATTGCTATGCCAGAATCAACTCCAGTTGATTCACGCCCAGCATTTGCAATTGTAGAAGAGCTCAAAACCAAGTTTGGTGAGAATTTCTACGTGCAAACGACTTTTGAAGACTTTCCAACAGTCTGGGTTGAGCGCTCACGTGTACAAGACGTATTAATGTTCTTGCGTACAGTGTCACGTCCTTACGTGATGTTGTTTGACTTGTCAGCGGTAGATGAGCGTTTACGTACTCACCGCGATGGGTTACCTGCGTCTGACTTCACTGTGTTCTATCACTTGTTGTCACTAGAGCGTAATACGGATATTCGTATTAAAGTTGCGTTGAATGAGTCTGATCTCAATATTCCAACAGCAACCAACATTTGGCCAAATGCCAACTGGTACGAACGTGAAGCTTACGATATGTTCGGCATTAACTTCGAAGGGCATCCAATGCTCCGTCGTATTTTATTGCCAACGTATTGGGAAGGTCATCCGTTGCGTAAAGAATATTCTGCACGTGCGACTGAATACACACCTTATCGTCAGAACCAAGCGAAACAAGATTTCGAACAAGAGCATTTACGTTTTGTACCTGAAGATTGGGGTCTAAAACGCGGTAATGCTGATGAAGACTTCATGTTCTTGAACTTGGGTCCTAACCATCCATCTGCGCATGGTGCATTCCGTGTGATCTTGCAGTTAGATGGCGAAGAAGTGAAAGACTGTGTGCCTGATATCGGTTATCACCACCGTGGTGTGGAAAAGATGGCTGAACGTCAAACTTGGCATTCATTCATTCCGTATACTGACCGCGTTGACTACTTAGGTGGTTGTGCGCAGAACATGCCTTATGTGATGGGTGTGGAGCAGATGGCAGGGATCACTGTGCCAGAACGTGCGCAATGTATTCGTGTCATGATGTCGGAACTATTCCGTATTAATAACCACTTGCTTTATATCGGTACAGCGATTCAGGATGCCGGCGGTATGACCCCAGTATTCTATATGTTCGCCGATCGTCAAAAGATCTATGACGCGATTGAAGCAATCACTGGTTACCGTATGCACCCAGCATGGTTCCGTATCGGTGGTACTGCACACGATCTTCCAAACAACTGGCAACATTTGATCCGTGAAATTTTGGATTGGATGCCTAAACGTTTGAAGGAATATCATACTGCAGCACTTAAAAACTCGGTATTTGAAGGTCGTACCCGTAATGTTGCGCAATACGATGCAAAATCTGCATTGGCATGGGGTGTAACAGGTACAGGTTTACGTGCAACAGGTATTGATTTTGACGTACGTAAATATCGTCCATATAGCGGTTATGAAAATTACGACTTCGAAGTGCCTGTAGAATACGAAGGCGATGCATATGCACGTGTGATCGTTCACTACCGTGAAATCGAACAATCTTTAAAAATCATCAAACAGTGCTTGGATAACATGCCATCTGGTCCTTATAAAGCGGATCACCCATTGGCTGTTCCACCACCGAAAGATAAGACACTACAAGACATTGAAACTTTGATTACGCACTTCTTAAGCGTGTCATGGGGTCCTGTCATGCCAGCAGGTGAAGCATCTGTTATGGCGGAAGTGGTAAAAGGTGCATCGAACTACTACTTGACTTCAGACAAGTCAACGATGAGTTACCGTACCCGTATTCGTACACCAACCTTCACGCACTTACAGCAAATTCCTTCTGTAATTAACGGCAGTCTTGTATCTGACTTAATCATTTATTTAGCGACGATTGATGTCGTAATGGCTGACGTGGATCGCTAAGGGGTACGCATTATGATGATTTTGACTGATAAAAAGCCACGTGTGAATGTCGAAGGGATTTTAACTGCGGAAGAAATCCACGAAATCGAGCATCACATTGGTCATTACCCATACCCACGTGCGGCATGTTTAGATGCGCTTAAATGCGTTCAACGTCGTAATGGTTGGGTGGATGATGCGCAAATGAATGCGATTGCGCAGATGTTGTCAATGAGCCTTGCTGATTTGGAAGGTGTGGCAACATTCTATAACCGTATTTACCGCCAGCCAGTAGGTCGCAACGTAATTTTGCTTTGTGATTCTATAGCTTGCTTCTTGATGGGTGCAGAAACTTTAGCAGAAGCATTCCAACGCGAACTCGGGATTTCATTTGGTCAAACGACTGCTGATGGTCGTTTTACTTTGCTCCCGATTTGCTGTTTAGGAAACTGTGATAAGGGTCCAACCTTGATGATTAATGAAGATACTCACGGCCTAGTAGAAGTTTCTTCAGTGAAACAGTTATTGGAGAAGTATGTATGAATACTGAACCAAAACCGATTTATGGCGACGGTAACCCAGAAACTCACCCATTAACATGGCGTTTGAGCAAGCAAGAATTTGTTCATAGTGTAGAAGACTATGAATCTCTTGACGGGTATGAGGGTTTCAAGAAAGCACTCACAATGCCGCCTAAAGATGTATTGGAAATCATTAAAGCAGCGACTGTGAAAGGTCGTGGTGGTGCTGGTTTCCCTGCAGGGATTAAATGGTCGCTCATGGCGCCAAATGACAATTCAGGTCCTCGTTACTTGATTTGTAATGCCGATGAGATGGAACCAGGTACATTCAAAGACCGTTTGTTGATGGAAAAGCTTCCTCATCAATTGATCGAAGGGATGTTAATTGCAGGTTATACACTTGAAGCAACCCATGGTTATATTTTTATCCGTGGTGAATACATCGAAGCTGCGAAGTATTTGAACCAAGCTTTAGAACAAATTCGTGCCAAAGGCTACTTGGGTGAAAACATCCTTGGTTCTGGCTGGAACTTTGAGTTACATGTGCATACTGGTGCGGGTCGTTATATCTGTGGTGAAGAAACTGCATTGATTAACTCGCTTGAAGGTCGCCGTGCAAATCCACGTACAAAACCACCATTCCCGCAAGTTGCAGGTGCTTGGGGTCGTCCTACGATTGTGAACAACGTAGAGACTTACAATAACTTACCAGCAATTATGCTGCGTGGTCCTGAGTGGTATATCAATTTATCTGCAGGTAAGTCGAAAGATCCTGGCACTAAAATTTATGGTGCATCAGGTAAAGTGAAATTCCCTGGTCTTTGGGAGCTTCCATTCGGTACAACTGCACGTGAAGTGATTGAAGAACATGCGGGTGGTATGCGTGATGGCTTAAAGCTTAAAGCATGGTTACCAGGTGGTGCATCAACTGACTTTTTGGCAGCTGAACACATCGATCTTCCAATGGATGCGGAAAGTATCATGAAAGCAGGTTCGCGTTTAGGTACGTGTTTGCTCATGGTGGTTGATGAAACTCAATGTATGGTTTCAGCAACACGTAACTTAGAAGAATTCTTTGCGCGTGAATCATGTGGTTTCTGTACACCATGTCGTGATGGTTTACCTTGGGCGGTGAAAGCGCTTAAAGCACTTGAAGATGGTACAGGCAAGAAAGAAGACATCGATCATTTGCAAGAGCTTACACGTAAGCTTTGGATTGGTAAGACTTTCTGTGCTCACGCTCCTGGTGCTATGGAACCACTCATGGGTGCACTCAAATATTTCCGTGGCGAATTTGAAGCAAAAGTGGTGAATGCCGCAGCTCAAGTTAGCAACGTAGAACAAGCTTAAGGAATTCGACTATGGCTACAATTCATGTCGATGGCAAATCGTATGAAGTCAATGGCTCAGAGAACTTGCTACAAGCATGCTTGTCTTTGGGTATTGATATCCCGTACTTTTGTTGGCATCCATCCTTAGGTTCTGTCGGTTCTTGCCGTCAATGTGCTGTAACTCAATACGCGAATCCAGAAGATACTCGCGGTCGTTTAGTTATGTCATGTATGACACCTGCAGCTGACAATACCTACATCTCGATTGAAGACAAAGAAGCAAAAGATTTCCGTGCGTCTATTGTTGAATTCTTGATGACGAACCACCCACATGACTGTCCAGTCTGTGAGGAAGGTGGTCACTGTCACCTCCAAGATATGACGGTGATGACACAACATGACCGTCGTCGTTACCGTTTCACGAAACGTACGCATTACAACCAAGAACTTGGTTCGTTCATTGCACACGAGATGAACCGTTGTATCGCATGTTACCGTTGTGTTCGTTACTATAAAGACTACGCAGGTGGTACAGACTTCGGTGTGTATGCAAACGCTTCACGTGTTTATTTTGGTCGTCCAGAATCAGGTACTTTAGAGTCTGAGTTCTCGGGTAACTTAACTGAAGTATGTCCGACGGGCGTATTCACAGACAAAACACACTCTGCACGTTATAACCGTAAATGGGACATGCAGTATGCGCCAAGCGTCTGCCAAGGCTGCTCTTCAGGTTGTAACATCTCTCCGGGTGAGCGTTATGGTGAATTACGTCGTGTAGAAAACCGTTTTAACGGTGAAGTCAACCAATACTTCCTGTGCGATAAAGGCCGTTTCGGTACGGGTTATGTGAACCGTGAAGACCGTCCACGTCAACCGCAATTCCGTTCAGGTAGCAATGTAGAGACTGTTTCAGTTGATACAGCGTTAGACACCGTGATTGAGAAAATCCAAGGCAAAAAAGTATTGGGTATTGGTTCTCCACGTGCATCTCTTGAGTCTAACTTTGCGCTTCGTGAATTGGTTGGACAAGCAAACTATTCAACAGGTATGTCTCAAAAAGAGCAAAACTTGGTTGAACTTGCTGCATCAATCATGCAAACCGAGGGTGTATATAACCCAGGTATGCGTGAAATTGAAAGCTACGATGCTGTCTTAATTCTCGGTGAAGATTTAACACAAACTGCACCACGTATGGCATTGTCAGTACGTCAAGCTGCGAAGAACAAAGCCAAAGAAATGGCTGCAGAACGCCGTACACAAGAATGGTTGGCTGAGCCAGTACAACGTATTGCTCAAGACGAAAAATCACCAATTTATATCTTGGCTGCGACTCAAACACGTTTATCTGACGTAGCTACTGGTGAAGTCGTTGCTTCTCCAAATGATATCGCACGTTTAGGTTTTGCTGTTGCTGCGGCGGTGAAAGGTGAAAGTATTACCGGTTTAGAAGAAGATGCAAAAGCATTTGCTCAAACCATTGCTGACACTTTAAAAGCTGCAAAAAAACCATTGATTATCTCTGGTACAAGCTTGCAAGAAGCTGCAATTATGGAAGCTGCTGCACAAGTTGCACAGAATCTGGGTAATGCGGGTCTAACTTTGACTGTTCCTGAAGTGAACTCAATGGGCTTAGCAATCTTTGGCGGTAACAGCCTTGAGCAAGCATTTGCACAAGACTATGACACTGTCGTGATTGTAGAAAACGACCTTTATCGTCGTTTACCTGCAGTGCAAGTAGATGCTGCTTTGTCTGGTAAAGACGTGATCGTGCTTGACCATTCAGAAACTGAAACGGTGAAAAGAGCGAATATCGTTCTTTCTGCAGCGAGCTTTGCTGAAGGTGACGGTACTGTGGTATCTCAAGAAGGCCGTGCACAACGTTTCTATCAAGTATATGACCCAAGTTACTACAAACCAGAACTTGCGATCAAAGAATCTTGGCGTTGGTTACATGCCATTGAAACTGGCGTGAAAGGCAAAGCAATTTCTTGGACTGTGCTTGATGATGTCATCGAATCAGTTGCCAAGAATGTACCTGCGCTTGAAGCGATTCAAGATGTAGCACCAGATGCAGGATTCCGTGTCCATGGTCTTAAAGTGGCACGTGAACCACGTCGTTACTCTGGTCGTACTTCACTTCGTGCGCCGTTATCTGTCCATGAGCCTAAACAACCAACTGATCAAGACTCTGCATTAACATTCTCTATGGAAGGTTATGTCGGGAACCAAACGCCGTCAGCGTTAGTTCCATTTGCATGGTCAGCAGGTTGGAACTCACCACAAGCTTGGAATAAGTTCCAAGAATCAGTGGGCGGTTCTTTAAAAGGTGGTGATTCAGGTATTCGTTTATTTGATCGCCTTGCGAAATTACCAGCACGCACATACGTTGCACCAGCACCAGTTCTTGTAAATGCTGAGAGTTTCCGCCTTGTTCCAATGCATCATATTTTTGGATCTGGTGAATTCACAGTGAAAACACCTGCAATGGAGTCTCGTATTCCAGAAGCGGTATTTGCAGTGGGTGAGCAAGATGCAGCGCGCTTGAATGTGAAAGATGGCCAAAACATTACTGTGAAAGCAGGTGAGGCTTCGATCGTTCTTCCTGTTCAAGTCATTGAATATTTACCTACAGGTTATATTGGTTACCCAATTGGTCTCGCGCCAACGGTATCGTTAGCTGAGCCTGTATCAGTCGCGGTAGGAGCATAATTCATGGAACAAGAATTAATCCGTCAAACGCCGCTTTGGGCTGAGAACTGGCCAATTGCCTACTCTGTAGTTCAAGCGATTGTGATCTTGCTCGTTGTAGTTTTGATTGCTGCGTTGATGTCTTTCATTGAGCGTCGTTTACTTGGCTTATGGCAAGACCGTTACGGTCCAAACCGTGTAGGTCCTGGGGGGATGTTCCAGATTGTTGCCGACATGCTGAAAATCATGTTCAAAGAAGACTGGACACCAAAGTTTGCAGATAAATTGACTTTCCGTTTAGCTCCAGCAGTTGCAATGGCAACTGCGGTGTTATCGTTCATGGTTATCCCTGTATCACCTTATTTAGGTGTTGCAGACATGAGTATCGGTCTATTGTTCTTTATGGCAATGGCGGGTATTGCAGTGTATGCAGTTTTATTTGGTGGTTGGTCATCAAACAATAAATATGCATTACTCGGTGGTCTTCGTTCAGCAGCGCAAACGATTTCTTATGAGGTCTTCTTAGGTATTTCCTTGATGGGTGTGGTTGCAATTGCAGGCTCATTCAACATGCGTGAAATCGTAGAAGCTCAAAAAGATGTATGGTTTGTCATTCCACAATTCTTAGGTTTCCTCATCTTCGTGGTTGCAGGTGTTGCGGTAACGCATCGTCACCCATTTGACCAACCAGAAGCGGAACAAGAATTGGCGGAAGGTTACCATGTCGAATATGGTGGTATGAAATGGGGGATGTTCTTCGTTGCGGAATACGTCAACGTTGTCCTGATCTCAGCTTTGATCGTAACCTTATTTTTCGGTGGTTGGTTAGCACCATTTGGTCTAGATTTCCTACCTCCAGCATTTTGGTTCATGATTAAAACAGCATTCTTTGTGATGATGTTTGTCTTGGCACGTGGTTCATTAATGCGTCCACGTTATGACCAAGTGATGAACTTTGGTTGGAAGATTTGTTTGCCTTTAGCGTTGGTCAACTTGTTGGTGACTGGTGCTGTGATTCTGATGAATCAGGCCTAGGACAGCAGGGAGAACATTATGTATAAAATTCTAGCTGGGTTTGGGTCAATTGTACGTTCGTTGTGGATGGTATTTAGCCACGCAACACGTAAACGTGACACTATTTTATACCCTGAAGTTAAAGCTGAAGAAATCGTTCCACCACGATTCCGTGGCCGTATCGTATTGACACGTGACCCAGATGGTGAAGAGCGTTGTGTAGCTTGTAACTTGTGTGCTGTAGCTTGCCCTGTTGGCTGTATTTCATTACAGAAAGCTGAAAAAGAAGATGGTCGTTGGTATCCGGAATTTTTCCGTATCAACTTCTCTCGTTGTATTTTCTGCGGTATGTGTGAAGAAGCATGTCCTACAACTGCTATTCAGATGACACCTGATTTCGAACTCAGTGAATACGTTCGTCAAGACTTAGTTTATGAGAAAGAAAACTTGCTCATTTCTGGTCCTGGTAAATATCCAGACTATAACTTCTACCGTGTAACGGGTATGGCTGTAGCTGGTAAAGACAAAGGTCAGGCTCAGCGTGAAAGCGCACCTGTCGATGTACGGAGCTTATTACCATGATGTGGCCATTTTATTTGATGGCACTTGTGGCCATCGTTTCTACGGTTCGTGTTGTGACTAATGCGAATCCAGTACACGCACTTTTAAGCTTAATCGTTTCGTTACTTGCAGTCGCTGGTATGTTCATGATCGTTGGTGCACCATTTGCAGGTGCACTTGAGATTATTGTTTACGCTGGTGCAATTATGGTTCTTTTCGTCTTCGTTGTGATGATGTTGAACCTTGGTTCTCAAACTGTTGAACAAGAACGTAAATGGTTAACATCTGATGCTTGGGCTTACCCTGCATTGATGAGCTTTTTAATGGGTCTGGTTTTAGTTTGGACAATGACTTCAGAGCACAGCATTTCTGGTCCTTTAATGGGTACAGAAGTTGTAGGCCCTAAAGAAGTTGGTCAAGCACTCTTTACACAATATTTATTATTGGTTGAAGTTGCCGCAATGTTATTGCTTGCTGCGTTAGTTGCTGCATTCCACTTAGGCAAACGTGAACCAAGTGCAGAAGAGGAAAAAGAATAATGGGTAATATCCCTTTAGAGCATGGTTTGATTGTTGCAACCATTCTTTTTGCACTCGGTTTCTACGGTGTAATGGTGCGACGCAACCTTTTATTTATGTTAATGAGCCTTGAGATCATGATGAATGCAGCAGCGCTTGCATTCGTCCTTGCTGGTAGTGCATGGGTGCAACCAGATGGTCAGATCATGTTTATCTTGATCTTAACGCTTGCTGCGGCAGAAGCGTGTATCGGGCTTGCGATCGTCCTTCAGTTCTATCATCGCTTCCATCATTTGGATGTAGATGCTGCTAGTGAGATGCGCGGATGAGTTTATTAGCATTAACCATATTATTTCCGCTCATTGGTTTTATCCTTTTAGCGGCAGGGCGTAATAAGCTTCCTGAAATTGTAGCTGCCATTATTGGTGTGGGTTCAGTTGGTCTTTCTGCACTATGTGCATTATTGGCTGGTATGAATTTCATCAACAGCGGTGAAACATCTCAAGTGACTCACCTTTGGACTTGGTTCAGTGTGGGTGGTTTTGAGCCAGGCATTAGCTTGCACTTAGATGGTTTATCTTTACTTATGCTTGGCATGATTACGGGTGTGGGTTTCTTAATTCATATCTTTGCATCATGGTATATGCGTGGTGAAGAAGACTTTGCACGTTTCTTCTCTTACTTCAACTTATTCGTAGCAAGCATGTTATTGCTTGTGTTGGGTGACAACCTTGCGTTGTTATTCTTAGGCTGGGAAGGTGTTGGTCTGTGCTCATACTTGCTGATTGGTTATTACTACCAAAATCCAGCAAATGGTGCTGCTGCAATTAAAGCATTCACCGTGACACGTATTGGTGACGTTTTCTTACTCATTGCATTATTCTTAATTTTCCAACAATTTGGAACATTGAATATTACTGAAATCGTTGCTGCTGCGCCTGTGGTAATGACACAAAGCTCATCGTTAACCATTTGGACTGCATTAATGTTGTTCTTGGGTGCTGCAGGTAAATCTGCGCAAATCCCATTACAAACATGGTTAGCAGACGCGATGGCGGGTCCTACACCAGTATCTGCATTAATCCATGCTGCAACAATGGTAACAGCAGGTGTTTACCTATGCTGCCGTATGTTCTCTGTATTTGAAATGGCACCAGAAGTCATGGTGTTTATCTCAATCACAGGAGCGGTGACATTATTAGTTGCAGGTTTTGCTGCACTGGTTCAAACAGACATCAAACGTATTCTTGCTTACTCAACCATGAGTCAGTTGGGTTATATGTTTATGGCTGTAGGTGCTGAAGCATACCAAGCTGGTCTATTCCACATGTTGACACACGCATTCTTCAAAGCGTTGTTGTTCTTGTCATCAGGTGCGGTGATTCTTGCATACCATCACGAACAAAACATTTTCAAAATGGGTGGTTTGTTCAAGCGTAATAAATTTTTATTTGCTTGTTTCGCGATCGGTGGCGGTGCCTTAGCAGCGATTCCATTCTTAACGATTGGTTTCTTCTCAAAAGATGCAATCTTGGCGGCTGTGTGGACACAAAGTCATATCGCAGGCTTACCTGTATTCAATACATTGTATTGGGTCGGTGTTGCTGGTGCATTCTTAACGTCAATCTACACGTTCCGTTTAATTTGGATTGTGTTCTTTGGCGAAGAGAAAACGCCATATCACGAAATCAAAGGTGCAACTTACTGGGCTCCTTTAGCGATTCTTGCTGTCCTTTCTACAGGTTTGGCAATCGTACTTAAAGCGCCAGTCATGAGTATTCTTGATGCAGCACAAATCCCTGCATTTGTTATTCCTGAAGCGCTAGAAGCTGGTGCGCATGGTGCAGAATATGTCGCTATTGCAATCGCACTTGCTGGTTTAGCGGTTGGTGTTGTCTTATTTGCTTTTGCTTATAAAGCAGTTCAAGGTTTTGCTCGCACTTCATTGGGTGCTGGACTTGCAAATATCTGTCGTAATGCGCTTGGTTTCGATGCGTTATATGACCTCGTGTTTGTAAAACCTTACTTATTTATTGCAAAAATGATTGGTCGTGACCCGATTGATGGCGTATGGCTTGTATTGCCAGCGATTGTTAAAGGTGGTCATAGCTTCACTAGTTCACGTCAAACAGGTTCTTTGCGTGAGTACGCATCGAGCATGGCGTTCGGTATCGTGGTGATTATCATGATTCTGATCGTGACTCAGATCGTGGGGAAATAAGATGGAAAACATCAATAACTGGTATTTACCCGCGCTGATCCTCATTCCGTTCATTGCTGGTTTTATTTGTTGGGTCGTTGATAAATTAGATCAACACCTACCACGTTATATCGCACTTGTGGGTATGCTCATTACTTTGGGCATGACCGTTGCTTTATGGCAATCAGGTACCTACAGCTACCAAATTGGTGAAACTGTACCGACTTGGTCTGCAGAGTTCTATGTACCTTGGATTCAAACCCTTGGCATTAACATCCACTTAGCGGTGGATGGTCTTTCACTTCTCATGGTCGGTTTAACTGCTTTACTAGGTGTATTGGCGGTTGGCTGTTCTTGGGGTGAAATTCAGAAGAACGTTGGTTTCTTCCACTTAAACCTTTTATGGTCTTTAGGTGGCGTGATCGGTGTATTCTTGGCTGTTGATTTGTTCTTGTTCTTCTTCTTCTGGGAGATGATGCTCGTTCCAATCTACTTCTTGATTGCACTCTGGGGCCACAAAGGTGCTTCTGGTAAATCTCGTGTTTACGCTGCGACTAAATTCTTTATTTACACGCAGGTGGCTGGTCTGATCATGTTGATTGGTATCTTAGGTCTTGTGATCTACGGTTTCATGATGACAGATACAATCAGCTTCAGTTATAACCATTTACTCGCTGTTGCGAATACATTGGATGCTAACCCACAAACGTCATCAATTGCCTTTGCATTTATGATTTGTTTGTTTATTGGTTTTGCAGTCAAACTTCCTGTTTTCCCATTGCATGGTTGGTTACCAGACGCGCACGCACAAGCACCTACAGCAGGTTCTGTAGACCTTGCGGGTATCTTAATTAAGACAGCGGCTTACGGTTTACTTCGTTTCGTCATTCCATTCTTCCCAGTTGCTTCAGCGCAGTTTGCTGATGTAGCAATCATTTTCGGTTTAATCGGTATCTTCTACGGTGCTTGGTGTGCTTTCCAGCAAACCGATATGAAACGTTTGTTGGCGTATACGTCGATTTCACACATGGGCTTTGTTTTACTTGCAATCTACGCAGGTAACATCCTGACCTTCCAAGGTCTGATGGTCATGATGTTGGCTCACGGTTTATCGTCAGCAGCATTATTCATTATGTGTGGTCAAGTGTATGAGCGTCTTCACACACGTGATTTACGCTTGATGGGTGGTATTCGTGGTCAATTCCAGTATTTACCATTCTTCTTGATGTTCTTTATTGCTGCGCTTGTAGGTATCCCTGGCTTAGGTAACTTCATTGGTGAGTTCCTCATCTTGATGGGTGCATTTGCTCAATTCCCTACATTCACGATTATTGCTGCGATCAGCTTAGTATTTGCGGGTCTATATGGTTTAATCCTGATTCATAAAGCGTTATTTGGTGTGCCAAACGAAGAGCAAAAACAACACTATGCGAACCCATTAAAAGATCTTAATGCGCGTGAGCTTGGTATTTTGTTAATTTGTGCGTTCGGTCTGTTATGGCTTGGTTTGTATCCACAAAGCTTCCTTGATATTTCAGAATCAAGTTTGGCTTGGATTGCGAATAGCTACATTCCAGTACAAGAAGTAGTTGAAGTGGTTGAACAAGCCACAACTCAACTCGAAAATGTGGAGATGCAATAAGTCATGAACTTCACACTATCATTTTCTGAGCTAATGCCATTAGCTCCTGTGATGATTGTTGCTTTAACAGCAATCATCGTAATGATTTTGACTGCAATCAAACGTAATCATAATTTGATTGCGACAGTATCTGTTATCGGTCTTAACCTTGCATTGTTGAATATTCTATTCACGTTGTTTACAGGTTCTCAGATCTCACCAAATGTCATGAACCTATTTATGGTTGATGCTTTTGGTCTGTTCTATCAAGTGATTATTTTGATTGCTGCATTGGCTTGTTGCACACTGTCACATGCATATATCGAAACCTATAAAGATAATCGTGAAGAACTTTATCTATTAATGTTGATCTCTGTTTCAGGGGCAATGTTAATGGTAACAAGTTCACACTTTGCATCATTCTTCATTAGCTTAGAGTTAATGTCGATTCCAGTGTACGGTCTGATTGCTTATACCTACCAACGCGGTAAGTCACTCGAAGCAGGTATTAAATATCTTGTACTTTCAGCAACTGCTTCTGCAATGTTGTTGATGGGTATGGCTTATGTTTACTCAGTTCTAGGTTCATTATCATTTGCGGGTCAAGTGGATGATATGTTCTGGGCGTTAACTAAGTCTCAAGATCCTCAATTAATGATGGCGCTGCAATCTTATATTCCTCAATTTGGTGAGAAACTTACCACTGTATTTGGAATCTTAGGTCTTGGTTTAATCATCGCAGCTGTTGCATTTAAATTGTCTTTAGCGCCATTCCATAAATGGACGCCAGATGTGTATGCAGGTGCTCCAGCACCAATTGCAACATTCCTTGCTACTGTAGCTAAAGTTGCAATGATTGGTTTATTCGTACGTTACTTACTGTCTTCAGGTGTAATTGGTATCGAATCGATCAAAACGATTTTGATCGTCATTGCAGTGTTATCAATCTTGATTGGTAACATGCTTGCAGTGAAACAAGTGAACTTAAAACGTATTTTGGCATACTCGTCAATTGCGCATTTTGGTTACTTATTCCTTGCTGTTGTTACGACATCTTTCTTAAGCTTAACGTCAGTAAGTTTATATGTATTAACGTATGTATTAACGACGATTGGTGCGTTTGGTGCTGTAGCGTTGATGTCTAGCCCATACAACAACAATGACGAAGCAGAATCACTTGCAGACTACCGTGGTCTATTCTGGCGTCGTCCAGTATTGACGGCAACACTGACTGTGATGATGCTATCTCTTGCAGGTATTCCGTTAACTGCAGGCTTCATCGGTAAATTCATGCTGATCATGACAGTTGTGTCTGAAGCACATTGGTTCTTCGCTGCGATGATCATTGTGGGTTCTGGTATTGGTCTATACTATTACCTACGTGTCATGATCGTCATGTATATGACGCCACCAGACACTCCACGTATTGATGCTGATAAACATTGGGGTCAAAAAGTGGGTGGTATTATGGTATTGCTTGCTGCGCTTGCAGTGCTTGTAATCGGTGTATATCCAGATCCAGTCATTGCGATGGCAAATCAAGCACAATTGATCGCGCCATTACATATCGTTCTTCAATAGTTGATCGATTAATCTAAAAAAACTATTGTTGTTAACAAAAAAAGCCCTCATTCATTGAGGGCTTTTCTTATTTCTTATATTAAAAACATTTATAATAGACAGAATTTACATTTATGCTTCAGGTGTTCTCCCGTGCCAATCCAAGAAATTCGTCATCCGCTCATTCGTCATAAATTAGGTTTATTACGCCGTGCAGATATCAGCACGAAGAACTTCCGTGAGTTAGCGCAAGAAGTCACAATGTTACTGACTTACGAAGCAACCAAAGATTTACCTGTTGTAGATCACGAAATTAATGGCTGGAATGGCCCGGTGACAACACAGCGTATTGCAGGTAAAAAAATTACTGTTGTACCAATTTTACGTGCTGGCATTGGTATGCTTGATGGTTTCTTAAATCTTATTCCAAGTGCAAAAGTTTCTGTTCTTGGTTTAGAGCGTGATGAGGAAACATTAGAAGCACGTACATACTATAAGAAATTGGTACCTGACGTACAAAACCGTATAGCGATGATTATTGATCCAATGCTTGCGACTGGATCATCATTGGTTGCTGCTATTGATGTCCTTAAAGCGAGTGGTTGTAAAGATATCCGAGTGATGGTTTTGGTTGCAGCACCAGAAGGTATTAAACGTGTGGAAGAAGCACATCCTGATGTTGTCATTTTTACCGCAGCTGTAGACAACGGTTTAAACGAGAATGGTTATATCGTTCCGGGTCTTGGGGATGCTGGCGATAAAATTTTTGGTTCTGTACAAAAAGATTAAAATTTGATTAAATTATAGAGGAGGCTAAGGCCTCCTTTTTTATTAAGATTTTGATTCAACGATAAATTTAAAAAACTAATTACTAAGAATCAATCTTTTTTATGCTGGGGAAATAACATGTTTTACAGGGGTGTTTTACATTCGTACGACCCTGCATTGAAAGCAGGAATTATCAAAATCAATGATCATGATTTTGATGTACATTTCGTATTGAATGACATGGCAAATTCCAGTATCGCGCCTCAAATTGGTGAGCGTGTGAAATGTATCGTGGTCGATAAAGACGACCAACGTCATGCAAAATTTATCGTGCGGTTGGACAATAAACATGCACGCGTCGAACAACCCTTGAATCAACTTTTTTATCGTGCGCACGAAGATTTAGAAGGTGAGTCTAAGAAGTTTGAACAAGAGCTAGATGAGCTGATCGAAAAGCGTCTTGCAGATCAGGAAAGTACGCTTGACTCACAAACACAAATCCAAGATTTTGAACTAAATTTTAATACACTGAGTAAAGAATCAATCGTGTTGGATGGTTCTGGTGCTGAACATCATGCAGATCAAGTTTCAGATCCAGTATCTAAAATTTCCTTAGGTGAACCTCTTGAGGAAGAGCAAATTAAAGAAATGCTCGAATCAAAGCCAAGTCGCCGTGTGCCAGTCTTAGATGAGTCAGCTGTCGTACCACTTACGAAAGTTCAACCATTGAATGAGAGTACGCCTGAAGAGAACGTAGATGATCATCTACCCGAGCCAACCCATGCAAAAGGGCGCCCACCAAAAGTTGTACGTAAAGAACTCCCTGATGTTAAAACGCATTTTCAATTAAAATTTAATGCGCAAAAATTCATTACGAGTTCGCGTGTTGATGAATTCGGAGCTGATAAAAAATCAAAGAAAAAAGCCAAGAAGATAAAAGATCCAAACAAGCAATTTAATCCATGGATATTTGCAAGTATTGTCCCTATTTTAGTGTTCATTAATCTGGGTGTTTGGGGATTTCAAAAATATGAGCAATACAGAGAAGAGCAAGACGCAAAAGCAAAAATTTATGCGGTAGAACAAGAACACATTATCAAAGAACAAAAGAAAGAAGCTGAGAAATAAAAAAAGCTCCAATGAGGAGCTTTTTTTATTAAGCATCACAGAATTTCATAAAGGCTTTTAAACCAGGTCCCTGATATTTTTGACGGTGTACTAACATAAATAAAGGGCGTGTGAGTTGCCAGAACGGCGTTTCTAAAATCACCAGTTGCTGTTTCTCTCTTAATGGTTCAATGGCTAATTTTGAAATACATGACATGCCTAAACCACCAGCAACAATTTTCAAAATAGCTTCATTATGACCCAAAGTTAAACGAATATTGGCATTCGGTAAGTCTTGCAGGATTGCGTTGTCAAAGACTTCACGAGTCCCTGAACCTTCTTCACGTAAAATCCATTCAGCCTGTTTAAAGTCTTCAATGGTCAGAGGGCGGTCTAATTTCGCTAGGGGATGATCTGGTGAGCAACACACAGCAAGCTCATCATCACGCCAGTGGATCGATTGTAATTGAGGTAAGTGACATGAACCTTCAATAAGGGCTAAATCAAGTTGGAATTGATTAACAGCTTCAATCATTTGACGCGTATTGCCCACTTGAAGTTGCAAATGTGCTTGTGGTTGTAATTGAAGAAAATCAGCCATTAAATCAGGCATCAAATAATCACTAATGGTCAAAGTCGCCCCAATACGGAGATCAATACTTTGAAGCTCGCCTTTTGCCGCTTGTTCAAATGATTCACATCGACCTAAAATTTCAAGCGCCTGTGGGAGTAAAAAACGACCCAAGTCATTCAGTTGAAGTCGTTTTCCTAAGCGATCAAATAATGGTGCACCGAGACCATCTTCAAGATCTGCTAACGCCATACTTGCAGCACTTTGTGTGAGTCGTACAGCATCACTTGCTTTAGTTACTGTACCCTCTTGAGCGACAGCTACGAAAACAGCCAGTTGGCGTAATGTCATGCGCATGAATGAAGCCTTAATGTGAAAAAATATTAATAAATTATATTGTCATGCTACCATGAGCGCAGTCTGTCATGCCACGTAGAAATTATGTCAATTGAAAAATTTAGCGTAGAAAAAGTCCTTTCTGTACATCGTTGGACCAACACTTTATTTAGCTTTACCATGACGCGTCCCGCACATTTTAAATTTACCGCAGGGCAGTTCGCGCGTATTGGTTTGAAAGTTGGCGATGATTTAGTGGTACGTGCGTATTCTGTCGTTTCATCGCCTTTTGATGAAACCTTAGAATTCTTTTCAATTGTTGTACCAGATGGTGCTTTTACATCAAATTTACAACATCTCAAAGTTGGTGATGAACTTTATTTGGAAAAGATTCCTTATGGATTTTTGACGTTAGCACGTTACCAGTTACCTATGCCAAATGACCTGTGGTTATTGGCGACAGGCACGGGGCTCGCACCATTTATTTCTATGTTGCAAGACTTTGAAGTATGGCAAAAATATAAAAATATTCATTTGGTTTACAGTGTGAGAACAGCAAGTGAATTGGCTTACGTAGACCGAATTCAGGAAGTCGCGGATACCTTTGGTGAAGGTCATACAGGATTTAAATTTGTGCCAATTATTACACGTGATCCAAATGCACCATTGCATGATCGATTGCCAGTATTGATCGAAAATAGAGCGTTAGAGAAAACCGTAGGTGTCGATTTTAATCCGCAAACGTCACATATCATGCTGTGTGGGAATCCCCAAATGGTTGAAGATACAAAAGAGGCACTGAAAGCCCGTGGTCTAACCATGAATCGCCGTGGTGAAGGAAATATTGCAGTAGAGAACTATTGGTAAGTCCTAATCACCCTCTCCCTTTGGGAGAGTGAATTACGGCACAAAAAAAACCTCCATCTCGGAGGTTTTTTTCTAATTACATAGGAATACTATGCGACATACTTAATGGACAAACATATCCATAAATTGACGAATCTCTTGAATCGCAGTATCGACATCACTCGTGAGCCAAGTCGGTTCAAATAAACCTGCATAATGTTCCAAACGATCGTGTGGAACCACTAAACGAATTGGGCATTCTTCCTCGAGTAAACGCCAAGGAATAATGGGCACTTCATTATCTAAGAAGCAAGCGATGTTACGAATGTCGATGATCATGCCGTTGACACATTCAGGAAAGGGCATCACTGAAAATTCTTCAGTGCGACGGCGGAAATACTCTAAGTCACCCCACTTCAGCACATAGCTTGGTTTCGTAAACTCAATAATTCCAATCAAATGCCCATCACGGGTATGATGCAAAGAACAGGCATGAGTGACATCTGTGTCTAAATCTAAAGAGACACTTTGTCGGCGATAGGTCATACAGATCGACAATAAAAATGAGGAGGGTGCATATTATACTCTATTTTGCATCACAGCTCATGTGCTTTGATCGGTACGAATTGATAATGTTTTTTCACACAAAACAACATGATAGATTGCTAGTATAAAAAATCATCAAAATACATAAGAGGGGCATCATGGTAGATCAATCCAATCATCCGACCCATAATGATCAAAAGAAGAAAAGTAAGATCCCAGTGTATATTCTGATTATCGTTGGTATTTTTTTAGCAGCCTTCATTTTCTATATGCTCGCTGATCGTGAACCAACACCAGGTCAAATTCCTGCTGATACGACTATTCCTGCAACTCAAGATAATGCAGATACAGCAACGGCAACAGATTCAGCAGTGGATAATACCGTTACTGCGGTCGCAAACGATCAATAAACCACTACACTTTTCATGTTTAAACCCAGCTTAGGCTGGGTTTTTTCTTGATTTGCAACAATGTGTTGTATTTATGATGCTTTGAGTTGATTAAAAAATATTCGAAATTTATGGTGTGATGACGCGATCGAAAAATGATCTAGGGAAAAGAATTAAATCAATCGTAATTCAGAACACTTAACATAAGAAGAGGCGTAACCAATGAATGATGAATATAACGGCTTCACTCGAAATGGGGGCTTTGATGCAATGTATTATTGGGAGCAATTCCAACCAATTATTGCTGCAGTGGCCATTTTACTCATAGGATGGATCATCGCTTTAATCGTTGCCGCAGGGGTTAAGAAGGTACTTGCAAAATTAAATACCAATCAAAAATTGAGTAGCGCGACAGGACATCGCTCAAATATAGAAAATATCATCTCCAGAGTCGTTTTCTGGCTGATCCTCATTATTGCTGTTATCGGTTCACTCAACGTTTTAAACCTGACCAGTGTGAGTGGTCCGTTTAGTAATATGGTTCAACAATTCTTACTATTTATCCCACAATTATTGGCTGCGGTAGCAGTTGGTTTTATTGGATGGATCGTAGCAAATTTAGTCAAAGTTGGATTAACTCGACTACTCAGTCGTACACAATTGGATGAAAAGCTCAGTCAAGACGTTGGTGTGAGCTCATTTAGTCAAAATATCAGTGAAATTGTTTACTGGCTCATTTTATTGCTGTTCTTACCGATCGTGCTGTCTATTTTGGGCTTAAATGGTTTGTTATATCCAGTTCAGAATATGGTGACTGAAGCCGTTGCATACTTGCCGAATATCTTTATGGCAGGTGTGATTTTATTTGTTGGTTACATTTTGGCAAAAATTGTACGCGGTATTGTCGAAGGGCTACTTTCAAGTTTGAATGTCCAACAGCAAGCTGAAAAAGTCGGAGTTTTTAAAAATTCTAATCTGCCTAAGCTATTAGGATCATTTGTATTTGCCTTAGTCATCATTACTTCACTGATTATTGCGTTTGAGGCTTTGGGTGTAGACGCGATTTCACAACCAGCAACGGCTATGTTGTATGAAATCATGAATGCAATTCCACATATCATCGCAGCAGGTTTAATCCTGATCATTGCTTATGTGGTCTCACGTTTCGTATCTAATCTTGTGGTTGAAGTGATCGCTGGGACAGGTGTTGATAACATTCCTCAAAAGCTCGATATGCAACGATTTTTGGGTCAAACCAAAATATCAAAAGTTGTCGGTCATTTGATTGTATTCTTCACCATGCTCTTTGCGGTGTCTGAAGCTGCGAATCGTTTGGGCTTCGATCAAATTAGTGATTTGATTGCGATGTTCATTTATTTCGGAGCGAATGTACTTTTAGGTGCAGTTATCCTCGTCATTGGTTTCTGGTTAGCAAATCTTGTTGCCAATGTGGTGAAGCGTGGTGAGACCAATAGCGCACATTGGTTAGCGAATCTTGTCCGAGTACTGATCATTGGTTTAGTCGTGGCAATGGGCTTGCGTGCAATGGGAATCGCTGACTCAATCGTAAACTTAGCCTTTGGATTAACACTTGGAGCGGTTGCTGTCGCTTTTGCGCTTGCTTTTGGTCTAGGTGGTCGCCAACCTGCAGAGCGATTGTTGACTGACTTAATCGATAAAGCGAAATCTGACGCGAATAAGCCAAGACCAAATCAGCCTGAACAAGTCACTCCACCACTTACTGAGCAAATGGATGCTTCAACTGTTGCGGAAGAATATCAAGACGAAGACATTCCACCCACGCAAATTGATGTAGAGGCACCAACTCAACCATTGAATAATCCTTATGGATCTACAGGAGAGTCGGATCAAAATACACCATCAAAAAATGACCCTGAATAACATGTAAATTTGTGTCGGGATCAGTCAGCATGGTTTGGCTGATCCTCATGAAAAAGAGTAAAAGTTATGAGTAAGAAATTTAATAAATTATTCGCCCCAATAGTGATTGCGGGTATCACCGTGGGTTTTTTAGCAAGCGCTTACCGCTTTATTTTTGCAAATTCAAAAGCTACTGAAAACAACAGACTCAATACACCATCTATTGATGATGCAGTAACAGATCCAACCACACAAATGATTGATTCAACTGATACCAACGCCCAAAGACCCTCATAAATTACTTCCTTTAGAAAAGATAAATCAATAATGAAGCATTCGATTGATCAATAGGGACGATATTCAAAGAGGGCAAAGGATGCCCCCTTTAATGAAAAAATGAACAATACTCGTTGTTAATTAGACATACTCAGATGCGGCATGTGCAGATGACCAAGCCCATTGAAAGTTAAATCCACCTAAATGACCAGTTACATCGAGTATTTCACCGACGAAGAAAAGTCCTTTTTGCTTTTTACTTTCCATTGTTTTTGAGGAAACTTCAGTGGTATCAACTCCACCTAAAGTCACCTCAGCCGTACGGTATCCTTCAGTCCCAGAAGGTTTAACTTCAAATGCATGAAGGCGCTGGGCAATCGTCTCTAACTTCTCATCACTGATATTACCGATTGATATTTCAGCTTGATCCATCCAAATCAACTGTTGCAATTCAACTACGACACTCTTGGGTAAGTGTTCAGCGAGTAAGGTGCGGAGTAACACTTTAGGTTGATTTTGTTTTCTAGTTTTAAAAAAATCCAAGAGATCAAGACTCGGTAAAAAGTCGACTTTAAAACTTTGACCCACATCCCAATAGTTTGAGAGCTGTAAAGAACTTGGACCACTTAAACCACGGTGCGTAAACAAGAGTGCTTCAGTAAAGCTATTGAGATGATTGCTTAATGTCGCTTCAACAGCATTGCCACTGAGTCGTGTCGTCACTTCTTTGAAACCATCAGAAAAAGTAAAGGGGACTAGACCTGCACGAGTCGGATAAACATAGTGTCCAAATTGTTTAGCAATCTCATAGCCAATGCCTGAGCCTCCAAGCGTTGGAATTGAGAGACCACCAGATGCGACCACGACAGATTCAACTTCAAAAAAACCTAAATTGGTTGCCACCTGAAAATCGTGTTCCTCCAGGGCGTTAACGGCTTTCACCTCGCAACTGGTTTTGATGTCGACTAGACCAGTTTTATCACACTCAACAAGTAACATGGCTAAGATTTCTTTCGCGCCGTTGAGGGTAAAGAGCTGACCGTGTTTACGTTCTTCGTATTCAATGCCATATTCGCAGACCAAGCCAATGAAATCCCAATTGGTATAACGAGTGAGTGCTGAGATAACAAAATGCGGGTTATGTGAAATATAGTTATCAGGCTCAACATACAGATTGGTAAAGTTACATTTACCGCCACCTGACATGAGAATTTTTTTCCCCACTTTATTGGCTTTTTCAACCACCACGACACGACGCCCACGTTGAGCAGCCATATATGCGGTCATTAAACCAGATGCACCCGCACCTATTACTAAAACATCGTATTGCTTGGAAGACATGAAAATAATCAAAAAACGAAACAGCGCAATTATAACGGTAAATTAAGATGAACTGAGCATTATCGGATTAATTCAAGCCAACAGAAGCAGAATGAAGATCAACTAAATCGTTCGACCTTGAAGCCCGCCTGAATGAATGACTAAAACTTTAGCGCCATTTGGGAAATAGTTTTGTCCTATAAGATCATGAAGACCAAACATCATTTTTCCCGTATACACCTGTTCAAGTGGAATAAGGAATTCATGCTCAAACTTTTCAATAAATTGAATTAGTTCAGGTCGGGTTTTGGCATAGCCTCCGAAGCAATAATCATCCGTGATATGCCAGTTGTTTTTACCCGTCAGTAGTTTTACTTCATCATTCAGAAAATCTCCTTTTAACGCAGAAAATCCAATAATTCTTTGATGGTTTAAACTGCGCTCAATCAATCCTGAAATCGTACCGCCTGTTCCGACAGCACAACAAATGAAGTCAAAGGTCTGATCAGCATCTTTTAAAATTTCTTGAGTGCCCTGAATGGCAAGCGAGTTGGTGCCACCTTCTGGAATTAAATAACTTTCAGGAAAGCGTTGCGCTAAGTGAGCTAAAAACTCAGGATCATTTTTGTATCGATATGCTTCTCGTGAGATAAAATGCAGCGCCATACCAAAACGTTCTGCGGTGGCGAGGGTGTGATTGCGGGCTGAGTTTTTGAGTTCTTCACCACGAATGATCCCAATAGACTGAAAGCCAAATTGATGCGCAGCAAACGCTGTGGCGGCAATATGATTTGAATACGCCCCTCCAAAGGTCATTACTTTTTGAAAGCCTTGACGTTTTGCCTCAATAAAATTGTATTTCAGTTTATAAAACTTATTTCCAGAGATATGTGGATGAATTTGGTCTAAACGGCGAACGGTGATGTTTAAACCATTTAAAGAAATTTCCTGATCTTGAACCTGTTGGGCAATCGTATCAAACATAGTGCGAGCATTTGGTTTTTTAAGAGTATAGCGGATTTCGAATCTTAGCTCTTACTCGGAGAAATTAAAAAACAGTGAAAAAATATGTTTAAAAAATAATCAAAAGTGCTAATCTGAAAGAAAACGGAATTTTGGGAGGGTGGCATGAAGCAATCTCTATCCATTTTAGTATTGGGTTTGTTTATTTTAACGGCCTTAGGCTGTGAGCAGGATTTTCTAAATAAACCCAAAACAGAAGCTCGAAGTATGGTTATTGCTGGCGTACCTGTACAGGAAAGGGACTATCGTCTGTCTCCACATGAAACTGCATATAATGAAGCACTGTCAGATGATGATTAGCATGACTTGGCTATTTTTATAAAATCAATTGTATTTAATTTATACAGTAAATTAATTCGCTAAAAATAATGAAATAAATAGTGAATAATTTTAATATTTAAAAAAATCACTCAAATAATTAGGGAAATATTCATAAGGCTTCCAAGTAGAATAACGCGATAAATCAATCATCTACTATGGAATTAATGTGGAATCAATTTGGATTTTAGGTTCGATTGCAGCAGCACTTTTACTGGGCGCAATGAGTCCGGGGCCGACTTCAATCTATGTCGCTAAAAATTCAATCGCTATTTCGCGTAAACATGGTTTATTTACTGCACTGGGAACTGGTCTCGGTGCTGCAATTTTTGGTTTATTGGCAGTATTAGGTTTACAGGCATTCTTACTTGCAGTGCCTTCAGCATATTTGGCTTTGAAAATCTGCGGTGGATTATATTTATTGTTTTTGGCTTATAAAATCATTAAACATGCCAAAGATCCAATCGAAGCTGATCATTCCGCATCGCATCCGATGAGTTTACGACGTGCATTTACCACAGGCTTAATTACTCAACTGTCGAATCCTAAAATTGCCATTGTACTTGCCAGTATTTTCACAGCTTTATTACCCAAAGAGATTCCGTTGTATTTTTACTTTGTGTTACCAATGCTGTGCTTTTTTATCGATGCTGGTTGGTGCTCGTTGGTGGCGGTTGCATTATCAGCGGAAAAACCGCGTGCGGTGTATTTAAAATTTAAGAAAGTATTTGATCGTGGTGCGGGCATTGTAATGTCTGTGCTCGGATTGAAATTGATTTTTAGTGTGAAGTAGATCGCATTTTTAATCTTGTCTAACAATTTTTATGATCTGACCTGAATTCACATTTGCCAGTCCTGATCAGCTATAAAGAACTGAGGAGAGGTTGTTTAGGGTGTAAACATCTCTCATTGTTTGTGAGTTTGTTATGTATTCTCTCCTCAGTAGTCATTCAAAAAATAAAAGTCTACAACAAAAGTTCTACTATCAATTGGGTCAAATGGCCAAAAACCTTTTGGGTGCAGTAGAGCCAGAAGAACAAGCATTTTTACCGCGTGAATATAATTTAGATGCGCATGTTTTTCATCGTCAATTCGCGAGTACGCATTATGGAATTATGATTCCAGATTTGCCTGAGCCTTTTCGGTATCTGTCCTATGCTTCTGTCATTGGTGATGTTGGTGCGAAGATAACGCATTTACCCAAGTCGATTTCTGGTCTTAGTCCTGAAAATACTGCTACTTTGGTCCATGGAACAGCCTTATCGACAGATGAAGAAGCCTTTCGCATTTATAATATTCAAGACGAAATTGTATTCCATCAAAAGCCATTTAAGGTTGAGTTTGGTCGAGAATCTTTCCTTGCTGAAATAGAAGGGAGTTATCATCTAGTATCTGAACGTGATGATCTGCAAGTTGATCTTTGGTTAACCCCAACGCCTGCCATTACGTGGTTTGCACATAGCATGTTATATCAGCACTTTAGTATATTGATGCAATATGACGGTCATCTGACCCAACATGGAAAACGTATTGAAGTTAAAGGGTTATGTACACTGGAACATTGGAAAGCAGTCTCAAGCTCAATGTTGCCGACTCCCATTAAACCGACCACAGGATTGGTGCCTTTAGACAGTTTTAGTTATCAAGTCATCAACATAGATGATGAGTCACAATTGGTCTTGGCCTATATCGGTTTCGCAGGTGAACCGACTTATACCGCCGTGTCTTATCGCCATATTGATGGTACTTCTATTCAATATGATGGTGAGGTTGCTTTTCAAGTGATTGCATTAAAGCCTGATCCGAAAATAACACCTGACGGTTTTGAAATGGAGGTGCCTCAGTCTTTTAGATGGATTGCACATCATCAAGGTGAGAAAGTGTTAGATATTCTTGCGGTGGCAGATACGGAATATTGTTATGGTTTAGCCGCAGGTTATGTGAGTTCTTATCAGTGGAGTGGTTTGCTGAATGGAACTGAACGTAAGGGGCGAGGTTATGTTGAATATATCGACCGAAGACAGAACGTAAATTTAGACACCTAATTTTTGATTTAAATACGCCCATAAAAAAGCCTCTAAACGTATTAGAGGCTTTTTTAAAATCTTATTTCTTACATTCAGGCTGTGAACGGTCAATTACTTGTGTACCTTCTACACGATAACCAATTTGACCAACAATGAATGCTTGATTCAATTGAGTGATCACCACATCAGAAAGAGCCACAGCGCAACGGTTTTTTTCAATAGCACGATCTACAGCAGTTTTAAAGTTTGGAACCCCTAAAGGGAACAAGACAACTGGGACCTTATCTTCACCTGTTACACGTTCACCTTTCACAAACTGATTTGAGTTGAGATTGTAGTTTTTAGTTGAAGCAACTGTCATATCAGCCATACGAACTGAACAGCCTGTCGCCAATACTGAAGTTGCTGCGATAATTGAAATTAATAATTTTTTCATTAGTTTACCCCCGTTTTTAAGCGAGGGAACTTTAAATAAAAATAATTGAAATTTCAACCATTACGTGACTTTAGTTTAATCTTTAAAGTGAACTGGCACCCACTGATAGCTTTGTCCATCTTTGGAATAAATGTGCCCAAGCCCTGGGAATGGTAAATGCGGTGCTGCAATCAACTGACCATCTTTGGCATATTCAGCAAAATGTTTTAAACGTGTTTGAATTGCTGTTTGTGGATCGATATCGAACTCAATCGCGGTTTCAGGTTTGTCGAACTGCAAGGTATGTGAATGTACGATGTCACCAATAAACACCACTTCTTGTTCATCAGCTTTCAGTTTAAAGCTGTAATGTCCTGGTGTATGACCAAAGGATGGTTTAAATTCGACATCGCCGAAGCGTAAAGATTTGTCTGAAAAGACTTTAATCTGTTTGGCTTTTTCATATGGCGCAAGTGCTGCTTTGATTTTTTCAACTGTTCCTAAAAAGCCTGCTTGCTTATCTTTTGGCAGTTTTTTTACGGTGTTTGGACTCAGCCAATAGTCATATTCGGTTTTTGAAATATGTAGTGTCGCATTTGGATAATTCGCTACGCCGTTGTTTGAAATACCACACACATGGTCAGGGTGTAAGTGAGTGAGGAAGATACCATTCACTTGCGTAGGCTGATAGCCCGATGCTTTGAGGTTGTTATAGATTGAACCTAAGTGTGTGCCAAAGCAGCTAGCTGCACCGCTGTCGACCATGAGTAGTTGATCGCCTGTATTGATGAGAAAGGCATTCACAGAGGTTTGGATGCCTTTGTCATTCACCGCAGCATATTTTTTTAATATGTCAGTTTTTTCACTGTCGCTTAAGCCTTTAAACATGGATGGATTTAAGTAGTTTGTACCATCGAGTAGGGCAGTGATTTGGGTGTTGCTGATTTGGTGATGGTAGTAGCCAGCGACTTGTTTTTGTTGGGCAATAGTCGGTTCAGTGGCGTAAATGGTGAGGGCTGTGGTGCTTAGAGCGAATGCAAGGAATAAGGGTTTTAACTTTTTCATAGGGATTCTTATTAACTTATAAATTTAAATTTTTAACATAAATTGACATTGGAAAGTTGGATTAAGTATAAACAGTTATTAAATAAAACATATAAGGCCTGATATATGAAAAGTTTTAAGGGAGTAGCTCAAATAACGGATGAGGGGATAAAAAAGCACTTCAAAAGTACTGAGCCTTATAAAGCAATTTTTGAATACGTATGGAATGGGTTTGATGCTAAAGCAACGAATGTAAATATTAATATAATAAGAAATGAACTAGGTGGGTTAGAGTCAATTTCCATTATGGATGATGGAGATGGGATTGATTTAGAAAACATGTGTAACAGCTTTGAAAAATTTAATGAATCGCATAAAAAATATGATGATGATTTACATGGTTCACATGGTAGAGGTCGTTTAGCATTTCATAAGTTAGCCAAAGATGCGATATGGTTTACAAAGTGGAAAGGTAAGAGTGCAAAAATTTGTATTTCTGCTGATACCATCTCTCACTATATTGGTGAGTTTATTAATCATGATAACCAGTATGAAAAATTGAAGAATATAAAGTCAGGTACATGTGTCATATTGAATCCAATATATCCAAAGACACAGTTTCCTAATGATGACATATTCATAGAAAGTTTAAAAAAAGAATTTAGTTGGTCTCTAATAATAAACTCTCATAAAAAATTGTTTTTGAATGGTATTGAAATCCCAATTTTAGAAAATACTTGTTTTAATAAATCTGTTAGGGTTGAAGGTGTTGACTTTGAGATCAAAGCTATAAGATGGCACCATAAGCTAAGTCATGAAAAATCCTGTAATTACTTACTAGACTCTAATCACAAAATTGTTTTTAGCGAACTTAGTAAAGCTAATAATAAGATTGATTTTTATACAAGTTGTTATGCTTTATCTGTATGGAATGATTCCTACGATAAAGATGAATTAGAAATGAATCCCAATTCAGAATTAAAACAAAAAATACTTAAAAAAATTACTTCTGAAATGAGTTTGTTTCTTAAAGAAATTTATGAAGATTACTTGAGAGAATATGTTGATGCAAAAATAGATAGCTATGATGAAAAAGGGTATTTCCCATCATATACTGGATATGATAACAGTTATGCGTTATGGCGAAAGAAAAATACAAAAGATGCACTTAAAAGTATATATTTAGCCGATCCACAAGTCTTTGCAAAACTTGCTATAAAACCGCTAAAAATTATTATTAGAATGTTGGATAAGCTTTTGGTATCTAAAGAGAATGATGCAATATTTGATGTTTTAGATGAAGTTTTAGATTTAAATGATACTCAAGTTGATTTATTAGCTAAACAATTAAAATCGACCACTTTAGAAAATATTATAAGTACTATTGAAACCTTACAAAAAAGAGAGTTGGCAGTAAATAAGCTTATAGAGCTAATGGATAACCATTATGAATCAGTATTAGAAACACCTGATCTACAAAAAATTATTGAAGCAAATACTTGGCTTTTTGGTGCTCAATACGAAATCTTAGGTGCAGAAGAAGATTCGTTTACCAAAATTGCTAAAAAGTTAAAAGAAGAAATCAAAGGTATAGATGATTATGATCTAGAAGATTTAGATTTAGATGATCGTAATGATTTGGTCATAGAGGGGCTTAATAGACAGGTTGATTTATTTCTAGCTAGAAAGAAAAGTACTCTAGATGCTTTGGGAAATCCAATTTATAAATGCGTTATTGTTGAGATCAAAAAGCCGAGTATCTCTTTAAATAAGAAACATTTAAATCAACTCACTGATTATGCCGAAATTATTGCTAAACATCCTAGCTTTGGTAGTGGAAAATTATTTTTTGAACTAATTTTAATAGGAAGAAAAATATCTAAGGATGATTTTTCAATTAAATCACACTTAGAGAATAACAAAAGTCAGGGTGAATTAGGTTTGGTACTCAAAACTGAGAAAATGAAATGTTATGTAAAAGATTGGTATACGATCTTCGATGAATTTAAATTGTCAAACAGCTACTTACTAGAAAATTTAAAATCTAAATATGAAGATTTATCAGCTGAATCGAAAATTTCGTTGGTTGACGATCTACAGGGTAAGCAATTAGCTAGTTAAAAATAACATATTAAAAAGCCCCTACATCGTAGAGGCTTTTTCCTACCTTAATCTAAAAATTAAGACACTTTATCACCCGGTTTCGCACCAGTTTCAGGTGAAATCACCCAAACACCATCGCCATTACCCGCAGCGAGTACCATACCGTTAGAAATACCAAAACGCATCTTACGTGGTGCAAGGTTTGCCACCATCACTACCAATTTGCCTTTAAGATCTTCAGGCTTATAGAACTCACGAATACCGCTAAATACGTTACGTGGCTCAGCTTCACCGACATTTAAAGTGAGTTGTAAAAGCTTATCAGAACCTTCAACGTGAGCCGCTTCAAGAACTTCAGCTACACGAAGGTCAACTTTCATAAAGTCTTCGATGCCAATAATTTCAGCTTCACCCACTTTAGGCTCAGATTTCTTCTCAGTAGCTTTCTTTTCTTTTTTCTTTTCCGCTTTTGGTGCTTCAGCAGGTACAGCTAAAGAATCTTTAGATGCATCGACCATAGCAGCAACCGCTTTCGGGTCTACACGTTGCATCAATGGTTGGAACAATGCAATTTCATGTGCAACCAAGATTTGCTTGCGAGATTCAAAGTTAAAGCTGTCTAATTGTAAGAACGCTTGAACTTGCTCTGCCAAAGTTGGCAATACAGGCGCAAGGTACACCGCCAATTGACGGAATAGGTTAATACCCACTGAACACACATCATGAACTTGTTGTTCTTCGCCTTCAATCTTCGCTAAAGCCCAAGGCTTTTTCTCATCGATGTATTGGTTGGCTTTATCTGCAAGCGCCATGATTTCACGAATGGCGGTTGAGAATTCACGTGATTCGTATGCTTGCGCAATTGAATCACCAGCATCAATAAAGCTTTGAACCAATTCAGGCTCTGCGCAAGTCGCAGACAATTTATTGTCAAATTTCGTGTTAATGAATTTCGCACAACGACTTGCGATGTTCACGACTTTACCCACCAAGTCAGAATTCACTTTTTGAACGAAATCATCAAGGTTTAAGTCAGAATCTTCAACTTTGTCAGAAAGTTTAGATGCGAAGTAGTAACGTAAATATTCAGGGTTTAAATGCTCTAAATACGTTTCCGCTTTAATGAACGTACCACGAGATTTAGACATCTTCTGACCATTTACAGTCAAGAAACCGTTTACGAATAGGCTTGTCGGTGTACGGTAGTTGGCACCTTCAAGCATTGCAGGCCAGAACAATGCGTGGAAATACACGATGTCTTTACCAATGAAGTGATACACCTCATTTTTAGAATCTTTTTTCCAATAGTCATCAAAGCTTAAGTCAGGACGTTTAGTTTTGATGTAATTTTCAAAGCTCGACATATAGCCGATTGGCGCATCCACCCAAACATAGAAGTATTTGTTTGGAGCATCAGGGATTTCAAAACCGAAGTAAGGAGCATCACGAGAAATATCCCAATCCGACAAACCTGCTTCAAACCATTCATCTAACTTGTTGGCAATCGATACAGGTAAACGACCTTCGTCACGTGTCCATTTTTGTAGGTATTCACCAAAGTTCGGTAGTTTAAAGAAGTAGTGATCTGAAGATTTCTCAACAGGAGTCGCACCGCTTAAAGTCGATTTTGGATTGAGTAATTCAGTTGCGTTGTAGGTTGTGCCGCAGACTTCGCATGAGTCGCCGTATTGATCTTCCGCTTTACATTTCGGGCAGGTGCCTTTAATAAAACGGTCAGACAAGAACATGCCTTTTTCAGGGTCAAACAATTGCGTTACAGGGCGCACCGCAATATTGCCTGCTTCACGGTTCTTAATATAAATCTCAGAAGCGCGAGCTTGGTTTTCAGCGCTGTTGGTTGAATCGTAATGATCGAAATCAACCTTGAAGCCGGCAAAGTCACGCTCATGTTCTTTTTGTACATTGGCAATTTGCTGTTCAGGAGTAATACCGTTGGCTTCAGCACGTAGCATAATTGCTGTGCCGTGAGCATCGTCCGCGCAGACATAAGTCACGTTATGACCCATTGCACGCATCGCACGTACCCAAATATCTGCTTGGATATAACCGAGTAAGTGACCCATATGGATCGGGCCATTGGCGTATGGAAGGGCGTTAGTGACTAAGATATTACGCACGGATCTGACTCTCTCATTCGTATTTTATGCAATGGGCGATAATTTTACATGAGATAGGCGAGACTTGCATAAGCCTTTTGATGAATTCTTATTTATTAACAAAGTTAGAGCACGTGGAAAGGCTACTTTGTTACAGACTTATCAGGGATAATAGGCATCCTGCTATTCACCTGAGTGTTTGACCATGTATGACGATTTTGATGATTATGAAGATGAGCAACCTGTAAAACGCATCAAATCGAATGTGCAGGGCTTACCAACTCTGGGTAAGCAAATTCTTAATCAGGCACAGGATTATCTTGATCAAATCTCGCAAGGTGAACATACACTTTTAGTCAATCATTTACGTGAACTTGCCCAGCAAGATGAATATTTTAATGTGCTTGCCGATCAGTTGGATCAACCTGTCGGTTCGAAAGTTGCCAATGATGCGTTAAACTTGATGCACTTTTGGCAACAAATTCATGCTTATGAAGATGTGCAAAGTTTTAACTTACTTGATGTTATTAACACTGAAGCTTTTCAAAAAGATGTGTTGACCGCTTTCGATGCTATGCAGATCGATGAGCAGAATAAAGCCTTGCGTCGTCCTGTGATTATCGAAGCTTTTAAAATGTATAAACTCGGCTGTTATGCAGGTTGTGTGCCTTTACTCTATGCACAGTTGGAAGGGCTGTTGACAGATGTACTGATTCAACAAGCATTCTTAAAACAAAACGGCACCAAGTTTGTCGATGTTTATAAAATTGTACCGGGTTTGAAAGGCAATGAAATTAAGAGCCTTTGGCATAAATCTAAGATAGCCATTGAGCTTAATCCATACTTTGCAGAACTCGCGGCTTATAAAATGGATTCAAGCTCGAATGTGACCGCGACACGTCATAATATTTTGCATGGCACGGATGTCGAGCATTTCACACAAGCACGAAGCTTTATTTTATTTATTTGGTTGTTTTCTGCATTGAACTTTATGTCGAGTATTCGCTCCTAAATTCATCATTTTAAACTCAAAAGTTACAGCGTAGTGTTGTTCTACATCATCATGTGAGAAATTGTAGTGATTCGAAACATTTACGATGAGCACTGCAAATCTTCGATATAACTTAGATTCACTATCAAAGCGATAAAGAGGATTGAAGATGTCGAATAATAAAATTGATGACTTAAAAAACAAAGCTTCAGAACTCGGCGATGATCTGAAATTGAAGGCGAAAGAAGCTGAGCTGAAAGGCGAGAAAGCATTGGATCAAGTGAAGCATGGTGCAGCAGAAGCCAAGCTTGAAGGTGAAAAAAAACTGAATGATCTTAAACATGATACGCAGCAAAATTCTTCTGAAGCGCATTCAACTTTAGATGATTTAAAACATAAAGCGGTAGATTTAAAAGAGCAAGCAGCAGATAAATTGCATGAACTGAAAGATCAAGCGAGTGAAAAATTTGCGGATCTTAAAGCAAAAGCATCAGAGAAAATTGATCAACTGAAAAAGTAAATTGATCACAAAAAAGCTCATCATCAGATGAGCTTTTTTTTAATTTTTTCTAATCCATTCGATTTTTCTAATTTCATTATTCACCACAGTAAAGGTGTAAATCAGATCATGAAATTCGTAGGTATAGCTATAAGCCGTAAAACGATTTTTTCCTTCTTTCCATTCATAATGTTGTGTTGAAGTCGGCGTCTGCTTCATGTGTGAGCTTAATTTTGCATAAGAGTCACCTAAGCTGATGATTTGTCCTGAAGGAGTACGAAAACTTCGGGATTCATTGGCGGCATAGCCTAAAATTGGTAGAAGGAGCATTGTGCTCATTAAGGCAGTTATTGAGCATGTTTTTAATTTAAGTTTCAGATTTCTTTGTTTTAAAGACATATCGAAGTGTTATCTTGGTTTTATATTCTTTTCAATTTTAATGTTAAAAAATTCGCTATTGTGTTGCTATTTGTTGAAAGCATGAATCACTTGCAACATGAATCAAGGCGTTTAACAGTGAAATCAAGTTTATAGAGTGTATCAATGACAGCATTCGCAATACGCCAATAAAAATAATAAAAAAGCTGACTAATTTAGTTGGAATTCGACTAACATATTTCTAATCAAACGGGGATCAATATATTGTTGCTTAACCTTGTTGATATTTCTCGTTAAACTATTCCTTTATCAGTTTCTGTCCAGACTTGGAGTACGGTATGTCGTGGCTTTCTTCACTCAAATCTGTTTTTTCACCCTCAAAGGAGGTGAATGAAGAGGCTGTACAACACGTATTACAACACTACGTTTTGCCGAATTCTGACAATTTTTTGAAAGATCGAATCACACAGGTCAATGTTGAAGGTGATGTACTGCAAATTACCATTAATACCGTGCCAAGTGAAAAAGATCAGTTACAGCAAATTCACGATGAACTCGCTGATGCTTTGGAAAAGTGTGGGATTAAAGAGCTGAATATGCATGTCATTCAGCAAAAAACAGGAAGTCATGCTCAACAACAAGGTGGTTGTGGGCACAACCATGCAGCAGGTGAAAGCTGTTCAAGCAAAAAAGCAGAAGCCCCAAAATCCAATCTGCCTCCTGTTGTAGATGCATCTGCAAGCCAAGATGCGGTAAAACAAGCGAATGCGAATTACCAACCTCAACAAGAAGAAGCACCGATTCAAAAAGCTGCACCACAGCAACGTGATGTACCTAAGCATCCACGTATCCAGAACGTGATTTTAGTTTCGTCAGGTAAGGGTGGTGTAGGGAAATCAACCACTACGGTAAATTTAGCTCTGGCATTACAAAAGCTCGGGCTGAAAGTAGGTGTGTTGGATGCAGATATCTATGGTCCAAGTATCCCAACGATGCTTGGCAATGCCGGTAAAACCCCAATGATCGAGGCAGAACATTTTGTACCGTTGGATGCTTTTGGTATGGCGGTGTTGTCAATTGGTCATCTGACAGGAGATCACAATACTCCTGTGGCTTGGCGTGGTCCAAAAGCAACAGGCGCATTGATGCAACTGTTCAACCAAACCCTTTGGCCTGATCTTGATGTATTAATGATCGACATGCCACCAGGAACAGGGGATATTCAATTAACTCTGGCACAACGTATTCCAGTGACCGGTGCAGTGATCGTGACGACACCACAAAATGTCGCATTGATGGATGCGACCAAAGGTATTGAATTGTTTAACCGTGTTCAAATTCCTGTGATGGGCGTGGTGGAAAATATGTCGACACATATTTGTTCAAACTGTGGCCATGAAGAGCAAATCTTTGGTACTGGAGGTGGCGATAAGTTATCGGAACAATACGATATTCCATTACTTGGACGTTTACCATTGAATGCGAAAATCCGAGAGCATGCCGATGAAGGTAAACCATCTGTATTGATTGGTGATGATGCAGCAGATAGTTATATTGAAATTGCACAGAAGATTGCAGCTGCATTGCCTAAAGCTGAAAGAGATCAAAGTCGGATTTTCTAAGTATTTGAAAAGACTCAATGTTAAACCTGTCTAAGTCTTACTTAGGCAGGTTTTTTTGTTGACCGTTCGTCGTTTTAGGATTATTTACTCTAATTTTTCTACCTAAAATATTTTGTGAAATTTCACGTTATATGGGTATAGAAATGCGTTCAATCACTGCAATGAAGATGGTTATGATTTCTCTCATTCTGTCAACGACAGCTTCTGCTGCCATTATTCCTTATGTTGATTATCCTGAAGAATTCCAAAAGAAATCTTTAAATATTCAGGTTCAAGAAGCTGAACAACAGTCAAATTAATGCTTGAACTCAGCATCACAGCGTGAATGGACTGTGATGCTGAATTTCATCGATGAAGAACGTGCTATAAGCATTTTTGCAAGAGTACATCATGTTTTTCGTTTCGATTACATCGTGTGACTTCAGAGTTATAATTTAAATGACAAACTAACCTGATGAAAAATATTACAAAAAAAAATTGTGTTTCATTCTTGAGAAATTTTCACACAAATAATATTTTGCCAATTGAAATAATCCTGATTAATCTGAGCGCATTATCAGCGAGGTCATCCTATGATTTCATGGCTCTTTATTGCGTTGGTTACCACGATTTTATTCACACCCGGACCAACCAATACTTTACTTGCATCTTCAGGCATACAGGTAGGTATTAAAAAGTCATTTCGCTTAATACCCGCGGAAGCATTAGGTTATCTTATTGCCATCACTGCATGGGGATTTTTAATTGGTCGTGTCACCACTCATTTGCCAATTTTGCCAGTGATATTAAAATTATTTAGTTCATTCTATATTATCTATCTGGCCATCAAATTATGGCGCACTGCCAACGTAGAACATCAGTTGAATCAGCCCACCATCAAAGCTTCTGAATTATTCTGTGCAACTTTACTAAATCCTAAAGCTTTGCTTTTTGCCTCGGCTATTTTCCCTGCAATTGTTTGGGTGAGTGTAGATTATTATATTGCGCACATGTTGATGTTTATTTTATTGATCCTACCCATCGCTTTTATTTGGACACTCATTGGGTCGCTGTTAGCCAATAATAAAATTAAGTGGGTAAACCAGTCCAATATGCAAAAAACAGCATCCTTAGTCCTGATGAGTTTCTCAATTCCAATGAGTTATTCTGCATTGTTAAGTCTTTAAGATGATTCACCGCAGCAGACTGAACAGGAATACAAATCGTGGGTTATTTCCATTGACGGGGTTTTCAGTTAAAGTACAGCGCAGTAATTGAATATGTATTCTGGGAATAAATAAATGGCTATTAAGTCTGATCGTTGGATTCGCGAAATGAGCGAAAAACACGGCATGATTGAACCGTATGCAGAAAACCAAGTTCGTTTAGATGAAAATGGTCAAAAACTCATTTCATATGGCGTTTCAAGCTATGGTTATGATGTTCGTTGTGCGCGTGAGTTCAAAGTGTTCACAAACGTTCACTCTGCTATTGTTGACCCAAAAAATTTCGATGATAAAAGTTTTATCGATATCGAAGCTGACGTGTGTATTATTCCACCTAACTCATTTGCGCTTGCTCGTACAGTAGAATACTTCCGTATCCCACGTAATGTCTTGACGGTGTGTTTAGGTAAATCAACCTATGCACGTTGCGGTATTATTGTAAACGTGACGCCACTTGAGCCAGAGTGGGAAGGTCATGTGACCTTGGAATTTTCAAATACAACCAATTTACCTGCACGTATTTATGCTGGTGAAGGTGTTGCTCAAATGTTGTTCTTTGAGTCTGATGAAGTGTGTGAAACATCTTATAAAGATCGTGGTGGAAAATATCAAGGTCAAACAGGTGTAACTTTACCTAAAACCTAAGTATTGAATTGTAAGACTTCATGCAAAAAGCAAACTCAATGAGTTTGCTTTTTTTATAAGTATTTGAAAAATTGAATTTATTCATTTATCGGAAAAAATGCCAACCCAATCGCAATTTTTTGCAAATTCTACTTCATTTATATACTATAAACTGTGATGTAATCTTAATATTAAAAGAGAAGCATGGAATTCTTCTCTGAACAATTAAAAATATAAATATGGTGCAAGGCATCGTATACGGGAAGGTCGAGATGGCACTTAATTATACGAACATATTTAATCAGACTTTACTTGCAAGTTTAATGACGCTTACTACGGTTTCGGTCTATGCATTGCAGCCTCTTTCGGATGAAAATTTAAGTGCGACGACTGGTGAGGGTGTCGCCATGATTCCTCAAGATGCTTATTTTGTTTTTCAAGGGGAAAATTCAACTGCGGCAGATTTAATGAATCGCCAAAAAGATACCGGATATATTCATCTCATTCCAGTGGGTCCTTTAACGGATGCGGCATTGGATACCAATAAAAATGGAACAGTAGGGTCAGAAGATCATTCCGTGGGTAAGGCTGATTTGTTCGTGTATGGTCTCGCATTATCTAAATCTGATAATAATCACAATACGCGCTTAGCTGCGACAGATAAAGATGCACGTATAGGATCATGGGGAACAGCAACCAATCCATGGCTACTTCGAGTCGGTACTGAAAATCAGGTTCCAAATTTTGATTTAAATAAAACATGTATAAGTAATGATCCTAGCTGTCAGGTTCCATTCTTGACGCTTGAAGCTCCATTAATGGACACAGTTCGTCCTACGGATGCAGCCAATGGTCTTGATGCTTACAGATTGAAGATGGCCATGTGGGCGGATGCTTTTGTTCTTGATCCATCTCGTAAAGAAGGGGATCCACTACTTTACCAATTGGGTGAAAAAGCAGGAACGAGTAATGCGGATCGTGCTAATCGACTTCGTTTACAGGCCATTTGGAATAATTTTTCCATTAATGGAAGTAATATAAAAATCTTTCAAACTTTAAATGGTGCAAGTAACCAAGCAGGCATGAGTGCATTTTATAACAACACCTTGGGTGTTGCTGGACTTGTGCGTTTGAACTCAGGTGATGGTCAAAATCTGACGACGGGGAATAAAACAGCCAATATTCTTAGACTGAGTACGCGTGAAACATCAGACACTCCTAATTTACAAACCCCTGCCATCAACAATACTCTGGCACCAGTATTTGATGCCAATGAGGGTATCTTTATTCATAATTTGAATGCTAATATCGTATTGGGTTCACTCTATCAGCCTTTGATTCTAGGCTCTGATGGTAAAAACTTTAGTTTGGAACTCACGCGTATTCCAAATAAACCTGAAATTTATAAAAAAATATACACAGATTATAGCAATCCAAACTCGACAGAATATGCGGGCTCAACCTGTAACTTTTATAAATGTGGTAACAATGGTTTGAATGGCTATCAAGGGACGAATGCAACACATAGCAGTATCACTATTGGAAGTACTTCTTATAACGCTGCGAATAATACTTTAAGTGCTTATAAAGGATCAGATGCAGTAGGTATAAGTTTTGGTGCAGTCAATCCAATTCCCCAAACGCCTAATGCCGCATTGCCAGCATCAAATTTTAAAAATATGGGTTCTGCGGTCATTGATGGTGTTCTTATTCAGCATATGAAAATCACCACAAAAGGATTATAGGAGAGCATTCATGAAAAATTCATTAGTCGCTGTCCTATTCAGTGTTATAGCATCAATGACTTATGCACTTGAGCCCATGTCAGATGAAGCTTTAAAAAATGTTGAAGGACAAGCTGGAGCTGATCTCTCATTAAAACTTTCTTTAAACCAAAAGTTAGTGACTGAGAATAATGTTCAACGTTATGTGTTTGATGATGCACTGTGTAAGGATGTGGAATATTGTCGTCTCGCGCTTGCTGTCAATAATCGCTATATCAAAGATGGTCAAGCAAGTAGTACAGATGGTTTTAAATTATGGCTTGTTTTTAAAGGGATTCAGGGCACTCTAAATATTCAAAAGATTGGCTTGGATGGTGTAGATCTCAGCTATAAAAATGATTCTGGTACTGATCAGCTTAAAGCAGCGATGCAACTGAGCTTTGATGCATCTAAGCCAATTCAAATTCGTAATTTTGGTTTTGATGCTTTGGCTTTTGGTCAGGATAAATTTACCAGCAATGCCACCACTGAGGGTGTAGGAACAAGTCCTGCTGACTATGGTTACCTGCAAGTGACACGTTATGATTCATCTAACGCTCCTCGTTCTGCATATGACCATGGGCGAGAAACTGGTTTTATGGGTTTAAAAATGAATGGTAATTTAGCTGTTCAGGGTAAAGTCATGATGTTTGGTTGTGACGGCAGTCACCAGCGTTGTTGAAATTAGACATGCATAAGGAAATGTGATGAACAATAAAAAATATAATCACAGCTCATTGCTGGTTATGAATGCATTAAGCCTGAGTATCTTGCTTGCAAGCGGTCATGCCATGGCTTTAGAAGTGATGCATGACGAAGCTTTGCGAAATGTCAATGGTCAAGATGGTGTGCATATCTCGACAACATTGACTGAAGCCAACATGGATCAGGTCTATTGGCAAGATCAAGCTGGTCGTGGCAGTAGTGGAGCAACCAATAATACATTGCAGGCAACAGCAGATAATGTCTCTATTCGAAAAAGTAATGTCACTAATCAAACATTAGGGGCAGATATTAAAATTAATGCTGGAAGCAATGCGAACCAAGCAGGTTTAGACTTCAATGCCAGTGTGACACCTGCTTTAGTGACCATGAATAATCTCAGAATTTGTGATAACGAGAGTTCAAGCCGTTGTAGTTTTTCAATGGGTCAATTGGCTTTACAAACCACTTCGAATACTGATTTATCGCTTAGAACGATTCACGGATTATTCAGCAAAGAGAATCTTAGCGAAATCGCACTAGGGATTAAAAATGCCAATATCTATTTAGGGCAGACTGACGCACGAAACCAACTCAACCAACTTGTTTTAAACAACTTCAATTTCAACTTCAAAGCACGTGGTGCCATGTTTGTGGATGAAGTTGAGGGATTGAGAATGCAGTCGAATACACGTACAGGGTCGACAGATAATGTTGCCGGTATGAGTAGTACGCCTAATGATAATTTGGGTTATGTGGATTTAAACCGTGTTGCAAATTCGGCTTCAAAAAAAGCAGGATTTATTAACACAGGAACCTATGGCAATGGTAAGTCAGGTGCTGAGGGTGAAACAACAAACTCAGGTCTAAATATTGAAGTAATGTTGAATAAGAACGTGAGTTCAAATGACCCATATGCTTTAAATAGCAATACGAATAATCCTCAAGGAGCTAAAGGTCTCATACGTGTAGGTGCCAGCGGGCGAATGGTCAATTCATCGTTGCAATTTCGTGGTACAAAAGGCAATGAAAGTGTTCTAGGAAATGCCAATAGTCCAACAGCTTCATCTAGTAATAGTGTAATTGGTGATTCTGGAATCGGATTCCGTATGAAAGCTGACTTTACCAAAGACAATGATTCAATGCTCGGAAGTGATGGACAAGCAACGACTTTAGAAATTGGTGGGGCAGGTCTAAATGCATACGGTTTTGAGTTTAGTAACTTAACAGGGTTAAGACCAAATACTCGAGCATCTTTTGACAGTGGTAATGTGTATCTCAATTTAGCCGATACAAAAACACTGCGCTTACCTGAAAACGAAGTGTTCCAAAAAAGTCGTTTTGGTAATGGAAGTTATTTAACCTTAGCAACTGATTATCAGCACCAAATTCATAATGCAGTAACAGGTGATAATCCATACAGCTTGATTGCTGCGATTCGTGGTGCTGAATTTCAGTCTATTTCCCGCCGTGGACGTTTTACCAATAGTGCAGGAACACCAGCAGCTAACTTGTTTGCGAATACAAATGTTAAAAATGAGTGGGGTTTGGCACTGCCTTTTTATAATCTGAATGCCAATCTTGCTCTATATGGAACATCAGTTCGTGCAGATCAAGCTTTTTATTACACTTTAGCAGGCTCCGATGTTGTTAAAAACATGATTGCTACAACGGGTAATACCTCAAGAATTGGTTTGTCTTTTGCAATGAGTACCTCTGGGGTAGACCGAGCTAATGGTCAAGCGCTAGGTAATAAAACCACGTCAATTTTAGTGGTTGATGGAGGTAAGGTAGGCAGTGGAGATACGGCAACATCAACCGATTACTATATGGGTTTACGTAATATTGATCTGTACGCGAAGGGTACAGGAAATATGGGCGTAGAAAATGGTAGTGTAAATGTCAGCTTGCGCGATATGTTGATTGTTCTATCAACAGAAGTTGCTGCGGGATATCTGCCAGGTACCATTTATAAAACCTGTAAATTAAATAGTGGAGCAGCAGGATGTGCTACGCGAAGTTCATCACCAGATAACAATTTTGCTTTAGCTGATGATGTGATGTTTGTGGTGAAATCACGTCTTGGTGGTGATGTTGATTTTTCTTTAATTCCAAATAATGCTGCTGAAGATGGTCAGAACTTATCTTTTGTAGGTGAATTAGAATTGAAAGGTGACAATAACACCTTGCAAATTACCGATCCTCATAATGGTTCAACACTTGGTTTAGACCGTTTGACAGGTAAAATTGCATTTAATAATGCATTGGTTGTTAGTAAAGATCAAAATGGTGCGGGACAATTAGGTGTGAATGCTGCCTTGATGTTCAATCCTCAAAAGACAACTTCGGGTGTTTTTAGAGCAAGAGACATCAACTTCTATCCTCCAACTGTAGGTGCTGGCGCTCGTTTAGGCGAATTGGCTATTACTGGCGGTCGCTTGAATAGTGAATTGCGCATTACACCTCGAAATTAATAAGTAAATATGGAAAGTTGAGGGATAGACTCATGAATATGATAAAAACAAAACGATTCAGTTTGCTTATTTTGACCACTGCGGTGGGATTCCCGTGTTTTGCTATGCAACCATTAGATGATCAGTCTCTTTCATCTACTACTGGTCAAGATGGGATCAGCATTGGTATTGGAATGGATAAGATCCAGTTCACACAGGCTGCGATCATTGATCAAGACGGAATTAAAGATCCAATATTAGGAAAAAATTATTCACAAGCTGCTGGCTTAGTGGTCGCAGGTCCAACTGGTAATCCAATTCAGGTTCAATTTTTAGGTCATACCCCTGGTTCGTCTACAATCAATGCAAAAATTGATACAGACGGAGGCAATGGCACGCCATATGCCAATATAGGTATCACTTTTGCGGAGCAAATTACTGGGTTTAAATTGAGTCCATTCGCACTCTATATCGCCAGCAGTAATCAGGTGTCTGGTACTACGCAAACTAAATCGATTTATAATGATCTGAAGCAATTGGTGCCTGGCGTCGCTAAAATTTTAGAAATAGGCAGTACTGATCGAAACTTTGAAATTACATTAAATCAATCCCAACGTCCTCAAATCAATGTTCAATTAGGCAATGTGCCACAAGGCTACATGGTCCAGTTTGGAGGCGCAATTCAATCAATCTGTGGCACAGGCTCAGGCTGTCCTATTGCATTTGTATCTGGTAATTCTTCTGCAAAATTCGATTTTCAGGCTAAAGCTACTGATCAAAACAATGGTTTTTCATTATCTGGTTTCCATGCAGGTGTTGCACCTTCAGGTATTTACATCGGAAATACAGGACAATCTAGTAAAATGAATGTTGGTCTCAACAATGTGATGTTGGGACGTGAGGGGGCGAGTAGTCCGACGGTCTTTAATGGTTTAGCGAATGGCTCAATGGGGAGCTTTGGGGCTATTGGTACATCTGTGAAAGATTTGAAAGTGAACATCAACGGTCTATAAAAAATCCCGCGAATAGCGGGATTTTTTATGCTCAAATTATTGGGCGATTTTAGCGAGTATTTCTTCTTTACTCAGGTTGCTTGATTCAGTATCAGAACGACCTTTGTACTCAAAAGTACCAGCATCTAAACCTTTTTCACCGATAACAATACGGTGCGGAATACCTGTTATTTCGATATCGGAGAATTTAACGCCTGGTCGTTCATCACGGTCATCTAAAAGCACGTCATAACCAGCAGCTTGAAGTTCTGTATAAAGTGCTTCAGCAGCCTCTACAGTACGAGGTGATTTATGAGCATTCATCGGAACGATTGCGACATGGAAAGGTGCGATAGCAGCAGGCCAAATAATTCCTTTTTCATCGTAATTTTGTTCAATGGCAGCCGCGACGACGCGAGTCACCCCAATTCCATAACAACCCATTGTTACAGTGAATGGTTTACCATCCTTACCTAATACTTTGCAGCCCAGAGCTTCAGAGTATTTTTGACCTAATTGGAAAATATGACCAACTTCAATACCACGTTTAATTTGAAGTACACCTTTACCATCTGGAGATGGATCACCCTCAACAACATTGCGAAGATCATAAACTTCAGTGAATTGAGCATCACGCTCCCAGTTCACACCCGTCGCATGTTTGTTTGCTTCGTTTGCACCTGCAACAAAATCAGACAAAACTGATGCTGCTCGGTCAACGATGACATTAATCCCTTTTTCGACTAAACCTTGAGGACCAACAAAACCAGCGGTTAAGCCTAAAGCACTCAGTTGTTCTTCAGTTGCAAATGCAAGTGGTGATGCAATCAGCGGATGTTTCTCAGCTTTGATTTCGTTTAGCTCATGGTCACCACGAAGGAACAGTGCCACGACAGGCGCAGTTTTACCTTCTTCAGCGACTCCTTGTACCAACAAAGCTTTGACAGACTGTTTTGCATCGGTACCTAAGAAAGCAGATACATCAGCTATAGTCTTTTGATTTGGCGTTTCAATAATTTTTAATTCTTGAGTTGGTGCAGCACGTTCACCTACAAGAATCGCTTCAGCCATTTCAATATTGGCTGCATAATCTGATTCAGTTGAGAATGCAATATCGTCTTCACCGCTTGATGCCAATACATGGAATTCATGCGAACCTGAACCGCCAATTGAACCTGTATCCGCCTGAACTGGACGGAAGTCTAAACCTAAACGAGTAAAAATACGGCAATAGGCATCGTACATCGTGTCGTAAGTTTCTTGTAATGAAGCTTGATCTGCATGGAATGAGTAAGCATCTTTCATCACGAATTCACGAGAGCGCATAACGCCAAAACGAGGACGAACTTCATCACGGAATTTAGTTTGTACTTGGTAGAAATTAGCGGGTAATTGTTTATAACTTTTGAGTTCGTTACGCGCTAAATCAGTAATGACTTCTTCATGTGTAGGGCCGAGAACAAACGGGTTGTTGTGACGGTCATTAAAGCGTAAAAGTTCTGGACCATATTGCACATAGCGACCAGATTCTTCCCATAAACTTGCCGGTTGGGTCACAGGCATCAATACTTGTAGTGAACCAGCACGGTCCATTTCTTCGCGAACAATCGCTTCGACTTTATTTAACACACGTACGCCCATTGGCAACCAAGAATATAATCCTGAAGCCAATTTACGAATCATACCCGCACGAAGCATCAGCTGATGAGAGATTACTTCAGCATCACTTGGGGTTTCTCTTAACGTTGCAAATAAAAAGCGACTCGCGCGCATGGAATTTGTCCTAATAATGAGCGTTAAAGCATAAGATTATACGATAAAAAATGAGGTGAGCATTTTGAATGACACCTCATGACAATTCTCTACATTATGACATGAATTTTCGTGTTTGACGCACCATAAAATTCTTAAAGTCATCTAAGTAAGTAAAGATAACGGGAACCACAACTAAGGTCAGCAGGGTGGATGTAATGACGCCCCCAATGACAGCATGCGCCATCGGAGCACTTTGTTCACCTCCTTCACCCAAGCCTAATGCCAATGGCACCATACCCATGACCATCGCACTCGTGGTCATCAGAATGGGTCTAAGTCGTGTTTTACCTGCAGCAATAATGGCATCAAAACGTGTCTCACCGCGATCAATAGCTTTCTTAATAAAGTCAATGAGGAGAATCGCATTCTTGGTTACTAATCCCATTAACATGATGATGCCAATAATGGAGAATAAATTCATTGTTGAGTTAAATAAGAATAATGCAAGGAATACTCCGACCAATGACAATGGTAATGAGGCCATGATCGCCGCAGGATGAATAAAACTATTGAATTGAGAGCCTAAAACAATATAGATAAATACAATAGAAAGTGTAACGGCTGTAACAGCGTACCCAATCGATTCTTCCATATCTGCGTTTGCACCTTGTGTTTCAAAACCATAGCCAGCAGGCATCTCGAAGTTATCTTGCAATGCTTTAATATCTCGACCAATATCACCTGCAGGTCGACCTGAAGTATTGGCTTCAACCATGACTTCACGTGCTAAATCACGACGGTTGATTTGAGATGCACCATAACTTTCTTGTGTGCTTGTTACGCTTGAGAGCGGAACCAAGATAGGTTGATTATTCGCATCCACTTTTTGCGATTTTAAATATAAATTATTGATGTCACTTGGAAGCGTACGTTGATCTTCAGAGAGGCGCAAATTGACATCATAGGTTTCACCTTTTTCGTCTTTCCACGTCGTTACATCATCACCAGCAAGGAGAGGGCGGATCACATTGGCAATTTGGCTGACTGATAATCCTAAATCGTTTGCAAGTACACGATTTACATGCACTTCAAGGGTAGGTTTAGGCTCTTTGAGCGAGCTTTCTAAATCGACGACACCATCAATTTTTGCCATTTCCACCATGAAACGATCAGAAATTTTTTGTAATTCATCTAGCTCAGGTCCTTTGATGGAAATCATGACAGGCTTTTGACCACCAGACACAGTTTCATCTGCTGAAGCAATAGAGGTGAGGGTAATACCCGCCACTGTTTGTAGTCGATCACGAAACTCATTGGTTAAATCAGTCAGTGTCTGAGAGCGCTCTTGACGAGGACTTAAACTGACTCGGATGCTTACATGGTTTTTCCCGCGATCAGTCACCCCATTAATAACGCCGTACGTTCCTTTAACTTCTGGATGCTGTCGAATAATAGATTCAACTTGTTTTAACTTTGCCTGAGAGTATTCGAGTGAAGCATCTACGGGCGTTTCAAATTTGATCCGAATTTCACCTTTATCTGGAACAGGTACAAACTCTGTTCCCACCATTTTCGATAGCGCTAGCGCGCCAAACAGTGAAGCAACAGCAACGACAATTGTTAGAAAGCGGAATCTTAGTGCCAGTTTTAGCAGCTTCTCGTACACTTCATTTAATGAATCAAGTTTATTTGAGATCCCATTGAAGAAGCGTTTCAATGCGCTCGGTTTTTTATTTGGATGATGACGTTCAGCCCAGTGAGCTGAGAGCATTGGATCGAGCGTAAAACTGACAAACATTGAGATCAGTACAGCGGTACTTACTGTCACGCCAAATTGGTAGAAGAAACGACCGATAATACCGCCCATGAATGCAACTGGTAAGAACACCGCAACAATGGTCAAAGTGGTTGCGAGAACTGCCAGCCCAATTTCTTTGGTTCCATCTAAAGCAGCAGTCACATGATCTTTCCCCATATCAGCATGGCGGACAATATTTTCACGTACCACAATTGCATCATCAATAAGAAGACCAATACTTAAAGACAGGGCAAGAAGAGTCATCATATTGATGGTAAAACCAAAAGCCCAAATGAACGTTAATGTGCCGAGTAGGGCGATTGGCAGGGTAAGGCCTGTAATAATCGTCGATCTAAATGAACCTAAAAACAGTAGAACGATGACAACCGCAAGTACACCACCTTCAATAATTGTACGGGCAACATCACCAATACTTGCTCGTATGCCTCGAGATGTATCGACAACTACTTTCAATGTTGTCCCTTGCGGGAGTTGTTGTTCTATACGGTTTAGTGTTTTATAAGCCGCATCTACAACATCAATTACATTTGAATCAGAGCTTCTGAGAATATCCAACGCGACAGCATTTTGACCGTTAATGAATGCACTCGACTCGAGTTCAGCTTGGCTGTCGTAAATTTCAGCTACTTGTTTTAAGTAGATTGGCGTGCCATTTTTACTCGCGACGATGAGATCCCCAAAGGATTGGGGATGAATTACTCTTGATTTAATTTCAACAACCAGCTCTGAATTTGACTGTTTGAGTGTGCCCCCAGGGACTTCAATGTTTTCGCCTTTTAGTGTGTTAATGACTTGATCAACGCCAACACCAAGACTTTGTAATTTTTGTGGATTAACTTCAATACGAATTTGACGCTGCGAGTCACCTAGCAGATTAACTGTACCTACCCCACGAACAGTTCTCAATTGAGGAACAATTTTTTGATCTAAATAAGAGCTGAGCTCTCGGAGTGACATATTCTCAGACTCAAATACCACCGACATGATGGCACCTGCGGAAGGGTCATAGCGCTCAACAATAGGATCAGTAATTTCATCACGAAATTCAGCTGTCACTGGCGCAATTTTGTCTCGAATATCTTGAGCTGCAACGGTTGAAGGAACATCCAAATTAAACTCAGTGATAATTGTAGAGAGTCCTTCACTCGACTGCGATATCACTTGTTTAACACCTGAGATCGTATTGATCTGATCTTCCATCTTTTTGGTAATTTCAGATTCAACAGTTTCAGGAGAAGCACCTGGGTAAGTGGTATACACGACCACAAATGGGAAATCGACATCAGGGAATTCTTCAACTCCCATTCGTTGCCATGATGATAAGCCCAATACCATCAGGCATAGCATCATCATGATCGTAAAGACAGGATATTTCACACTGATTCGAGTTAACCACATAGTACAGATCCTGTCTTACTTTGAAGCAATTGAGACTGTTTTATTTAAGTCATCATTATTAAACTTAATTCTACTGATGTAATCCGTTGGCTGAAGACCACTGATCATTGCAATATTCTCGTTGGGTTGTCGATCCAGAATTCGAATATTGGCTTTCTGAATTTTCTGATCACGGATGATCCACAGATAAGGTTTGCCATCTGCATCTTGAATAGTATCAAGAGGAACTTTTTGCCCCTGAATTTGTTTGTCATCTAAAATGAAACCTTCGACAAAAGCACCAATACTCAGTGAATTGATTGATTCATTCGGTTGAGCAAAAAACTCAACCTGACGACTGATTTGATCGGCCATAGGGGAAATGCGTGTTAACTTGGCAGTATAATTTTGGGTAGTCCCTTGAATTTTATATTCAATATTGTTTCCAATGTTGAGCGCATGTTGAGATTCGACAGGGAGTTTTGCTTGAATCTCTAATTTTTGTGGATCTACGATTTCAAATAGTGTTTGACCCATTGAAACGGTTTGACCAGGTTCAACTTGACGTTTGGTAATCACGCCAGAAATGGGGCTACGAATTAACCCATCAGCATCGGCTTTCAGTGCGATATCCACATTTGCTTGCTGAGCTCGTACAGTTTCGAGTTGAGCTTTATGCTCCACTTGACTTTGTTCATATTCAACCTTAGAAATAAATCCTTGATCATAAAGTCGTTTTTTTCGAGTAACCATATTTGAAGCTTGTTGTGCCTGCGCTTGTGCAGAAGCAAGATTAGCGCGAGCTTGTGCGAGTCGGGCTGCATTATCTTGATTATTTAAACGTACCAAGACTTGTCCTTTACTCACCCTTTCACCGACTTGTACATAGACTTGGCTAGCAGTGGCAGTCACTTGCGCTTGAATTGTACTTTGATTCACAGCGCGTATGGTGCCCGTGAAAGCAAATTTCAGATTTGAGACCCCATTTTCAACTTTGACTAAGTCCTGTTGTATTAATTCAATTTTTTGAGGGGTAGATGAGGTTGGCTGTACACTTTCGTCATTTTTTTGACAAGCGGCTAAAAGACAACTCGTACACAGCGTTCCTAATACGAGATATTTCTTAAACTGACTGCTGTGTCGAGTCGCATTCGGCATGTGATAATTCCTTTCCATTCAGACAAACTCTTCTTTATTCAAGAGTTTTTAAGCGCTTGATAATATTGTCGTATTGTGACTGAGTATTTCGATAGTTTGTTTGTAAAGATTCAATATTTTTTTGGATATTACTCATATTCTGCGCATTATAAGTGATTCGATCTTGTAAGTTTTTAGGGACAGGATTCCCTTTTTTGATATAGGTCTGTTCCTGCTTTTTAAACAATATTCGATCTTGCTCCAGTTGTTGGTACTGTTGTTTTTGAAAGGTGATTTGTTTGTTGATGTTTTTCAACATATCATCACGTTTGTTCGCAGCCACTTTACTAGAACCATAAGCACGTTTTAAGCGTAGATCTTGTTCATGTTGTTTGGCTTGTTGCGTACGTACACCACTTTGTTGCTGTTCTTTATCGGCATCATAAGGTCGATTTTTTTTAATCACTTGCATATTACGGTCAAGTGCTTCATAACCGTGACGAATATGCTCTGGTGTTACCGAACTACTAATATTAGCTACGCCATTTTTATCATAATAACGATACCAAGACGGTTTGGTCACTGTGGTATTAGCAATTGCTTCACTGATACATAAACCAAATGTCATCATGATCACTAAGAATGTTTTATGATGAAGATGCTTTAACCCAATTCTTGATTTGTGCGAAAGATTAAACATTGGAATTGGCCCCCGTGATATCAATTCAATTTTTTAATTTTTGCTTTTAATAACAAGCATTTTATGTGGTTTTGGTAAATTTATAAATATAAACCGTTAAATAATTTACGCTTAATCTGATTCACCCTTAAATTCTATGAAGCTTTGTGACACAATCTCTCCGCGAGTACTCAACTGCATTGAAAATCAATGTAATGTTATGTTAGAAAATAATGGTTATTCTCTAAATTAAGCGTTTCATTTTTCTTTAAATCTCATCTCAGGAAGGATCATTCAATGGATGATAATCTGCAAAATATTAAAGTGATGGTCATTGATGATTCAAAAACGATTCGTCGGACCGCAGAAACTTTATTACAGCGTGAAGGATATGACGTTGTAACTGCAGTAGATGGATTTGAAGCATTATCTAAAATTGCTGAAACTCGACCTGATATTATTTTTGTAGATATTATGATGCCGCGTTTAGATGGGTATCAAACGTGCGCATTGTTAAAAAACTCACAAAATTTCCAACATATTCCAGTGGTCATGTTATCCAGTAAAGATGGGATGTTTGATCAGGCAAAAGGACGAGTTGTTGGATCTGATGAATACCTCACGAAACCATTCAGTAAAGATGAGCTATTGAATGCGATTCGTAAACTTGTCGCTTCACGTTAAGTACTGGGAAAACAAAATATGACACGTATCTTAGTGGTAGATGACTCTCCAACAGAAATGTTTAGATTTAAAGAAATTCTGTCCAAAAATGGCTATGAAGTGCTAGAAGCAACCAATGGTGCAGATGGTGTTACCTTAGCGCAAGCAGAGCAACCAGATCTTGTACTTATGGATGTGGTGATGCCTGGTGTGAATGGATTTCAAGCGACGCGGCAAATTGCAAGAGCTGATGTAACGAAGCATATTCCAGTTGTCATTGTCAGTACCAAAGATCAGGATACGGATCGAATTTGGGGCAAAAGACAAGGCGCTGTCGACTACCTGATCAAACCTGTAGATGAATCAAGATTACTTGATGTCATTCAGCAATATTTAAATACAGGCACAGCATGATCATTCAAGATGAAAGTGATCAACAACACTGGTTAACGCAAGCCAGTAATGCTAATTCGGCTCAAGCAAATGAGTACCGTGATGTGCAAAATCAGGACCTCTGGTCTGGTGTATGTTTTAAAGTTGAGCAGCAGCAACTTATTACCCCACTTGGTGATATTGCGGAGGTTAGCCCTTTACTGAGCATTACCTCATTACCACTTACGCCGCCGTGGTATTTAGGTTTAGCGAATTTGCGAGGTCGAGTACTGTCCGTATTAGATCTAAAGCAATTTGCTTTGAGTAAATCAACACAATTACACGCTAATGTTAAAATTTTATGTTTTAACGTGGGGCAAGACTGTGTTGGATTGCTTGTGGATGAAGTCCTTGGTGTAAAACATTATAAGAATAATACCTATAGCACCAGTTCGGATTTGATCGCAGAACCATATAGATCGTTTTGCCAAGGTTATTTTCTCGATCATTCAACACCTGTAGCTGTGCTGATGATGAGTCTGCTATATGAGCATGATCGTCTAAAGCACATGTTCACATCAAATTCAATTTAATGTGTAGTCAGCAATAGTTTTTTGGGGGAGCTGAGTGAGTTTACGGTTAAAAAAGACCAGTCGGAATGTGAATGATTCAGATTCCAACACACAGGGATGGAAAGCTTCACTTAAGTTAAAACTTGAACAGTTTTCAGAGCTGTTTGGGAAATCTGCCCAAACGAAGTCTTATTTAATCATGGCTATTATTAGCCTCGTTTGTGCTTTTCTGATTTTATTGTTTCTTATGTTTAATCTCCCACGCACGGTAGAGCAAAGTCGTGGGGTGGGGGAACTGAAATATCTCAATCAAATGATGATTATTCAGACTCAACAGTTTGAGGATAATCCTACAGATTACACATTACAGATTCTCAAAAACTCTCAGCTTATTTTTAGTTCACAACTTGAAAATGTAAAATCAGTTTATTTTTATAGTCCGGCTTTAAATGAAGTAGATCGACTATGGTTAGAGTCTCAAAGCAATACCACGGAGTCTCAGTTACAAAAAATTCAAGTAGCCCTCAATGAAATTCGCACAGGTTCGACGTGGTTACTGATTTTACTGTCACTCTTATTGTTGATTAGTTTATCGAGCTTCACCTTTGCAGTGATTAGACTTTTTATTTTGAGAAGCCAAGAAGATCGTCTGCGTTTGATGGAGCTAGTGGATAAAGATAAGAAGAATCAAACCGCGATTTATCGGCTTTTAGATGAAATTGGGGATTTAGCTGAAGGCGATTTGACCAAATATGCTGCGGTTTCTGCAGATTTTACGGGGACAATCGCGGATTCAATTAATGTAGCGATAGATCATTTGCGTGATTTGGTGATGAGAATTAATCAGGCTTCTCAACAAGTTACCCAATATATTCATCAAACTCAGCACATGAGTTCACAATTGGCGCAATCTTCAGAGCTGCAAGCTCGTGAAATCCAAAATACATCGCTCGCCATTCATGACATGGCGGACTCAATTGATCACGTTTATGAAAATGCAGCGCAATCTGCAAAAGTTGCTCAGCGCGCTGTACTTATCGCAGCGAAGGGTGGGGAAGTGGTTGAACGATCAATAGATGGAATGGATCAAATACGAGGGCAGATTCAAGAAACATCTAAAAAAATTAAAAGGCTGGGTGAATCTACTCAAGAGATTGGAAACTTTGTTGCAACCATTGAAGACATTGCAGGGCAAACGCATCTGTTGGCTTTAAATGCAGCCATTCAAGCCGCAATGGCAGGCGATGCTGGACGAGGTTTCGCGAGTGTTGCTGATGAGGTGCAGCGTTTAGCTGAACGTTCAACTGCTGCGACCAAACATATTGAGATATTGGTAAAAAATATTCAATTAGATACGCATGAGGCCGTTCGCTCTATGGAGCAAACAACTTCTGAGGTGGTTAAGGGGACTGGACTTGCTCAAGATGCAGGAGCAGCACTTGCAGATATTCAGTTAATTTCAAAACAGTTGGCTCAACTGATTGCGAATATTTCAGCATCCTCAAAAGTTCAGTCAGCTGCTGCGGGTCAAATTGCGAAAACAATGTCGCTTGTGCAAGATGTCACACGAGAAAATCATGCTTCAACCTTAGATACTGCACAATCGATAGCAGAACTCACTCAAATGGCTGATTCTTTAAGGAAATCAGTTGCAAACTTTAAATTACCTGAGTGATTGAGCCATGAAAAATAATAATCCTAATAAAATACAATTATATCTTTCAGAAGCACTCTATCGTGCATATATAGATATGCAGCTTCCTCAGGATGAATCAAATTTTGAAGATGAGGAGCTTATTACCACCTTTGCTGAAGAGCTTAAGGAATTACTTCTAGAAATATCAGAAAATCTTCAAGTCTTATCGAATGATTTAGAACAGGTAAATATTTGGCAAGCATTGCGCCGTAATTTTCATACCTTAAAGGGTTCAGGTCGAATGCTTGGATTCAACTCAGTTTCTGAGCTTGCATGGACCGTTGAGACAATACTGAATATTAGGCTTGATCAGCAACGTTCATGGAGTCAACTGGTCCTTGAGTATGTTGAGGTGATCTCTCGTATATATCGCTACATCATTGTGCCTAGTTTAACAGTGAAACAAGCGATTCAATTAGATGTTAAACCTCTATTGCTTTTAGGTCGGCAATTAGAACATTCAAATATCATAGATCAATCATTGCATCCTTTGTTGGCGATCAACGCTCATCTCACACAGCTAGATCTAGATTTCAGGATTGAATGTCATTGTTTGAATGACTCAAATTCACTCTCAGCAACAGCCACAATTGAGAATACTCAAATATGGGATAACGAGGTTCTGCAAAGTTTTTATGCTGAAGCTTCAGAACAATTGAAATCCCTGCAAGATATGTTGGATAAATCCAATCAACAATTTCAGGTGGATACGCTTGCACGTGTTGTCCATTCTCTCAGGGGGAGTTCTGCAATTGTTGGACTTGAGAAAACTGAAGTATTGAGTCAGTCATTCGAAAAAATAATACAACGTAATCCATTTCTTGATACCAACAATAAAGAATTGCAAGCGCTCACAACACAGTATATTGATTTAATCCAGTATTACTTAGAAAGCTTGCAAACAACAGGTGACAACGTAACGAGACAACAACAGTTTCAGGCATTAGAGCATACTTTTTTAATCGCATTGAGAGACTTCTCAGAACAGATTACACAGAACGATCCAAATCTTGATCCGCAAGAGTTACTCAAGAAAATTGTAGATTTGGGTGTAGAAGATGTTTTCCTTATCGATACCTTTGTACAAGATGGTATTTCTAACCTATTTAGCTCTACACGTACTACTGAACGTTCGAGCTTACTGAGTCAACAACTCAGTTCAATTGCTAAAATTGCCATTAAAGTTGATTTTGATCTCCTTCAAAAAATTTCAGAAATTTTGAGTTCAATTCACTTCAACATTGCAAGAGAACCGAATTCAATTGCCTACTCAAATGTCCACCGAGTTTTACAACAAGGGCATGAAAAACTCTTAGAAATATTTGATGAACTCGCTATAGGTCAATTTGCTCAAAATAATGAAGCTTCTCAGCAGCTATTAGGTGATTTAAAACAACTTAATCATGAATACTTCAGCTTTTCCAATCAATCAAATTGCATTTCCACTATAGAGCAGGAGAGCGAAGTATCTGCTCGCTCCTTAGATGAAACAATTCTGACATTACTCAATATAGATTACGCACTCAAAGATTCAGCGAAAGCAAAACAGGGCTTAGATCGCGAAGTAAGTGGTTTTTTTGTCGAGGAAGCGGAAGAAATCTTGTCTCAAATCGAAGACTTGTTCAATACATGGTTAGAGTATCAAGAAGAGGCTACGTGTATCCAAAAAATTATGCGGCAATTGCACACGTTGAAAGGTGGTGCATACATGTTGCAAGCAGATTACTTTGCAAATCTAATCCATGAGCTTGAATCTTTATATCTTCAACTCATTTCAGAGCAACAAATTGATATAAAAAGTTTCATTATTTTGATTAAAGCCTTACAGCAGGATTTGGTACGGCGTGTCAATATCATTAAAGTTGAGTCTGTCGATTATCCGGTGGAGCAGGCATCAAGGCTTATTCAGAGTTTAATTGAGCTTGGATATTTAAATCTTAAGGGTAGTGACTCGAAGCTGAACTTAGTACATTCGATGCAAAATGATATCACTCACCACATGTCTTCGGATTTTAGTATTCATTCAACTTTATCAGCGGACCTTGAAACCAATTTAAGTGATTTAGTCACTACGCATAATAATTCATCAAAGTTTGACTCTTCTTCCATTCAGCAAAACTCACATCAGAATGAACCATCTAACGCTAATGAGAGTGTTTTACCGCCTCCAATGAGTGGTAATTTGCAAAAGTTTGTTCAATCTGCCGTAGCGAACGAGACACTTTCAGTCTCTACTGCTGTAATTGAAGCAACCCTTAATTTGATTGGGGAGGATTTGATTCAACGTTCGCAAGTCGAAGTAGAATTAAAATCATATCGGTCAAATTTGGTAGAAATGGATCAAACCATTCAGCGCCTTACTTCACAATTGAGACGGATGGAAGGGGAATTAGAATCCCAAATTTTATTACAACGTAGATCATATAATTCCGCCGAGCATGGATTTGATCCCTTAGAAATGGATCAATATTCATCACTTAATCAACTCTCAAAATCAATATCAGAGTCAACATCAGACTTGTTAGATATCAGAAACTCTCTGCATGAAAAGCTTCAATCTGCAGAAAGTATATTGATTCAGCAGGCAAGAATACAAAACAACATCCAACACTCGTTGATGCGTACTCGTGTCGTACCATTCAAGACGATACAAATGCGTCTTGAACGCTTATGCAAGCAACTTTCGATGAATCTGAATAAATCTGTTCAGTTACAGATTGAACATGCAGACATCGAATTAGATCGTAGTATTCTTGAAAAGTTGATCACCTCACTTGAGCATATTCTGCGTAATGCGATTGATCACGGAATTGAGTCAGTAGAACAGCGGTTGAAATTAAATAAACCTGAACAAGCAGTCATGCAACTGACATTGGTGAATCATCACAATGAGCTGAGTATTTTGATCAAGGATGATGGTCGAGGAATTGATTCACAAGAGATTAAGCAAAAAGCTGTTGAATTTGGTTGGCTCAATACTGAACGGGAATATTCTGAAACTGAACTATTACAATTGATTTTTAGACCAGGCTTTACCACTGCTGCAAAATTAACAACGGTTTCAGGACGTGGTGTCGGTTTAGATGTCGTAAAAAGTGAAATACAGGCACTGGGTGGGCATGTTCATGTTACTTCGGAAAGAGGACAAGGAACTTGTTTTGAAATCAGAATTCCTAAATCTTCAATTATTACTGAAGCGTTGATGGTAAAAGTTGCGCATCAATTCTTTGCCTTACCGTTACATCAAATACAACGTGTTGAAATGATTGATAGACATGATTTAAATCTCGCGAAGCAACAGAGTCAGTTGTTGAGGGTGCATGAAGCAAGTTATCAATTAAACGATTTGGCTGACTTCGTGTTGTTAAATCAAAATATAAAAAGAAACTCACCATATTCAGAAACCCAAAAAGTTCCAGTGATTTTGGTGAATATGCACCAGTCTCAACCTGTGGCTTTATTCGTTGATGAAGTCTTAGGAACTAATTCACAAATTATTGTGAAACAGACTGGGAGGCTGATCCATAAAATTGATTATCTCAGCGGTGTAACCATTATGGGTAGTGGGGAAATTTGCCCAATTTTAAATGTAAATCGTGTGGTTCAATATCTCACTCAGCAGGATTGGTCTATACATCTAGAGTCGAAGGCCTCTAATTTAGAGCATGACAATGAAGCACCTACGATTTTAGTGGTTGATGATTCGGTCACAGTTCGAAAAGTGACATCTAAACTACTTGAGCGTTATGGTTACCAGATTGTCGCAGCTACAGATGGCATTGAAGCACTTGAATATTTACAGCATTCAACACCTGCCTTAATGTTAATTGATGTTGAAATGCCAAGAATGGATGGTTTTGAAGTGATGCAATGGCTGAGAAATCAACCACATTTGCATAACTTACCTGTGGTTATGATCACTTCACGGGTGGGGGATAAGCATAAACAACATGCTCTTGAACTTGGTGTATCGGCTTATATGGGTAAACCTTTCCAAGAAGCAGTGTTGATTGAGCAGATCAATCAGCTTTTAAAACAGGATTGAAGTATTTTAAGCGAATTAAAAAAGGATGCATTCGCATCCTTTTTTATATTTCATTGCTCTTAAATTTTAATGTTATGCCAATAGCTCAATTAAGATTTTTTCATAAATTTCAGCCAAAGGTTCCAAATGTGCAATTTCAACATGCTCATTAATCTGGTGGATCGTGGCATTAAGTACTCCCAGTTCGAGTACCTGAGCTCCAGTTGGTGCGATAAAGCGGCCATCTGATGTACCACCACTGGTTGATAATTCTGTTGTCGTACCAGTCACATCCAAAATCGCTTTTTTGGCAGCATTGACGAGCTCTCCAACAGGGGTAAGGAATGGTAAACCTGATAATGTCCACTCGATATCATACTCAACGCCGTGGCGATCTAAAATTTCATGTGTACGTGCTTTTAATTCATCAGCAGTAACTTCTGTAGAATAACGGAAGTTAAATAATAAGTTCATCGTGCCAGGCACAACATTGGTTGCACCCGTTCCAGCAGAAATATTCGAGATTTGGAAAGACGTTGCGGGGAAATACTCATTGCCTTGATCCCATTCTGTCTCACATAATTCAGCAATTGCTTTTGAGGCTGTATGAATTGGGTTAATTGCCAAATGTGGATAGGCCACATGCCCTTGCTTACCTTTCACGGTTAAATTGGCATTGAGAGACCCACGACGGCCATTTTTAACAATGTCACCTAAAGTATTCGTACTTGACGGTTCACCGACCAAACACCATGTCATTTTTTCTTGGCGTGCTTCTAAAGTTTCTACAACTTTCACTGTTCCATTGATAGATGGACCTTCTTCATCTGAAGTGATCAAAAAAGCAATCGAACCTTTGTGGTCTGGATGCTTGGCAACGAAACGTTCAGAGGCAATTACCATGGCTGCCAACGCCGTTTTCATATCTGCACTACCACGCCCGTATAACTTTCCATCTCTAATTTCTGGGGCGAATGGATCGGAGTTCCACGCTTCTAGATTGCCTGTAGGAACAACATCAGTATGACCCGCAAAACAAAACACAGGTGATTCAGTGCCGCGACGAGCCCATAAGTTATCTACATCTTCAAAACGCATATTTTCAATGTTAAAACCAATCTTTGATAATCGATCAGCCATAATATTTTGACAGTTATGATCGACTGGAGTCACTGAAGGTTGGCGAAGTAATTGTAAGCTTAAATCGAGTGTTGCAGATTGGGTCATGGAAAGAAATCGAATTGGTCAAAGTCGAACTATCATAAAGTATGTTGAATTTGATGCAAAATATTAATCATTGAAGGGAATCAAATTTAAATAAAAAAAGCCCTATTAAAAAATAGGGCTTTTAGCTTCAACTTCGAATTAGTTGTTACGAATTTCGTTTGAAGTTTTTTCAGCAGTATTTGTTACAGTTTCCCCAGCTTTTGAAACGTCTTGTCCAAAACCTTTGAATGTATTACAACCAGTTAATACAAATGCAACTACGAATGAAGCGGCTAATACTTTTTTCATCATTATCTCCAATGATTGTAAATTATTTTGATGCTTAATCAGAATAAAAATTAATCATTTAGAAGAATATGAGAGTTTTATTATCAGAATGTTATTAATTGTATTCGATACATTTTTTTATTACACGAACTACACGTAAGGGAGCTTTAAAGCTGGTTGACGGTACATATAAAACTGATTTGTTTGTACATTGTGATAAAGCCCATTGCTCCACCAATGTGCTTCATTTGAAGTCTGACTTGCATTCGGACAAATCCATTCCTGTCTTTCCAGTCGATAAAAAGATGATCGTAATTGATGTCCCCATGTGCCTATACGACGATGTGGGCTGACCCAGTTAGGTAAGGTTTGAAGTTCGGTATGATACGGAAAGTAGAGTTGACCTTTCATCACCGCAATTTTTCGATCAATTTTATAAGTATTGGCTTGAGTAAATTGAAATTGCTTTTGCGTAAAATGATTGAGCTTTCTAAATAGAGTGTCGCTTCGATTTAATCCGTACCAATGTTGAAGTTGAAAGTCTTGTTCTGCTAAATAAAATTTCAGTGCAACTTCCCATTGTTCAATTTCTTGGGTGTGATGATTTAATATCACAAAGTCAATTTCACCCAAAGTATGGCGGCCGTCAATGATTTGAACACTGTGATCTAACAGCGAAAAATCAGCTTGATCGCGTTGATCATCTTGCAGCCAAAACCACATTAAATATTCAAAGCGCAAACCTAGACGCGTACTTTTAAGTTGCTGAATAAAATCAATCAGCTCTTGTGGGTTTTGATCTAGATCATGCAGTCTGGAGATATATTTTTCGTACTGAGTTTGCCAAAATTGTTCATGGTGCAATTCAAAAGGATGAACGATCGTTAATTCTTTAGGCGCAAAACGAATAATATTAGGACTTGCGATGACAAAAGCCAGTTGACGTACAATTGTATGATGAAAGTTCTGCCATGGCTCATAAAAATCAGATTGCACCGTTTCTCCAACTAGAATTCAAAACTGAAAATAAATTTACAATCAGACACTACCACAAAAGCATATATACTAGTGAGATTCAACTGAATGAGTTGCGGTATGAAAATCGTGTTTTGGCGGAGCTTAGTCATTATTTTTGTGACTCTAGGTTTTATTGGTGCGCTATTGCCAGGATTGCCAACCACAGTCTTTTTAATTCTTGCCGCATGGGCTGCTTCAAAAGGTTGGCCACAGGTTGATGATTGGCTACTCAATCATCCTAAATATGGACCAACACTGCGAAATTGGCGTGAGCATGGCACGGTTCCACGCAAAGCAAAATGGCTCGCCTCGATGATGATGTTGATCAGCGGTATTCTTATGCTTTATACCAATGCTCCTGATTTAGTAAAAATTTTTACGAATCTCACCATGCTAATTGTCGCGATTTGGTTGTGGTTAAGACCTGAATCAAAAAATATTGTTTAAATAAATGATTAAAAATAATTTAACGCTGAGTTTTGTATGAACCCAAATCTTGAAAGTTATACCCTAAGTCAGGCGGATATCCTGATTGATATGGCGAAACAAGTTCTATATGTACCATGTATGAAAAAAAGCTATTTGGTGTCTACTGGATTGAACGGTATAGGTGAACAGGAAAATTCAGGTAAAACCCCAAGAGGATGGCATCGCATTGAACAAAAAATTGGCGATGACCACCCAATCAATGCTGTTTTTAAAGCACGTCTTTGGACTGGGGAGATCTATGATGTGGAACTTGGCAAGCAATTTCCAGAACGTGACTGGATTCTAACGCGAATTCTTTGGTTAGCAGGTTTAGAACCTGGTTTTAATCAAGGGGAGGGTTGTGATACCTATAATCGATATATCTATATTCATGGTACGCCAGAGTCAGAACCTTTAGGCATTCCTAAATCACATGGATGTATTCGAATGCACAGTGCAGATGTCATTGAGCTATTTGATACATTTGACGAAGGTGCTTTAGTCTATATTTCAGAACAAGAGATCGAATTGGATCAAATTTAAATCAGAATCGTAAAATGTGTTGTGATAAAAACTTTGAATAAAAATAAAAACATATATCTAATCAGGCAAATAATAGACAAAAAAGCGATTTTTTAAGAGAAATGATCTATTTTTTAATCATTCAAACTGAAAAACTGAGAAACCTGTAGAAAAGCGTTTGACAGTATCTGAGGATTCTCTATAATGCACCACACAAACGATGAAGTCGTAAAGGGCGCTTAGCTCAGTTGGTAGAGCGTCTGCCTTACAAGCAGAATGTCGGCGGTTCGATCCCGTCAGCGCCCACCAAGCCTTTACGTTAAGTTTTAGTGCAGCGGTAGTTCAGTTGGTTAGAATATCGGCCTGTCACGCCGAGGGTCGCGGGTTCGAGTCCCGTCCGCTGCGCCACTATTAAACTTAATAGATTGTTTGTACTTTAATAGAGATATTACATAAGTGCAGCGGTAGTTCAGTTGGTTAGAATATCGGCCTGTCACGCCGAGGGTCGCGGGTTCGAGTCCCGTCCGCTGCGCCACTTTATGTAATGACCTTATTAAGGGCGCTTAGCTCAGTTGGTAGAGCGTCTGCCTTACAAGCAGAATGTCGGCGGTTCGATCCCGTCAGCGCCCACCAGATTTTTTGTGATGCAGCGGTAGTTCAGTTGGTTAGAATATCGGCCTGTCACGCCGAGGGTCGCGGGTTCGAGTCCCGTCCGCTGCGCCATCCTAAAAATCAAAGCCTAATAAGGGCGCTTAGCTCAGTTGGTAGAGCGTCTGCCTTACAAGCAGAATGTCGGCGGTTCGATCCCGTCAGCGCCCACCATATTCAAGCTGAAAAGCTTATATGACCCTAATTGCGTAAGCAGTTACCGTTGCAGCGGTAGTTCAGTTGGTTAGAATATCGGCCTGTCACGCCGAGGGTCGCGGGTTCGAGTCCCGTCCGCTGCGCCATTTTCTAGATCCCTTGTCTAGATATGATGGTTTCAATCAGCTCAGCAAGATTTCTTTCTTGCATCTTAAAAATAGCGATGCTATTTTTATTCCTCAAGGGCGCTTAGCTCAGTTGGTAGAGCGTCTGCCTTACAAGCAGAATGTCGGCGGTTCGATCCCGTCAGCGCCCACCATATTCTTTCTATAAAAAGTCTTTTAAGTTTCTATAATTTATATAAAATATGATGAATTCATGTTTATAATAGAATTATGAGAAATCCATACCAGCGTAAGCCTTCAAGTACCTCTATTGCCTCTACAGTTGTCTCTCCAAAAGAACAATACCAACAATTTATGGAAACAATTGTCGCTCAGGCTAAAGTTTATAGTTTATATAATGATGGCTGGGCATTGTGCTCCACTCCATCTGGTCAGCGCACGCTTGCTGTTTGGCAAAGTAAAGGTATGGCACAATTATTGGTTCGTGATAAGTGGGAAAAATATCATGTGGAGGAAATCCAACTGATACCATTTATTGAACAAGTTGTTCCTTATATTCGACAACACAATACTCATTTGTCACTTAACTTGATGCCAGAAGGTCAAAATGTTTTGGTATCGGGGCGACAATTTCTAATTGACCTAAAAGCTTATCTATACCAGTTATCGATCGATCAACCTGAAAAATTAAATAGAGAAGGGGTTCCTTCTCCTCGAAAAATCCGAATACATGATAAATAAAAAATTTAGTATTCTTTTAAGATCCAGCCACTAATATAAGCAAAATATTCTCTAAGCCATGCGTTATATCGTGTGGTTAAAGGAGTTTCAGCACTGACTGATGTGATTTGGGTATAACCTTGAAATCGGGCAACTGCTGCAGCACGTGGGGTATGAAAATCACTGGTGACAACCACAATATGACTATCTTGGTTTAAGCCTATTCTGTTTAGAAGCGGAACACTGTTTTTTAGATTGAGTTCGGTGTTGGTGCTTTGACTTTCTTCAACTATACGCTGTGGGTGAATACGATACTTGTCGATCAAATATGCTTTCATCACTGCAGCTTCAGTAATTTTCTGATCAAAACCTAAACCGCCAGTTACAATAATAGAACTACTGGAATATTGAGCGGCGATCGTTGCACCTTGGTCTAATCGAGCCTGAAGCGTTGGGGAGGGTTGGTTATTGATTAAACCACTACCCAAAATAATAATCGCATCAGGTGGTGTATTCATGATGGGGGAAAGATTTGATTTAGCTAAAAAATTAAAAAAAATAGCCAAGCTGATTAACCAGATGGAAAAAATTGTCCATCCCATTTTCCAAAACAAGTTAAAGTTAGAATGATTCAAACGGTAGAGTTGGATTTTCTTATTAAAAAACAGACATACAATAATCATTATGCCAATAAATGCTGGAAGTACAGTACCCAAATGAATTTTATTTTGACTCATTAAAATGATTCCATCGATTAATAGTATCAATGCTATTAACCAAGCGAAAAATTTTAAAATCCTTATATACATTCGATGTCATCACTAGTGGGAAATGAGAAAAAGTATATCGCATAAAAAAACCGAGCAGATTAAATAAAAATCGTGCTCGGTTTTGATCATAATAACCGTGTTAGTAAACGTCTCTACGGTAGCGACCAGCTTGTCTTAATTCATCTACAGTAGTTTCACCTAAGATTTCAATTAAAGCTAGATCAACATCGCTTGCCATACCATTGATACTGCCGCACACATAGATGACAGCACCTTGATGAATCCATTTAACGACTTCATCCGCATTTTGACGCAGAATATGGTGTACATAGACTTTTTCTGGTTGGTCTCGAGAGAACGCAAGATCAATACGCTTTAACATCGCTGTATTTTGCCAAGCTTCGATTGTTTCTTTATAAAAGAAATCATGTTCGCGTTGGCGTTCACCGAAGATGAGCCAGTTGTCAGTGTAGTCCAAACGTACGCGAGCTGAAATTAAGCTCATTAGCCCTGCGATTCCTGTCCCGTTACCGATACAGATAATCGGTCGATTATCATCAATTAAATGGAATGATTCATTGGTTCGAATACGAAGTTGTACCTGAGCACCAACCGTAACATGATGTGTTAACCAGCCTGAGCCTAAGCCGAGTTGCTGCTGTTCATCACGTTGTTGACGTACCACCAAGCGCATCATGCCTTGAGTTGGAATACTTGCGATCGAATATTCACGAGTAGGTAAATTTTCAAGCTGCTCAACGAGTTCCTCAGCTGTAGCAAATGGCTGAATCTCGCTATTTAAATTTTTATTCCACAGGCTTTCAACTAAGGTTTGACCTGTAGTTGCGAGAACTAAAGCCTCATCTAAGTTGTGCTGTTGTAAAAATGCTTGAATACGTTCAATGCTATTGCCGGGTTGAATTTCCGCAATATCTCCAGCTTGCCAGATCGCGTCGTGATCAGACTCAAGCTCTAAATTATAAGCTGGTTGACCCAAACTGTTTGGATTAAGCAGTGTACGTTTTTGAAGTTTCCATTGATCAAAGACTTTATCAATAGATAGTGTTGCTAATTCCAATTGAGCAGCTTGTGCGAGTGCATCTGTCCAATTTTGAATATCGTGATTATTGGCATTGTCCACTTCAATCACATTAAAGAGGGGAGTTGCACCAGATGCATTGAACCAGTCATAAATACGATGACCAAAACTACAATAAGTGTCAGGATATTCACGTGAACCAAGTGCCATAACTGCGAATTGAGCATGACTTAGATTCAGTGGATGAGACATCAATTTCTTTTCAAAGCTTGCAGCTAAGTCTGGAGCTTCACCTGTACCGTAAGTACTCGCGACCACTAGAATTTGAGATGCTGTTTGTAGCTCATTAGTGGTCAGGCTTTGCACTGATTTAACAGTGACGGGTTGGCGTGCTGCTTGCAGAATTGAAGCTGTACGCCAAGCCAATTGCTCGGATACACCAGTTTGACTTGCATAAGCGATGAGCCAAGGTTTGGCATTTGGATCAACATCAACCACTGCTAAATTTTGCTTCGCTTCACGGGTCAATTTTTTTTGCTTGCGGCGTTTGAGGTAGAGCATCCAACCCGTCACAAAGAATAACGGCATAGCGAGTGCAGCTAACATCGCGAAGAACTGGTAAATAGGACCAAAGAAGCTGCCACGGTGTACAGGTAACATGCTGCTCATGATTTTTTCATTGAGTTTTTTGTCTTCGTACAATTCAACATCTTTCAATTGATTCGTATTTAAGTCGACAGTCGCTTTGTTACGAGCACGTTCATGTTGCGGAACAGGATCAACGAAACTCAGTTCTAATTCACCGTTTGCACGTTTAGGAATGGTGAAGGTTACGGAAGAAAATTGATTTTTAAACTGTTGATTAAAAGTAGACCAAGATTGGTTGAGCGCAAAGTGAATCTGTTCTGTTTGGAGTGATTTACGCTCTTCACGTCCTTCACGTTGAGCATTTGGTCCAGCATTTGAACCAGGACCTCCCGCTTGCATTTGGGGTTGCGGGCGCTCAACACCAAGCACTTTAAACATGCCGTTGCGCCACCAGTCATATGACCAATATAAACCTGTGCAAGCCAACATGAGATAGAAAATGGCCACCCATGTTCCAATGACTGCGTGTAAATCCCAAATAAAGTTTCGACCTTTTAATTTGGGTTTAACTGAAAACCATTGTTTGAAACTGTGTTTTTTCGGCCAACGTAGATATAAGCCACTGAGGACAAAGAAAATAAGAATCAGTGTACATGCACCGGTAATTTGTTTTCCAACTGGTCCGACTGTCAAGTTACGATGTAGTTGTTGTACGAATGCGAAGAATTTTCGACCTTTAATTTCAGGTAGTAATTCAGCACTGTAGGGATTGATCATCATGGTCAAACCACGACGTTCGCCTTCTTTCGCAACATTGATACTCGATGAGTCAGTAGGTTGAGCAGCAATTGTAATGCTATTGATTTTAAGATCAGGATGCTCCTGCTGGAAATATTGATAAATTTCAGCTGGTGTTAATTTTGGGTGTTGTTCAGCAACAACTGTATAACTTTCCTGATTGATCAGCTTGATAATTTGCTGCTCATAAGAATATATCGCCCCAGTGACACCCATAAGTGCCAAAATAAGGCCTGCTGTTATTCCGAAAAACCAGTGTAACTGGAAAAATATTTTCTTGAACATAAGGGTCTGAGTGAATTGGAATTTTTGAATGGTGCGATTATAACCTAACTCAAAAAAAGTGGAATGTATTTGAAGATAATATTTATTCTCATTCTCATATAAAAAATTGTGATAAAAAAACCTCCAAAGTTGGAGGTTTTAATATAAAGCCGTATTTACAGTGATTTTGGCTCACCAACGCTTTCTTTGAGATGTTTACGGATGGTCTCGAAAGAGAAATTTTTGCTGTTCATTCGTTTTGGCAAGATATAAGCGCCTTGCTGACCTTTAACTTTAAAGTTCACCAAAATGAAATCTGGCGTGTTATACCACTCATAGATATCTTTCCAACCAATTGAACCTACACCTTCTTGTAGTCCCATTTTTTGACGCATCACGATACCATGAGGCTGAACACCTAATTTAATTCCAGTAATTTCTTGTACTGGAAACTCATTCATTTTACGTTTAGCGTACCATTCTAGTCCAAACTTTCGCACTAAAAAGTATGTCAGCACACAGACTAAAGCCACCCAGCAAAATACAGTAGAGTAATTTTTAATAAAAATTAGACCCAAAATTGCAAGCGCAGTAATTGCACCCATAATAGCCCAAGCTTTAGTTCCAATTTTATTTGTGCTGCGCCAGATTGCGAGTTGCGCATGGCGTTGTTCAGCTTCAGTAACCTCGTAAGGAACGGGTTGTAAAGTGTAGGCGTATAAGTTTTTTGCAGTCATAGTTTCGTTAACAAAATGTGTATATCTGAGCAGAGTTTAGCATTAAATTAATACAATCAGGGAGTATATTGTACTAATTTACTGCCTTGAAAATTCAACATTTACAGTGATGCCAATGCGCTGGATTGAGTATCATGTTCATGACTTAAACTTTGTTTTAAGGTACTCAATCGTCTTAATACACCAAGCATTAAAGAAAGTTGCTGTAAAACAATCAATGATTTATGTGAATCCTGATCATCTTTATTCAAACGTTCACGAATCGCGGACTCCAAATTTGTCAGATTTAGCTCAGGGAATTCATCTCGCAAAAAAGCACCTTGGATATCATTTAACGCTTGCTGAAGTAGCTCTAATGTTGACTGATCTTGAATTTTTTCACGGTGTGCACCTAGCGCAGCAATATAGCTGATAAATGTATGATTGAGACAGAGGAACTCAAATGCTAAAGCTTTTTGTGTTGGATCAAAATCAGGTTCTGTTGCTAATGTCGATATGAGTGATGCAACATCAGCATCACGATTATGTGCAGTGCGGCGGACTACGCGGTAGTTCAAACTGTTATTACGTCCATGATGGTACTGTTGGACGACTTCAGTAAGATACTGGCATTGAGCTTCAAGTGAACGTCTGATTGAATGGGGGAGTCGTCTGAATTTCCAATCTGGAAAAATAAAGCTCACCCCAAACCATGCCAATGCACAGCCAATTAAAGTATCTAACATTCGAGGAAATGCCGCTTGAAAACCTAAACCGTCCAAATTGAAATTAATTAAGGCTAAGATCGTAATAAAGGCAGTGGCTTGCGCATATTGCTTACTGCGTAATTCAAAAAATAGGACACCACTCACAATTAATAATAAAAGTTGACCTTCGACAGAAGGAACGAAATACAGAATTGCAAAACCAAGAATAATGCCACCAAGTGTTCCCATGATCCTGAGTCTCAGTCGACGTTTTGTGGCGTTGAAGTTTGGTTGACTAACAAATAGGGCTGTTAACAGTACCCAATAACCGTATTCGATATTGGTCACTTGAACAAAAACATATCCGATGAAAAGTACGATGGAAACACGAATTGCATGTCGAAAGAGTACGGATTCAGGGGTTAAATTTTGTTTGATACGAGAAACGATATCTTCCCAACCTTTCAGATCGTCATCTTTAAGTTGGTTTTCTAAATGTTTAGTGCGGTCAAATTTAATATGCCGTTCAGTTTCAAGATTTCGTAATTGAGCATCGATGGCTTTTAAGTTCTGGAGTAAGGCAAAAAGAGCATTAACCCAGATAAGATCATGTTTTTGTTCATCACGGATTTTTTCTAATGACTTTCTGAGATTACTAAATGCATGTTCAAAACGTGGATTATGCTGGTAAGTTGTGCGATTTAAGATGCTTTCACTTAAATCTTTACAGGCTTTTGCTTGCAGTGTAAGAATACGTTGGAAGCGAAATAAAATATCACTATGTTCAAAGGCTTTGGTTAATTGTTGATAATCAATATGTGCCGAGTCAGCGCGCTCGTGAATGTCCTGTGCAATAAAATAATATTGTAAGCTGCGACGGGTATCACTTTGACCACGATCTCCTTTTAATCGGGTAAGGAGTGTGGTTTTCATATCATTAAAGATACCTACTAGTTTCCCATTTTCCAGCGACAAGCTGATCATACTTTTTTGGTAGCTATTCGCTGTCATATCCACATCAAAGAGATTGGATTTAGCAAAAAGGAAATCACCGAGTGAAGAATAGCTTTTCGAGAGTTGATCTTGAACTTGTCGAGCTGGAAAAAGCAAGAAACTAAGCGTAGACAAGATCCCATACCAAATGGCACCAATCACCAAAAGACTGGGTTGCATGTACCATTCGTCAAAAATATCAACACCTAGCATGGCATAGACAGAAATTACTAAGCAACCATATGAGATGGTGGCATAACGTCTGCCTAATGAGCCTAGTAAAATGAGACCAATACAAGAGATGATCAGGCCTGAAGCAAAAAGCACAGGATATGAGAATAACAATTGAACAGAAGCTGCCGCAATAAAGAACCCAATATAGGTATAAATCAGATTCATGATACGTACTGAGAAGCGATCATCGATGTCGCTCAGCCCAGCAGCAACAACCCCTAATGTTAATGGAATCGTCATCAATTGCTGATCTAACAGATAGGGAATAAACGCGGTACCTGCGAAAGCCACAATCATCCGCAGGTTATACATGAATGAAGTATTATAGGTTGCTTTTTTAAGCTGAATCAGCCATTTGTTCAAACCAGAACCCTTTATAAATAGAGGATAGGGATAGATGAATATTAGTTGAATATTCATCTAATTTAAATTGGAATTATATGCTTGAAACTGACTGTTTGTCTGTATTAAACCACTCAAACTGGATGAGTGTTTTAATCCTTAAAAAATCAGTCTTCCAAGAAAACAGCAAACTCTTCAACTGGAACTCGAGGTGTTCTAAACGTATTTACAAGCGCATCGGTGTCGGCATAGCCTAAAGCCATTCCACAAACGAGCTCTTCGTTGGCAGGAGCTTCAAGAACATCAGTGACGATTTGATGAAAATGATTCCAGGCCGCTTGAGGGCATGTGTCTAAACCACGTGCTTTTGCTGCTAGCATAACATTTTGAATCATCATGGAAATATCCATTTTAGAGCCAATGCCCATGGCTTTATCCACGGTAAAGAAAATGCCAACAGGTGCATCAAATAATTGATAGTTTCTAAGATGTTGTGCAGCCATCTTATCCTTTTCACCTTTTTGAATGCCCAGCAATCCATAAAGTCCCCAACCATTTTCACGACGACGATCGATATACGGGGAAATCCATGTTTCTGGATAATAAGCAAAAGTCTCGTTGTATTGTTGAGCAAGTTCAGAGTTTTGATAAAGTTGCATTTGTGCATGACAAACTTGATCAATTAAACGTTGACGACGTGCGCCTGTCACCACATAGACTTTCCAGGGTTGAGTATTTGTGCCAGAAGGTGCTCTTGATGCGACTTCTAAGATTTCTTGGATAAGTTTTGTGTCTACGGGGTGATCTAAAAAGGCACGTATAGATTGGCGGCCAGTGATCACTTCATCAATGGCTTGAGTATGTTCTGTGGACATTGCAACTCCTATTTGAATAATTTTGGATGATCCATGATGTCTCTACGACTAAGGTATAATTTTGAATATGCTTTTAAATAAAGATTTTATAAATTATACAGATATAAACTTTTTTCAATTCATCATCAGAAATTGTGATTGAGAAAATTGGTTTTGACAATAAAAAACATTTAATTATGAAACATAAGTTGCTAGATTAAGTTACAACGAATACACATTATGTTACGTATTTATTTTAATCAATTCATCAAATTTTAAAAAAAGCAGTTTAGTGCATCGTTGATTATTTTAAATTAATCAAACGTTGTGATTGGGATTCAGCAGGTTGACCAAGCATATATGCACGGATGTAAGATGAAATAATTGGAGATTTTTAATGAGTCAATCAAAACATCAAACATTTTTAAAGAAAAGTTTAGCAATCGCAGTTGCAACTTTTGCAGTTTCTACTGCACAAGCAGCGACTGAAAAAGATGAAATTCAAAAATTACGCCAAGAAGTTGAGGCGTTAAAAGCTTTAATTCAACAGCAACATCAAGTACAACAACAGCAGCAAGTACAATTGGCTGAAGTTAAAGCTCAACCAGTAGCAGCAGCGCCTACAAACTTGAAAACTAAAGCAGGTGCTGAAGTGAATTTATATGGTTTTGTACGTGGGGATGCGAACTATATCATTGAAGGTGCTGACAATGACTTTAATGCTGTAAACAGCGTTGGAACGAGTAATAATCCGTTAGTTGAAGATAAATTACGTGCAACTGCAAAAACAACACGTCTTGGTTTAGATTTCAAATCTAAAGTAGAAGGGGCAGACGTTGGTGGTAAAGTAGAAGTGGACTTTGCAGGCTCAAATGAAGCATTACGTATTCGTCATGCGTATTTAACACTAAATAATTGGTTATTCGGTCAAACTACTTCAAACTTCTTGTCAAATCATGCTCCAGAAATGATCGATTTTGGTACCAACATTGGTGGCGGAACAAACCGTTTACCGCAAGTGCGTTGGTCTCACAAATTAGCGCCAACAACTCAATTATTTATTTCAGCTGAAGAGGGTAATTCTACTGGAGATGGTATTAAATACCGTCTTCCAACTTTAACTGCAAAAGTCACGCAAGCTTATGCAGAGGGTAAAGGTAATGCTTCAGCTCGTGCCTTAATCGAAAATTATAAATCTGATACCGCTGGTGATGATAAGACTGGTTTTGGTGTAGCGATCGGTACAAATTACCAAATTAGCGAACCACTCAAAGTATCTGCTGACGTGTCTTATGTAAAAGGAAACAGCAACTATTTATATGGCTCAAATAGTGCTTATGTTGTCGATGCAAATAACAACATTGAACAAAATGAGTTTATTGCAACGCAAGTGGGTGCTACATATAAGTTCTCACCTCAGTTACGCTCAACACTGGCTTATGGCGCACATTATGCTGATGACAGCACGGGATATGCTAAAACTAACCCAAGTGCAAATGAAACTGTTCAACAAGCCTGGATTAACTTCATTTACACACCTGTGAAACCTGTTGATCTAGGTGTTGAATATATCAATGGTAAGCGTGAGACTTTCGCAGGTCAGAGCTATAATGATGACCGTGTAGGCCTAATGGCGAAATACAGTTTCTAAGCATGATTTATAAAAAACCGAGCATAGTCTCGGTTTTTTTCACTTGTCATTCATCAGTTCAGACTAAAGAATATCTGAATTTTGCTGATTGAATAAACAAAAGTAATGCGAATTATAAAAAAAAGTGCATAATGTTCGGCTTAAACAGTGAGCAGTCCTGATCATCAGGAATTTCTTAATCATTTTAAGTTCACTAAAACATATTTAAGTGTTTGTTTGAGCCATAAATCAATTGTATCTAGCAAAACGCATGTCTAAGAATAGAGTGCGTTTTGTGCTACTGATTTATTTTGAAAAGTGTATGTTTTTTATTAACAAGATTGAATCCAATGAAATCGAGGAATTAATATATTGTTACTCAATTAAAAATTTTATCTATTCTTTTAGATAATCAATATTGAATAAGGATATGTTTATTTTTGGATGTGAGATTCGAAATAAATCTTATTGATTAAAAAACAAGCATAATATGAATTAACAGTCATCTGTATTTGCTGAGAATTAATGATGGAATTTACTTTTAACGCTTTTTACACGTTAATTGCTGCAGTAATAGTTTTATTGCTTGGCCGTTTTCTTGTCAACAAAATCGACTTCTTAAAAAAATATAATATCCCAGAGCCTGTAGCTGGTGGTTTGGTTGCTGCCATAGTTTCGTTAATTGTTCACAATTTGTGGGGCTACAGCATTACCACGAGTAGTGAATTGCAAACCAGTTTCATGTTGGTGTTTTTTGCCTCGATTGGTTTGAGTGCAAACTTCGCCAAACTCAAAGAAGGTGGTATGGGACTGGTGATCTTCCTGGTCTGTGTCGCATCATTTATTATCGTACAAAACTTTGTCGGTATGAGCCTTGCAACGTTACTTGGTATTGATCCACTTATTGGTTTAATTGCAGGTTCTATTACCTTAACGGGTGGTCATGGTACTGCTGGTGCATGGGGTGAGATTTTAGAAGTAGAGCATGGTATTCAAGGTGCTTTAGCACTGGGTATGGCAAGTGCGACATTTGGTTTGATTATTGGTGGTTTGATTGGTGGTCCATTAGCGAAATTATTGATTAATAAGCACCAGCTCTCATCACCAGTGACTAATTCGGTTGAAAAAGACACACGTGATGCGAATGCAATTGCAAATCCGAATGATCAAGGCGAGTTTGTGCCTTTTGAAAACCGTAATCAAGTTCGTTTAATCACTGCGGATAATGCGATTACCACATTAGGTTTATTTGCTGCGTGTTTGGCATTTGCTGAATTTATGACAGGTTATAGTAAAGGCACTTGGTTTGAGCTTCCAACTTTCGTTTGGGCATTAGGTGGTGGTGTTATCCTGCGTAACATCCTCGAAGGTCTCATGAAAGTGGAAATCTTCGATCGTGCAATTGATGTATTTGGTAATGCCTCTTTATCCTTATACCTAGCAATGGCACTTCTTTCACTTAAGTTGTGGCAATTGGCTGATCTTGCAGGCCCATTGGTTGTAATCTTAACAGCTCAAACCTTAACTATGGCTTTGTACGCAGCATTTATCACTTTCCGTGTGATGGGTAAAAACTACGATGCAGCAGTTCTTGCAGCAGGTCACTGTGGTTTCGGTATGGGAGCAACACCAACAGCTGTTGCAAACATGCAGGCGATTACAAATATGTATGGTCCTTCACATAAAGCATTCCTCATTGTACCTTTATGTGGCGCATTTTTTGTTGACTTAATTAATGCAACTGTAATTCAGATGATTTTAAAATTCTTTGCTTAACATAAAATCTTCTTAATAAAATGTCATGTACAAAAAGCCCCGCATCTGGGGCTTTTTGTCATAAAAAATTCATACAGACGACTTGTCAAAGATATGCTTTCATTCAGTTTTGATTTTTAATTTCTGATGCAATGAAGAAGTTTGTACTCCTGATTTCCCTCTTACCTTTGATTGGCTTACAAGCCTGTCAACAGGTTGTAGCCAAAGCTCAGCTTTCAAAATCTGTGTCTACACCTTTGGTGAATGCTTCATCTCATATCATTAAAAATAAGCATAAGAAAACTGATGCTCCAAGTATTGCATTGGTGCTTGGTAGTGGGGGAGCGCGAGGCTATGCGCATATTGGTGTCATTGAAGTTTTAGAGCAACGTGGAATCAAGCCTGATTTTATTGTTGGTACCAGCGCAGGGAGTATAGTCGGGTCAATATATGCCAGTGGAAAATCAGCAAAATCGTTACGTGAAGTTGCATTAAATATGCAAGTCAATGATGTACGTGATTTTAACATTGGTATTCAAGGATTTTTTGATGGCGCTAAGGTTGAGAACTATGTCAATAAACAAGTGGACTTTATGCCCTTAGAACAGCTTCCTATTCCAATGTATGTGGTGGCAACAGAGTTAAAAAATGGAAATTTAACAGTATTTAACTATGGTAATACTGGGCAAGCAGTGAGAGCTTCTATCTCTATTCCAAGTATGTTTATTCCCGTAAAAATTGCTGATAAGGATTATGTTGATGGCGGTTTAGTGAGCCCTGTACCAGTCAATGTGGCGAGAGAATTAGGGGCAGATATTGTCATTGCTGTTGATATTTTGGCCCAGCCAGAGCACACGGAAACCTCGAATGTGTGGGGGATGTTTAATCAAAATATAAATATTATGCAAAATAAGATCGCGTATAACGAGCTAAAAAATGCAGATATTGTGATACAGCCAGATCTAAGAGAAAAAGCACATATCTTTGATGTTAAGGGTCGTGAAAATACGATTCAAGCAGGTATGACTGCAGCATTGAACAAAGTTAGTTTATTAGATCAGATACGTCATCGGACGATAGGACAATATGATGCTCATCAGTATCCTGCCCATGATGATAGTAAAAGAGCTGTTTGTTTAAATTGCTAAATTGAATCAGATCTTAATTGTCTCATAAAATATATATAAAAAATAAGTAAAATCATTGTTATAAATTGAATGATTGTTATATTGGGGTCATAAAAATGAGGGTTAGTACTTTATCTAACCCTTAAAAAGATGAAATATAAATTAAGGTGTAGTGTGTCAGTTTTTCAAGTTGGTCAAATTGTTTATTTAGCGTCAAATTCAGATATTACATTCGAAATAATACGAATTAACTATGATGAAACCTATGAAATCCAAGTCAAGAATCAAGCATCGTTAAAGTTAAAATACGATAATATTTCTGCTGAGATGCTTCGTTTAGTCAAAGATGAATAAATTTTAAGCAAATTTATCATAGTTTCTGAGAGTGAATGATTTCCTCTGATACTTTTAAGCTATCAAGTCTTGAAATTATTGGAGTTTGTTTCTGATTTAAACATTTTATAATCAAGAAAAAAGTTATAATAGTGTATTAAATCTCCTGTCATGATTGAGTTCTAATATTTATGTCCGAATTTAACCAAGCGTTACCGCTTGCAGATGATCAGTCTGAATTAACGATGTCTGTATTAATGACGCCGGATATGGCGAATTTCTCAGGTAATGTACATGGTGGAACAATTTTAAAGCTGCTTGACCAAGTTGCTTATGCGTGTGCAAGTCGATATTCAGGTTCTTATGTGGTAACTTTATCTGTTGATAAAGTGAACTTTAAAGAACCAATCCACGTGGGTGAGTTGGTGACTTTTTTAGCCAGTGTGAATCATGTGGGGCGTACCTCAATGGAAATTGGGATCCGCGTTGAAGCACAAAATATTCAAAAACGTACGGTACGACATACCAATAGTTGTTATTTCACAATGGTCGCTGTGGATGAACATGGGAAACCAAAACAAATTCCACCGCTAAACCTAGATAATGACTGGAAACGCTGTCGTTTTGAAGCTGCTGAGCATCGTAAAATTGCTCGTTTGAATGAAAATCATCATCCTTCTTGCAGCATATATAAGAAATCGGTTTAAGAAAAAAGACTTCACATGGTGAAGTCTTTTTTTATGGATTTTGTAGCTTGGCGAGGGTATGTCCATTGACAATCATGTACCAATTCCCTTGTGCATCCTTGTAGGGGTGACGAGTGACAATAAATTTCGTGTTGATAGGACCTAAACCTGTTTCAAATCCAGTATCTGAAAACTGTTTAATTGGAGCTGAAACGGCGGTTTTTTTACTGAGCTGATTGTTACTATATTCTATACGACCATTAGCAGTAATATTCAATTGAACACGACTGTCAGCGCTAATCCAATGTCCTACATAATCCAGTTTATCCTCTGGTAAAGGTTTGGAACATGCAACCAGCCATAGGCTGAGTATAGCTATCCCAAGAAATTTCTTCATTTTCATGTCACGTGCTTAGAATTAAATTGGCTTTTTGGTTAAAATATGTGATTTATTTGTCATTTATATCGTTTTATAATAATTATGTATATGTGTTTATCGTAATTTATAGAGAATCATTCAAAAAAACAGGCATAAAAAAGTAGAGCTGTAGCAAAGCTCTACTTTTAATCAGATCAAGCCATCGGCGGAAGACTCGGTCTAAAATTCAGTCAATTTATTTTTGATTAATTACTGAGCAGGTTGAGCTACAGGAGCTTCAGTACCTTCTTCAGCTGCAACCTCTGTACCCGGTTGAGCAGCTGTTGGTTGACCAGCAGCAGTAGTTTCAGCATTCACTGGTTGTTCTTGAGAAGAAATCAACACTTCCTGTTTTTTTTCATCTTTTGCTTCTGTTGCAGCAAATGTTGAGAAAGCTGTGAAGGCAAGTGTAGTTGCTAATAAAGTTTTAACTAAATTCATGAGTGGCATCCTTATTCAATAAAATAAATTAGAATTTAATCTCATAAGCTTTCCGAGGAGAGAAGCGAATATGAAATTAAATCTAGATCATCGTGTAAAATGTTAAAAGCTGAATCGCCTCTAATACGGTTAGCGAGTCAACGAAATTCATCCTAAGTCCAGAAGCTCAATTGGGCAATCAATGCAACAAAGTGAAACACGATAGTTAACGCACGACTAACAAACCAAGGTGTAATGTATTTTTTTTGTCTCAATGAGAGTCAATATGCCTCATAAAGTTGTCAAAAAATATGTCATGGTGAAGAAAAAAACAGCAATTTTTTTACTTAGTTTTACATTTGAAAAGGTTCGATTAGAAAATCAAAATTGAAGTTTTGAATTAAATTCAGAGTAATGATCTGTGAAATAGATTTACATATTTTTAATTTTGATTCAACAGTTCACTTATCCTATTTAATTCCAATCATTTAGTCTTTTGAATTCATGCATTCATATACATTATGAGGAAAATTATCCTAGACTTGTTTTTTAGATAAATTCCGACAAGAATCCGTACACCTCTTCAAATTCAGAGATCCATTTTGAAAGTACTTGCAACTCAGTCAGTGCCTACACATATCATTACAGGTTTTTTAGGTGCAGGGAAAACCACGCTTTTACAACAACTTCTCAAATTTAAACCTAAAAATGAGCGATGGGCTGTATTGATGAATGAGTTTGGTCAAATTGGCGTTGATCAACAGTTATTGCCAAATAATGATGGCTATGAAATCAAAGAGCTATTGGGTGGATGTCTGTGTTGTACAAGTCAATTGCCAATGCAAATTGCATTGTCTCGGTTATTACAAGAATCTCACCCAGATCGGCTATTTATAGAGCCGACAGGGTTGGGTCATCCTGCACAGTTGGTTGAACAACTGACTGAACCACATTGGCAACATCTAGTTGCCATGCGTTCTGTAGTGACCGTGATTGATGGATCTCGTTTACATGACTCTGATTGGATGAGGCAGAGTTTATATCAAGATCAGTTAAAAGCGGCTCAAGTTGTGGTTGTGTCTCATGCTTCGGACATGAATGACATGGATCGAAAAAAATTGGCTGGTTTAAAACAACAATATTTAGCTTATATTCCACATTGGCTTGAAGCTGATCAAGGCAATATTCGCTTAGAACAAATTGATTATCCTTATGTGGGAATTCAGCGTTCAATGCAACCCTTATTCAAGGTTCAGCGACAGTTCAAAGCTGAGGAGGAAATGCCAGTTGTAAAGCAACTTCCATATCATTACGTCGAACAGGCTCAAGGGTATATTGTGGCAGGATGGAAGCTTCCAAAACGTTGGCAGTTTGATTTTTATGAATTATTAGACATCCTTTGTGAGCTAAAACACTGGGTACGTATTAAAGGCATCTTCAATACCAACCAAGGTTGGATGACATTCAATTTTAATCCTGATCAATTCAATTACAAATCTGGCGAAGAGAATACTGATAATAGGATTGAAGTGATAACCCAGCAGAATCAAGATTGGGAGCATTTAGAGCAATCAATTCTTAAGGCGCGAATCGATGATCAATAAAATCGTTAGATCATTCAACTCAGAATACAGACGGATTGAAAAGCATTTTCTCAATGTACGCTGAATCGGGTATGCTTAGCACCAAATTTGAGGATACCCCTTATGGCGTTAAAAGCGACGATTTATAAAGCAGATTTAAACATAGCCAATATGGATGTTCATCAATATGGCGACTATCAGTTAACGATGGCTCTACATCCGTCGGAAACGATTGAACGTTTGATGGTTCGAGTATTGGCATATGCTCGTTTTGCAGATGAGCATTTAGAATTTACTAAAGATTTATTTGAAACTGATGAGCCAGCATTTTGGCAGAAAGATTTAACAGGTCAGTTAGAAAAATGGATTGAAGTGGGTAGTCCAGACGAAGATAAAGTAAAAAAAGCGAGTGCGCGTTGTAAGGAAGTTGCGGTGGTCACTTATGGATCATCAGTGGATGAATGGTATAAGCGCAACAGTAAATTGAAAACATTGAAAAATGTGCAAATCTGGCAACTCAGTGAAAAAACAACGGCACAAATCCAAGCATTGTGCGAACGTACAATGCAACTGCAATTAAATGTGATGGATGGCGAGTGGACATTGATTTCAGATCAAGGTCAAGCTGAGATTGAGTGGACTCAATTACAGTAAGCCACTAAGATTTTAAAGATTAAATTTGGAGTAAGCACATGACGGCTGAATTAGAAATTATTGACTTGGTGGTAGGTGAAGGTAAAGAGGCTGTAAAAGGTGCTTTAATTACCACTCATTATACTGGTTGGTTGGAAGATGGTACGAAGTTTGATTCATCATTAGACCGTGGTAATTACTTTGAGACTGTGATTGGTACAGGTCGTGTCATTAAAGGTTGGGATCAAGGTATTATTGGAATGAAAGTTGGGGGTAAGCGTAAACTGATTGTGCCTGCACATTTGGCTTATGGTGAGCGTAAAATGGGGAATATTATCCCAGCCAATTCTAATCTAATCTTTGAAATAGAATTGTACGATGTAAAAACTCGCGATTAATTAAAGTCGATGAAAAGCCCTGCATTGCAGGGCTTTTTTATGTTACAAGAATGCTGAGCGTACAATAGATATAACAAAAAATTTCTAAAAAACGCACCGACTCAGCAGAATTAGGATTACTATTCAAAAAATTCATTCAAACAAAATTAGGGATATAAGCGCTGAATGTTTAAGTCATTTTTTCCGAACCCAAAGTGGTTTTTTCTCTCTGTTGTCTTATGGTTTTTTATTAATCTCGCTTTATGGTTTTTTGCGGATGGAAAACAATGGGGCGAATATTTAGGTTTTCCTCAAGGTTATGCAGAGGCTGAACTTGCGATTAATATCAGTCGTTTTTGGTCACCGCAATTTTTGTGGTTTTATCTATGGTTCTTGGTGGCGACCGCCTTATTTGCACTGTTTTGGAAAATAAAATCAGACAATCCGTGGCAGCGTTGGTCAGTATGGGGATCTGCATTTATCCTTTTTAATATTTGGTTAACAGTACAAGTCAGCGTTGCTGTGAATGCATGGTATGTACCATTTTGGGATTCTATTCAACAGATTTTAAATTCTGGTGGTGGTGAGGTGGATAAACTCTATGCGGAATCATGGACTTTTATCAGCTTGGCCAGTATTTCAGTGACATCAGGCGTCATCAGCGCTTTCTTTACCAGTCACTATATTTTTAGATGGCGTACAGCAATGAACGAATACTATGTTCAGCATTGGGAGAAATTACGTCATATCGAAGGTGCTTCGCAACGTGTACAGGAAGACACCATGCGTTTTGCAACGATCGTTGAGGATTTAGGAGTCGAGTTAGTCCGTGCAGTACTGATGTTAATTGCCTTTCTTCCTTTATTATTTGCATTGTCTGCGAAAGTGCCTGTTCTACCGTTTATTGGTGAGTTGCAATATTCTTTAGTATGGGCTGCGATTGGATGGGCGGTATTTGGTACTGTCTTATTAATGGTGGTGGGTATGAAACTGCCAGGATTAGAATTTAATAATCAAAAAGTGGAAGCGGCATATCGTAAAGAGTTGGTATACGGCGAAGACCATGAAAATCGTGCGCAACCTGCAACCTTAAAACAACTTTTTAAGAATATTCGTGCTAACTATTTTAAATTGTATTTCCATTATGCCTATTTCAACTTGTTTGCACGTTGGTATGGACAACTGGATAATCTCTATATGTTATTTGTGTTGTTCCCCGCGATTGCAGCAGGCCTGTTGACACTGGGATTGATCCAACAAATTATGGGTGTATTCAATCGTGTTCGTGAGTCATTCCAATACTTGGTGAGTTCGTGGAAAACGATTATTGAGCTACTTTCTATCCGTAAACGTCTAAAAGCATTTGAATCTATTTTGGATAAGTAGTGCCCATCATGGATTTAAATTATTAAAAAAAGGCTCGTATATACGAGCCTTTTTTATGTCTGAGTGAGAACTTAGAGCGTGCTGAAAATATTTTTTAGAATCTTACAAAACCACTTACGTGCGTCTAAGTCATCCTTATGGTTATACCAGTTAACACTGACATTGAATGGGCGAACTTCAAAAGGGAGTTCAAAAATTTGGATATCCGTATGCTGCTGATAAACCTTCGCGGCTCTCGAAGGCAAAGTAACCAGAAGTTCTGAGTGTTTTACCACGTTCTGCAAAACACTGAAATGTGGGACTTCAAGCATGATCTGACGAGAATGACCAAGTTCTTTTAAACGCTGATCAATTTCAATATGACCAGTACTCGATTTGATCGCAACATGTTTTTCCGATAAATACGCTTCCATGCTGAGCTTTTGCTGTATGCGCGGATGCTCTTTTTTAGCGATACAGACATAACGTTCCTCAAACAAATTTCGAGATTCAATTTTGGGCATAATGGTGTGACTGCTATTAAAAACAGCCACATCCAAAAAGCCTTCAACCAGCCATTCCTCTACTTTTTCTGAGTGAATTTCCTCAATTTCAAGTTTGATATTGGGCGCATGTTGTTCTAAATATTCAATCAGCGAGGGAAGTAAACAAATTTCTCCTAAATCAGAAATGCCTAAACGAAATACTTTTGAAGAGGTTAACGGGTCAAAATGCTTGGCAGAATCAATCGCCATATCAATTTTAACAATCGCTTCGTAAAAACTTGGATAAAGACTTTGTGCAAGCTTAGTGGGTTTAACACCAAACTTGTCACGTACAAAAAGCTGATCATTCAGCATTTTCCGCAGTCGATTTAAATTATAGGTGACGGAAGGTTGACTGAGATTCAAACGCTCTGCGGCGTGACTGATATTTTGAGTTTGATAAATAATAATAAAAACTTTAATCAGACTTAAATCGATCAACTTTACATTCCTTGTAAATATTTAGAGACAGTCGCTATATCGAATAACCACTGTAACAAAAAAAGAGAGAGTTAACTCTCTCTTTTATTTTTAATGACTTACATGTTGTTGATGAATCATCTACTCATAAGCCACGTTTTTAACGCCGTTTGCTGCGCCTGCAATTTTTTTATTGCGCAGATGGATCGCAGTCACACTGATCACTGCAATCATACAAGGGATAGATAAGGCAATGAAATTATATTGCACTGGCAAATTAAGGCTAAGTAACCATCCACATAAGATTGGACCCAAAATTGCGCCTAAACGACCTACGCCAAGTGCCATACCTAGACCTGTCGCACGTATGTTAGATGAATAATATTGTGACATATAAGCCAACAATAAAATTTGTCCGCCAATCGATGCTGCACCTGCGACTGCTACACAGAAGTAAAGCACCATGGTTGGTAAGTTATAGCTTAACAAGAATAGGGAAATTGCGCCGCTCACAAACAAGGTGCAAAGAACTTTAGGTAAACTGAATTTATCAGCAAAAAAACCACCAAAAATTGCACCCAGCATACCACCAATATTGAGCGCAAATAGGAACACTAAACTGGTTGAGAGGTTGTAGCCAGCTTCCATCATCAGTTTAGGTAACCAGTTACCAAGCGCGTATACCAATACCAATGCCATAAAGACACTTGCCCAGAATAGAACAGTGGTTACTCCACGACTTTCAGTAAATAAGTCTTTCACTGGTGATTTAGACGATTCTTGGTTTTCTTGATGCAGACTAATGCGCATATCAGCAGGAATTCTTAGATTTGTGTCAATTTGTTCTAAGATGTGAGCAGCTTCTTTATGCTTATTTTGACGAACCAAGTAATCGATGGATTCAGGCAATAACTTCCAAATGATTGGCAATAGAATGAGTGGAATACCTGCAATCATAAACATGATTTTCCAGCCAAATTGCGGTACTAGCCACATGCCTAAAATGGCAGAGCACATTCCGCCTACAGCGTAACCACTAAACATCAATGACACTAAGGTGGAGCGTAAACGTTTAGGCGCATACTCCGTCATTAGTGTAATAACGTTCGGCATCACGCCACCAAGACCTAAGCCAGCAATAAAGCGATAGATCCCGAACTCTTGAGGATTGCTCGCTAGGCCACACATCACGGTAAAACCACTAAAAATGACAATACAAACTGCAATCAGTTTCTTACGGCTAAAGCCATATTTTTCAAGTTTGTCACTCATACTGCCAAAAATGATGGCTCCAAACATCATGCCAAAGAGGGCAAGACTTCCTAAGAAGCCCGCCGTCATTGGATCGATTGCCCATTCTTGCATGAGTTTAGGCAATGCCACACCGTAGATGACTAAGTCATAGCCATCAAAAATAATAATCAATGCGCTGAGTAAGATGACTCGCCAGTGAATGGCTTTGAGTTTGGCATGATCAATAATTTCATTTGCATTTAACGTATTCATGGAGACCTCCCTGGTCAATGAATCGGTTGATAACAGTCCTGTTAGTGTTTTTGCTTATTTATATGGCTTCAGCCACAAGATTTTTCTCGATTGCTTGGCCTAAGCGTTGTTGTGCAAGTTCAACGTCTTTCTCTAAATCGTGTTGCCATAACCAATCAAAACGGTGTGCCAAATGTTGACCTACACTGTCAAAGTCTGGATACAGGGGTGAATATAATTCGTAAATCTCACCAGATTCTCTTGACGTGTTTTGTACACGGATGGCACGCTCTTTGCGCAGTTGCTCATAGACATGAGAGAGTTGTGCAAGGTCTTCAGTGCAGATTTGCGCTGAGTGATGTTCCAGATGTTTGAATAATGCAGAAAGAATTAAAGCATCTTCAAGACCCTGACCAGCACCAGCTCCTTGGTGTGGCAACATGGCATGTGCTGCATCACCAATCAAAATGACATTGTGTTCGCTGTTTTGATAGGTCTTAAGTGGCTCAATCTCATGAAGCGCCCAGATGGTAGGTTTTTCAATTAAGTTCAGTAATGCGCGACAGCTCTCACTCCAATCCGCAAAATCAGCCAGCATTTCAGTATTGGTTGTTGGTCGTGTCCAAGGAGTCCCTTCTGGCAGAGTTGTATTCTTGCGATCTGACTTAAAGGCAACAATATTGATTTCTTCACCTTTACGAATAGGGAAAGTTAAGATGTGTTTGTCTTTACCCAATAACATTTGTGGGACATCTGCAAGTTCAGGATCGTGTCCAAGTTCTGCAATGACCTGTTTAAAATCTAAATATTTGATAATGCCGCGATAAGCCCATGTTCCTGAAAATTGAGGATCGACTTTTGGAAGTTGATGCGATGCCAATACATGATCACGCACAACAGAATGGATACCATCACAACCAATCACGTAATCTGCTTCAACCACTTCACCATCTTGGAAAGTTAAATGAACACCAGCGCTTGAAGCTTCAACAGATAGTACACGTTTATTGAAATGTGCATTTTGTGAAGGAACGAATGGAATAAGTGCATCAAGAAAATCAGCACGATGCACAGAAGATTGACCGACTTGAGGTGCGATCGAAGCTGATAGGTATTCATCGGTATAGCCATTACGCCATTGGAACCAGATATCTTGATAAGGTGCAGCAACTGTATCCGCAATGGCGTGATATTCTTCACCCAAGCCTAGAAGCTCAATTGCTTTAACAGCATTGGCACCAAATGAAATGCCTGCACCAATTTCTGAAAATTGTGCTGCTGACTCATATAAATGCACATCAAATTTTTTATTTTTTACTAAGTTGGTCATTAAAGCTAATCCAGCAATACCACCACCAATGAGCGCAATCTTAATTCTTCTTTCCATGATTCAATTCCGAGTTTTTTGCCCTGAATAAGATCATTACTGATTTTTAACTACTTATCCAATTTATATATTTTGGTGAAAACTATTTAAAAAATTGATAGTTTGAATTTGACATCTATTCCCACTGGTTTTGAAGCTTTATTGTCAATATATGAACATTCATGTGCATGATTTAGCAAATTTACTACCTAAATTTTCATGTGCTTACTTGTTTTACAGTGTATCTGTAGGGAAATGCGTTCAGGATGTGATACAACAAAAACATAATGACAACGATGAAAATTGAGTTTAAGTGATGACATTAAAAATGAATAAAACTGCTTTACGTACACTGTGTGCATCGGCTTTGATCATGGGCGTATCGACATTTTCGAATGCGGGAGCAGCTGTAGATCAATTGAGTGATTGTTTGGTCAAGTCGACGACCGCTGCTGATAAAACGACAGTACTACAGTGGACATATTCAGCACTGTCTACTCATCCTGATTTAAAAGGCTTTAGTAATGTCAGTGCTGAGCAACGTACTGCATTGGATCAAAAGTTAGCGCAAGTCTTGCAACGTGTGATCGTAGAGCAATGTTCAACACAGACTAAAGCGGTGATTCAAGCTGAGGGTATTCAAGCTGTTGGTGAAAGTTTCCAAGCATTGGGTCGTAGTGCAGGGGAGGAAATCATTAAAAATCCTGAAGTGAATAATCAGCTGAAAGGGGTGGTGCGTTATATTGATTTAAATAAATTGGTGACAACATTCCTCACCCCAGATATTTGGAACAAGCTTGGGATCACTCGTTAATCTCTTATTCTAATAAATGGTAATTAAATAAATAAGTTATCGATTGATGAATGTAGGGTGGCGTTACTCAACATCATAATTCAAACTAGAGAAAAGGCAGGATGATATCCTGCCTTTTCACATTGTACACACAGAAATTATTTGAATAACAGTACGCTTTTACCTTGCGTATGACCCTCTAAAATGTCTCGATAGGCTTGCTGTGCTTCTGTAAAAGGATATTCACGACTGACTGTCCAATTGAAGGTATTATCTGCAACGCCTTCGACCACATGTTTTAAATTGGAAACATTACGTTTAACCCAGACCGCTTGAATTTTAGCGGATGACAGTTTGCGTCCTGCAATCGTGCCCATAAATCCGCCATTTTTTACTGTTGCCAATGAGGCTTGAGTGGCATCCTCGTTACCTGCCATATCAATTGAAGCATCAAATTGATCTGGATGGGCTTGTTTCAGACGCTCAATCAATCCTTCGCCGTACACGACAGGAATCGCCCCTAAACTGCGGATATAGTCTTGGTTTTTTGCTGATGCCGTTGCTACGACGGTAATGCCACGACTCACTGCCAATTGGATAGTGATCGAACCAACACCGCCTGACCCACCGTGTACCAATAAGCTTTGCATTGGGCCAATTTCATCTAAAATGGTCATGGCAGTTTGAGCTGCTCCTGCAATCGAGCCTGCAATCGACCATTCTAGATTTTTAGGTTTTGCGACTAAATTTGAGAGGGGCACGTCTATCACTGTAGCATGGGTAAATGCTCCACCAGAACCCAACACTTCGTCACCGACTTTCCATACACTGTTTTCAGGTAGGTCTACGATTACCCCTGCAAACTCAGTTCCAAAGGTTTGTGGGAGTTTTGCATGTTTGAATTCACCTGTCATGCGACGTGCATCAATGGGGTTAATCCCTGCGGCTTTGACTTGGATGCGTGCCATGTCAGGGTTTAATGGTGGGAGTGTGTAGTCTGTAAATTCAAGGACTTCGGGTTGTCCGTAGCTTTGGGCGTTGAGTACTGTTGATTTCATGATTTGTTTCATTCTTCTTGATGATGAAATCAGTATAGAAGAGTGAAAGCAGGCAAATGAAGATCGAAAAATAGAACAGTGTTTTCTGATGTTTAGATTTTTTATTTTAAAAGATGCCTCTCCCTTGCGAACTCAAAATATATTTTGAGGATTCTCATCACTTGCGCTTCGATTTAAAAGCAATGCTTTAAATGTTGCTCAGGAGAGGGAACATCTATTACTAAGTACATGACAGAGTTTGAATTGCAATGAAAGCTCTTTCTCCCACTGGGATGAGAAGCATTGCTTCGCAAGGGGATGAGGGTATTAGAAATCACGCATAAAAAAAGACTTTGAAAGTTGAATACGTCCTAAGTGTTCGAGTTTGGGAATAGAGGATACTTTTTTGATGGTCATATTGTTTTTGGTGTGAAGTATTTGGTTGATTGTATGACTAAAATTTTAAATTTAAAAAATATCCTATACCTCAATTTCTATTTTAATAAAGCATAATAATCACGGTTATCTATTTCATGACACAAAAATCCTTACCTAATTAATAGGTTGTTGTGAAAAGTGGAGTTAGAAAATGCATAATTTAATTATTTTTATGTGATTAAAATATTGTTTTTTTACGTTTATTTTTATTATTATAAGTTTGAAATTTTTTTGTTGTTAATCTAATGGAAAATATTTTTAAAGAAAATTTAAAACAATTACTTTCTGCATACTTTCAAAGTATTAAAGGAAAGAAAGATTTTAATTTAAATGATATTGAAAAAACTTACCAAATTTCATGCAATTATTTAATAAACGAAGTTAAAGTAGATAAAGATAATCAAAGTGAAAAAGACGAAAAGAATTTCTTTTTAGAATATTACAAATATCTCTTTGTAATTTGTAAGGAGGCAGTAGATCCATTTCTAAATGAAGAGTTTATACAAGAAGAATTTAAATCAAATTTATTTAAGAATTTACTGCAACTATGGATGTATAAGAATGAGTTATTTAAAGATAAAGTTTTTTCTAAGAAATATAAAGAAATAGTGGAAAATGTCTTTATGGCAGACTTTATGGGACTACAATATTTTTTCGAATATAAAATTACTAAGCATAATTATAAAAAAATAGAGACATTGTTTTTATTGGGTATAGCAAGACTACTCATTCTAAACGTACTAAAAAGTCTGAATGTTAGGTTTAATAAATTTGAAAGGAAAGTTGCACACTATACAAGAGTGGATGTGGCAAACTTTATTATTAATGATGATAAACTTTTCAGGATGAATTCTACCGAGTTTATGAATGATCCAACAGAAGGCTCCTTAGTGAAGGAATTTTTGTCATTACAAAAAGTAGATACATATGCTTATCAGCATAACTTCCTATCTTGTTTTACTTTTAATCATAACTATTTAAATCAATTTAGATTATATGGCAGAACTAAAGGTATGGATGGAACAGGTGTTAGTTTAGTACTTAATGAAAATTTTTTTGATAAATTGAATCGGTTTTATTTTAATGATGACGAAGTAGAGTTAGATTTGCATATTGGTAAGAATAATAAATTACCTCTTTTTAGATGTTGCTATTTCGACCCTAAATCAGAGTACATTTCAATCGCCAAACGCTCTAAATTTTCTTTTTTTCAAGAATTTAAGGGGCAAAAAAATGCTGAACAGATAGAAAGTGATTGGTTGGAGTATATGAGTTTTATTAAACCAATCGAGAAAGACATCAGGGATAATTTAAATTATTTAAAAGTAGTCATTAATGATTTGAAAAAAACCTACTATATTGGAAATGAGAAGGTTTGGAATATAATTGAAGATTTTATGAAACCGATTAATTATCTATTTAAACATTCTGCTTTTAAGGAGGAAGAAGAATGTAGAATTATAAAAGTTACTAATTTAAATGATAAAAATATAAAAAATGAGTTGAATGCAGATGGACAGACTTTTACATATATTGAATATCCAACTGACCTGAAAACATCATTGGCTAATATATATATTGGTCCAGCCTCCGCAAAATATTTAACATATTTTAAAGTTTCTTTGATAAAGAAGAAAAAGAAAGAAGTAAAAATTTGCGTCTCTGATAATCCTTTACGTATTTAAACTAAAAAACCCGCTCTAAAGCGGGTTTTTCATTTCAAAACTAATTAGTATCAACCAATTAATTGCTTCATCAATTCATTCACTTGAGCAGGGTTGGCTTTACCTTTCGCTGCTTTCATCACTTGACCCACAAGACCGTTGAAAGCTTTCTCTTTACCAGATTTATACTCTTCAACCATTTTCTCATTGGCAGCAAGTACTTCCTTAATAATTGCTTCAATTGCGCCTGTATCAGTTTCCTGTTTCAAGCCTTTTTCCGTAATAATCTCGTCCGCAGTTTTGCCTTCTTCCCACATAAAGCCGAACACTTGTTTTGCAATCTTACCGTTAATCGTGTTGTCCACAATACGTGCAATCATGCCACCAAGTTTTTCTGCTGTTACAGGAGAGTCAGCCAACTCTAAGCCCGCTTTGTTCAGCGCCCCTGAGAATTCACCCATCACCCAGTTCGCAGCAATCTTACCTTGTGCAGCACCGCCAGCAGCCTTAACAACTTCTTCATAAAACTCTGACATTTCACGCGTAAGCGTAAGAACGTGCGCATCGTACTCAGTTACACCAAAGTCCGCCACAAAACGCGCACGACGTGCAGCAGGAAGCTCAGGCATAGCCGCTTTAATCGCTTCGATTTGCTCATCTGCAATGATCACAGGCAACAAGTCTGGGTCAGGGAAGTAGCGGTAATCGTTCGCTTCTTCTTTAGAACGCATTGAACGCGTTTCCATTTTCACAGGGTCGAACAAACGAGTTTCTTGGTCGATGGTGCCATCCCATTCCAAGATTTCCATTTGACGTTCAATTTCAACATTGATCGCTTGTTCAATGAAACGGAATGAGTTGAGGTTTTTAAGCTCACAACGTGTACCAAACGGCTGACCCGGACGACGTAAAGACACGTTACAGTCGGCACGGAACGAACCTTCTGCCATGTTGCCGTCAGAAATGCCTAACCAACGCACAAGGGTGTGAATCGCTTTAATGTAGGCAACAGCTTCTTCAACCGAACGCATATCTGGTTCAGATACGATTTCTAAAAGCGGCGTACCTGCACGGTTTAAGTCGATACCTGACATCCCTTCAAATTGGTCATGGATCGATTTACCTGCATCTTCCTCAAGGTGCGCACGGGTTACGCCAATGCGTTTAACTGTGCCATCTTCAAGTTGGATGTCGATATGACCCAAGCCCACAATTGGGTTGTCCATTTGGCTGATTTGGTAGCCTTTTGGAGAGTCAGGGTAGAAGTAGTTTTTACGTGCAAATACTGACGCTTGGTCGATGTAAGCATCGATACCCAAACCAAAGCGAATGGCAAGATCAACCACTTCTTTGTTCAATACAGGCAGTACGCCCGGCATTGCCAAATCAACAAGGCTCGCTTGTGTATTTGGGGCTTGACCAAATTCAGTTGAAGAACCTGAGAAGATTTTAGATTTAGTCGCAAGTTGAGTGTGAATCTCAATACCAATAACGACTTCCCAACCATCAATCAAATTTGACTTAGGTTTTGCATTGTTCTTCGCCATTATGCATTCTCCTCAGCAATTGCAGCGCGTTTGGTGTGCCAATCAGTTGCTTGTTGGTATTGGTGCACCACAGACAACAATTGAGATTCTGACCAGTAGTTACCAATCAACTGTAAGCCAACAGGTAAATTATTTTGATCAAAACCAACAGGCGCGTTAATCGCAGGAAGACCTGCAAGGTTGACCGCGATGGTATAGATATCGCCCAAGTACATTTCAACTGGAGAAAGGTTTGCACCAATCTTATACGCCGTTGTCGGCGCAGAAGGCGCAGCAATCACGTCAACAGACTCGAATGCTTTTAAGAAATCTTGTTGGATTAAACGACGTACTTTTTGTGCTTTGACATAGTACGCATCGTAATAACCTGCAGACAGCGCATAAGTGCCAATCAAGATACGGCGTTGAACTTCAGCACCAAAACCTTCAGAACGAGAACGTTTGTACAAGTCCATGATGTCTTTTGGATCTTCACAGCGGTAGCCATAACGTACGCCGTCAAAACGTGACAAGTTAGAAGATGCTTCAGCAGGGGCAATCAGGTAATAGGTTGGAACATATGCCTCAGTCATGTTGAGGTCAATTTCAACAAGCGTTGCGCCCATCTCTTCCAATTTTTTTAGAGATTCTTCAACACGTGCTTTAACGTCAGCAGCTAAACCTTCAACATTAAAGTACTGTTTTGGAATACCAATGCGTAAACCTTTTACAGACGTGCCGTTCAAGTTTGCAACGTAGTCATCAGCATCTTTTTGTACAGAGGTTGAATCTTTTGCGTCATGTCCTGCCATCACGTTCATGAGGTAAGCACAGTCTTCTGCCGAACGCGCCATTGGACCGCCTTGGTCAAGTGATGATGCATAGGCAATCATACCGAAACGTGATACACGACCATAGGTTGGTTTTAAGCCTGTAAGGCCACAGAACGATGCAGGTTGACGGATTGAACCACCTGTATCTGTACCAGTCGCAAACGGTGCAAGGTCAGCTGCTACAGCCGCAGCAGAACCACCTGATGACCCGCCTGGGACACGATCTAAAGCCCAAGGGTTCGCCGTTGCACCGAAGTAAGATGATTCTGATGTAGAACCCATGGCAAATTCGTCCATGTTCACTTTACCTAAAGTCACTAGGCCCGCAGCTTTACCTTTCGCTACAACGGTTGCGTCGTACGGAGAGATAAAGTTGTCTAGCATTTTAGAACCAGCCGTGGTTTTAATGCCTTGCGTACAGAAAATATCTTTATGTGCAATAGGTAAACCCGTCAAAGCGATCGCTGTTCCTGCTTTGATCGCTGCATCAGCTGCATCAGCTTGAGCCAATGCTTGTTCAGCAGTCACAGTGACATAAGATTTGACTTGCGCATCAATTTTTTCAATACGGTTTAAATAATGTTGCGTCAATTCACGTGAAGAGAATTTAGCGGTTGCTAAACCATCGATAAGTTCACGAACCGATAAGCGATGTAAATCTGTCATGAGAAAAATTCTTAACTAAAATTTAAATAGGGCAAAACTGAACAATTATTCAATTACACGTGGAACAAGATACAAACCGTCTTGCACAGCTGGTGCAACGGCTTGATAGTCATCACGATGGTTTTGTTCAGACACAGCGTCTTCACGTAATGGCTGCGGATGGTCAAATGGGCTCTTTAATGGCTCAACACCTTCGGTATCAATGCCTTTCAAGGTTTCCATCATTCCTAAAATTTTATTCAAACTTTGAGCATATTCAGCAGATTGAGTGTCATCCAAAGACAAGCGTGCTAAGTGTGCAATGCTTGAAACGGTTTGTGCATTTAAATCTGCAGATTGCTGAGCATCTGATGCTGACATGCTGTCTCACCTAATCAGTAATAAAAATATTCAAAATATCATGCGTTATAATAAGCGATTGACTTGTCCAAAGCATCACATTTAGTTAAAGTTGCCATCTTACGTCTATATAACGTTGAACTGAGAACGACCCGTGATTCTAAAACGACTAATTGGCTTGTTTTCGCCAGATCTAGCCATAGATTTAGGCACCGCTAATACACTAATTTATGCGCCAGGACGGGGCATTATATTAAATGAACCGACTGTTGTGGCAATTCGTCACAGTGGTTCACAAAAAATAGTTGCCGCTGTTGGCTTGGATGCTAAGCAAATGCTTGGTCGTACCCCTGCGAATATTTCTGCAATTCGTCCAATGAAAGATGGCGTGATTGCGGATTTCGAAGTCACTGAGACCATGTTAAACCAATTTATTGGTAAAGTGCATGAAAAGCGTCTTTTCCCACCAGCGCCGCGTGTTGTGGTGTGTGTGCCATGTAAATCAACTTTGGTTGAGCGTCGTGCGATTCGTGAGGCTGTATTCAATGCAGGTGCACGTGATGTACGTTTAATCGAAGAGCCAATGGCAGCAGCGATTGGTGCAGGCATGCCAGTTGAGCAAGCATGTGGTTCGATGGTCGTAGACGTGGGTGGTGGTACAACTGAAATTGCAATCATTTCATTGCAAGGTTGTGTCTATGCAGACTCATTACGCATTGGTGGTGATGTATTTGACGAACAAATTATTCATTATGTTCGTAAAGCACACGGTTGCGTCATTGGTGAAACAACGGCTGAAACCATCAAAAAAGAAGTGGGTATGGCACTTCCAGATGAAGATGGCAAAGTGCTAGAAATCGAAGTTCGAGGTCGTAACTTGGCGGAAGGTGTTCCGCGCGCAATTACGGTGACTTCTGATGAAATTACTCAAGCAATCACTGATCCATTGCAAAGCATTGTCTCTGCAGTGAAATCTGCGCTTGAACAAACACCTCCTGAGTTGTCATCAGATATCGCGGAGCGCGGTATTGTATTGACTGGTGGTGGTGCGCTATTACGTAACTTAGACAAGTTATTGTCACAAGAAACAGGTTTGCCAGTAGTAGTTGCTGAAGATCCGCTTTCTTGCGTAACACGTGGTGGTGGTAAAGTCTTAGAACTCTTTGACAACCCGAACCATGACATGCTGTTTGTTGGTTAATTTTCTGTAATTTAATTTAAGGACGAGGCGGTGCAACCGAATCTGTTTTCAAGACAACCGCCATCTTTTCGCTCTTTCATCATTGCAGTCATCGTGTGTTTGTTCGTGTTAATGTTTAATTGGCGCGCTCCACACTTGATTCAACCAGCAAGAGATGTCTTGTACGCGGCATACAATCCCATTTATGCCATTGCAAGTTATCCCGTTTTATCGAAAGAATGGCTCAGTCAACAAACCAAGTCTGAAGCGCAACTGCGTCGTGAGAATACTGCGATGCAGGCAGAGCTGCTTCAGGCTCAGGTTCGCCTTCAAAAACTCTCAGAACTCTCCGCTGAAAATACGCGCTTACGTGGATTATTGGATACGCCTTTGATCATTGACGGTCGTATGGAAATCTCTGAGGTGATTGGCACAGATGCTGATCCATTACGTCATATCATTATCATTAACCGCGGTGCTGCGAGCCAACTGCGTGTCGGGCAAACGGTGTTGGATGATAACGGTATCATGGGTCAGATCATCAATGTTTATCCGCACAGTAGCCGTGTCATGTTGCTGTCTGATAAAGAACACTCCCTATCAGTACGTCTTGAAAACTCTGGAATGCGTGCCATTGTGTCAGGCACTGGTGATTTAGGTCGTCTGAAAATGGAATATGTACCGACCAGCGCTAACGTCAAAGTCGGGGACAAGGTGTATAGTTCAGGTTTAGGACAACATTTTCCTGCGGGTTATTTGGTCGGAACAGTATCCAAAGTTAAGCGTGAAAATACCGGTGAGTTTGCGCAGATAGACGTGAAACCTGCAGCTCAGTTAGCAGGTGGACACCATGTGGTGGTACTGTTCTCAGACTCGTTAGCCATGGAGCAACCTCATGCTCAGCGCTAAAAAAATATCATCAGTTAAAACACGTGATCCACTATGGATCATCGTGCTTTCAATCATTATTGGTTCAGTCTTGGTGGTGTATCCTCTGTCTTATTCATTGGCAGGATGGCGACCGCTGATCATGCTGATGATTACGATGTATTGGATCTTGCTTCAACCGACATGGTGTGGCGTTTGGTTTGCTTTTGCAGTCGGGTTATTTACCGATTTACTGCTTGATGCACCCCTTGGTTTACATGCGTTAAGCTTCGTTTTACTAACATTCGCCATCCGTTGGTTTGTGCGTGAACGCCGTTTAATGACGTTTGGAAATACTTGGGCAATCGCTAGTGTTGCTATATTGGCACATTTGATTTATGTCCTTTTTGCACAAATTATTTCCGATATGCAATTTTCGATAACTCGTCATTGGCAGCCACTAATGAGCAGTATTTTAACTTGGCCCATCTTGTATTATTTGCTTCGAAAATGGCGAATTTAATCCTGGCGTCGAGCTCGCCTCGGCGTAAAGAATTGCTTGCACAGCTTGGACTTAAATTTGATATTTTTAGTCCAGAAATCGATGAGTCTGTACGTGATGGTGAGCAAGCGCATGATTATGTTCGACGTTTAGCAGAACAAAAAGCTCAGGTTGTTTTAGCGCGATTTCCAGATGCGGTGGTCATTGCTGCAGATACAAGCCTCAGTTTAGATGGACAAATTATTGGCAAACCTGACTCGAAGCAACATGCGTTTGAAATTTGGCAATCCTTGTCAGGACGTCAGCATGAAGTCCTCAGTGGCGTTTGTGTGTCTTCACAACATAAAACAATAAGTACGGTAGTGAGCACAAAGGTTGATTTTCAATCACTCAGTCATCATGATATGGAAGAATATTGGTCAACTGGGGAACCTGTAGGAAAAGCAGGGGCTTACGCAATACAAGGAATCGCCGCAAAGTTCGTTCCTCGTATTGAAGGTAGCTACACCAATGTGGTGGGTTTGCCTTTACATGAAACATCACAGTTACTGAATCAAATATTGAAAAGTGGTTAAGGCACTAAATTAACCTTTTAAAAAATTTTTATAATGTTTTGAGTGTTTTTTATGTCTGACGAGTTGTTGATTAACGTCACCCCAATGGAGTGTCGGGTGGCGTTAGTTGAAAATGGGACGGTCAACGAACTATTTGTTGAACGCAACGCTAAACGTGGTTTAGTCGGGAATATTTATAAAGCCAAAGTTGTACGTGTATTGCCTGGTATGCAAGCGGCATTTGTAGACATTGGCTTATCTCGTACTGCTTTTTTACATATCAATGACATGATTTGGCCTCGTAATCAACCGACGCCAAATGTCTTTGATCTTCTGCAACCAGGTCAGATTCTGACAGTGCAGGTCATGAAAGATATGTTAGGCACGAAAGGTGCGCGTTTAAGTACTGATCTTTCCATTCCTTCTCGCTATTTGGTGATGATGCCTTATGGACATCATACTGGCGTGTCTCAGCGAATCGAATCAGAAGAAGAGCGTGATCGTTTACGTTCGATCATTGAGCGTATTCAAGCTGAACATAAGTTACCCGGTTCTGTCATTGTACGAACTGCAGCAGAGGGGATCGAAGAAGCCGCTATTGCGCAAGATATGGCGTATTTGGCAAAACTTTGGGAATTTATTCAGCGTAAACAAAAAAGTGTCGTGGTGCCATCACTTATCTTTGAAGAGCTACCACTTCCTCAACGTATCATCCGTGATCTGGCAAATGAAGATACGGTAAAAATTCAAGTCGATTCAAGAGAAGTGTTTGCCAAGCTACAAGAGTTCGTGGCTGAGTTTGTACCAAATATGGTTGATCGTCTGAAACATTATCCTGGTGAGTGTCCGATATTCGACTTATACAATGTTGAAACAGATATTCAAAAAGCACTGCAAACACGTGTTGCTTTAAAGTCTGGTGGTTATCTCATGATTGATCAGACGGAGGCCATGACCACTATTGACGTCAATACAGGCTCATATGTAGGTGGACGCTCTCTTGAGGACACCGTCTTTAAGACCAACATGGAAGCGACACAAGTCATTGTGCGTCAACTCAGACTGCGCAACTTAGGTGGAATTATCATTATTGACTTTATTGATATGCAAGAGGCCTCACACCGTGATGAAGTGCTTAAGCAATTTGAAAAAGTCTTAGAACGTGACCATGCAAAAACTAAAATCACCCAAGTGTCTGAGCTTGGCTTAGTAGAAATGACGCGTAAACGGACGCGTGAATCACTTGAACATTTGTTATGTGAGTCTTGTCCAACGTGTCAGGGACGTGGTTATGTGAAAAGTGCCGAGACTGTTTGTTACGAAATCTTTCGAGAGATCTTAAGATATGCTCGAGATTTTGAGTCTCAGACTGACTTTACTGTCGTTGCGCATCCATCGGTTGTGGATCGATTATTAACCGTAGAAGCTGCCGCCGTCTCTGATTTAGAGCATTTTGTGAAACGTGTCATTAAGTTCCAAGTCGAAAATTTATACACGCAAGAGCAATACGATATCATTTTGAATTGAAATTGTAACAGAATATCGTTAAACACTTGTTACAACTGAGATTTTACATTCGATCTCGATTTCTCAATACTTAAGAAATCAAATCGAATAGCCAAAGACAGCGATGTTGTCTTAGCAAAGTGAGGTCAAAGTGGGTATGAATTTAACGGAACAATTAGCGGGTAGCCATCGTCAAATTGTGGATTCAAACAAAAGCGCTTGCTTGATGCTCAACGATCAAGGTCAAGAAATTCGAGTTACACAAGCGATGGTCGTTTCTCTCTGTCAGCAATTAATCAAGCAGTGTCGTAATATTAAAAATTAAGGGGCCTTTTTAAAGCCCCTTAATTTTTTTGTAAATATCGAAATATACAGCCTTAAGCTGGTTTTTCATTTGGAATCTCTATATCCGCTACTACTTGTTTCTTTGCTGCACTACGCTTAGTAGCCTTTTTCATAATCTGCGGTTTTTCATCTTCAGGTAGACCCACAATTTTTTCAAATCGTTGAATCTCATCTTCTAAATGGGTCAATAAATTTTGCATCTTAGGCAAAGCATTTCGACATGCGGTTAAACCGACTTCTAATTTATCCATATAACTGGTCATTGTAATATTCAATGCTTGACCATCAAGTACGATAGAAGCAGGGTAGAGTGCGTCCAAACGTGCACCATTCCAATATAGCGGCTCTTTAGGCCCTGGAACATTAGAAATAACGAGGTTAAAGGCCTGACGTTTAGGTGCTAAACCAGAGATGATATTTAAACCTGCAGGACCATATACGAAGGCACTATAGTTGAGAATCTGATCTGAAGTCATGCGTTTGAATTTTTGTTTCGCATTCATTACGCTACGACGAATAAGATCGAGTCGTTCTAATGGATCGGCTTTATGTGTCGCTAAGTTCGCCAGAATCATCGTAATACGATTTGACATGTCTGAATCATCCGTACGAACGGAGACAGGAACCATAGCGATTAATGGTTTTTCTGGTAAAGCACTTTGACTGATTAAATATTCACGTAAAGCACCGGAACAAATCGCAAGCACAATATCGTTAATGGTCACACCCAGTGATTTTGAAATATGATTGAGACGCTTAAACTCATATGACTGAGCAGCGAAACGACGTGATGAGCTGACTTTTTGATTCAGAATACTACTTGGGGCTTGAAAACTAGATACATAGTCCGGATTACGTCCCATATCTTTAAAGACAGTTTCAGACAGCACTTTGAATACACCCGGTGTAGACTGCACTTGACCTTTCAAATTAGACAAGATTTGTTTTGCACGGCTTACTTTAGGTGTTTTAAGTCGCTTAGCACGCGGACCTTCGACACACCATGGCGGAACGATACTTCTTGCATTTGGATCATGAGAGAGTGATTTTTCAATTAAACGCATGCCTGCAATACCATCGACCATCCCATGATGTATTTTGAAATACATGGCGAAACGATTGCCTTCAATGCCCTCAATGATATGACACATCCATAATGGCTTAGCTCGATCAATTAATGAACTGTGCTCTTGGGAAATGTAGGTGAGTAGCTCACGAATACGACCAGGATGTGGTAGAGCAATATGTCTGAAGTGATGATCAAGATCGAATTCAGTGTCTGTGTCCCAAAACAGTCCGTTTAATTTATTATTAAACGGTGGAATTGGAATAGATTTTGAGTTGCGAATATCTGCCACTAAATCTTGAATAAAGGTTGGTGGCGCATCTTCTGGAATTTCAAATAAAAATAATCCGCCAACATGCATGGGCTGTTGTCTTTTTTCCAAAGATAAGAAAATAAAATCAAGCGGGTGTAATGGGCGCATAGTCTAGGTTTGCCTCACTGCAAATTTCTAAAATTGTTTTTTAGAATTATCAATCCAAGAGATCAGTATAGACGTATTTGTTGGAGGGGGCATAAATTTTTTTAATGAATGGTCAGTACAAAAAAGCCACTTTAAATCAGTGGCTTAAAACTTTGTGAGACAGTTTTTACTTTTTTAAATTACCTGAATGTAAACCACATTCTTTATGCGTTGCTTCTTCCCACCACCAACGACCTTCACGCTCGTGCTGATTTGGAAGTACTGGACGCGTGCATGGTTCACATCCAATTGAAATAAAACCTTTTTCATGCAATGGATTATATGGAATTTCCATCATGCGAATATAATTCCAAACGTCAGCACTCGTCCAATTCGCCAAAGGGTTGTATTTAATGAGTTGTTTACCTTCACCTGAAAAACCTAGATCAGCTTGAATCACTGGAATTTCAGTACGTGTACCCGGACTTTGATCTTTACGTTGACCCGTGATCCAACCATCAAGTGTTGCTAACTTTTTACGAAGAGGTTGAACCTTACGGATACCACAACACTCTTTATGATCATCTTGATAAAAGCTAAACAGTCCTTTTTCGTTGACCAGATTCTGAACAGCTTCAGCTTCCGGGAAACATATTTCAATGTTGATATTATAATGCTTACGAACAGTCTCAATAAATTGATAAGTTTCTGAATGCAAGCGACCTGTATCAAGACTAAACACGCGAAAAGGTTTACCTAAATTTGCAGCCATATCAATCAATACAACATCTTCAGCACCTGAAAATGAAATGGCAATTTCACCTGTTTGATTTAAAGCTAAGGCTATAATTTCCGAAGGGGATTTATCTTCATACTCTGATGCAAGTGCATCAATTAAATCTATGCTTGGAATGGTAGTCATGAGAATCCTGGCGATATAGGCTTGGAAACAACAAGTCCTATATTAAAATATTTGATGTATATTTTAGTTGAATTCAGAGATTTATCTTATGAAATAAAAATAAATACTTATGAATAAAATAGATTTAAAAAATTACATCGATATTCAACAATCTTCGGCTATGATATTGCAAATTTTATTAATGCTGAGGGCAGTATCATGGAAATCGTTTGTCTAGATCTTGAAGGCGTTTTGGTTCCTGAAATTTGGATTAATTTTGCAAAAAAAACAGGAATTAAAGAGCTTGAAGCAACAACTCGAGATATTCCAGACTACGATGTGCTCATGACTCAGCGTTTAAATATTCTTAAACAGCATGGTTTAGGTTTAAATGACATTCAAGCTGTTATTGCAGATATGGGACCGTTTGAAGGCGCTAAGGAGTTTGTCGAGTGGGTACGTACTCATTTCCAACTCATCATTTTATCAGACACATTCTATGAATTTGCTCATCCATTGATGAAGCAGTTAGGTTGGCCTACGATTTTCTGTCACAAATTAGAAACTGACGAAAATGGTATGATTACAAATTATAAACTACGTCAACCTGATCAAAAACGTAAAGCAGTGCAAGCTTTACACGGTTTAAATTTCCGTGTAATTGCTGCAGGCGACTCGTATAACGATACTACGATGCTCGGTGAAGCAGATCAAGGTTTCTTATTTGATGCGCCGGATAATGTAATTGCAGAATTCCCACAATTTCCTGCGATTAATGGTTATGCTGCATTGAAAGAAGCGATCCGCAACGCTTCTGTACGTGATATTCCAGCCTAAGTTATTACTTTGAAAAAAGGACGCTTTAGCGTCCTTTTTTTATAACAATTGTTAGAATCGATACCCGATTTTCATGCCATAACCTAATGCATAATTGTTGCTGAATTCTCCAACATTTATGCCACCCGTTTGAGCAGTTGCATCGCCTAACCAGAAATATTTAACACCAGCTTGAATAAAGCTTTGCTGTGATGGGTTGAATTGACCACCTAAGCCTACACTCCAATAACCTTCAGTTGGACCTAAAGTGGTTACAGGGTTTCCAGCTCCAGCGTCATAGCCTACAGTTGTGGTTGCTGCCCATTGATCATTAAATTTATGTGCAACACCTAAGGTTGCAGAGTACTGATCATCGGAATACGAAATGAGGTCCTGTCCAACTAATCCAAGTAATCTAGGTGTAACCGTAAATTGATCCCAATGAACCCAACGCAGGTTAGCAAACGCCAAAGTGTTTGTTGCAATTCCAGACTGTAAATCAATATTTACAGATTGTGGAGTAACTGCTTCAGTTAGTGCAGCGATCTTATCTAATCTATTAAACTCAGGCTTTTTTAATGCATCGGCGTAAAGTGGAAGGAGCGAGGTTTCATTCGACTGAGCTTTGTGTTTAATCTCAGAGCGATAAGTGATAGATGCTTTTAATGCAATTTTTGGAATTTGGTATGCAGTACCTGCAATCCAGCCATAAGCTTCTTTTTGGTCTACATGGATGTTATAGCCATTTAAGACTTGGTATGCACTACCTTTTAAATTGATATCAGCTTCAACTGTTTGCCATACTGGACCAGCATAAAAATTCCAATTTTCAGTGGGTTGATAGCCAATGAGTGCAGTTAAATTTTGTGTCTTAACTTCAACTGATGTACCACTTAAACTATTGCCAAATGATTGATTTTTAGCATCGTATAATGCATCTGCACCAAAAGGCTGATCGTAAATTAATCCTAAAGAAACTTGGTCAGTAATCTGTAGTTTAAGAGCAGTGTTTACAAAATAATAATCACTGCCCATATCGGTAATTTTTTCGCCTGTTAAATCCTGACCAGTGATTTTATTAATCACTGTGGAAGAACCTTTAACGGTGGGATCTAAAACAGAAATGCCAGCTTCTGCATAATTACCTGATTGGAGAAATGCTGAAATCGACTGACCTGAACGATCTAATCCTGCGGCGTAAATTGAAGTTAATGGGAGTGTAGACAATAAGACTGAGTATGAAAGTACTTTAAATTTCATGATGTTCATCCATGAATGCCATATGGCGAAAAAATTGCATGAAAAATAACACAAATAAAAAAAGAGTAAATACTCGGAAGTGGTTGAAATATAATCAAATTTATATTACTTCATTATCAAATTATGAGGCTAAATAATTATGTCCATGTTTTAAAAAGTATTATTGATCAAAAAAGGAATTGTAGTTTGTGTCGTTTTTTTATTTTAAATGATGATATAACAAACAATTAATTTATACTTGTATAAAAATAAAAAAAGACCACAATCATGTGGTCTTTTTTATTGACGAATGATTAGAATTTATAGCCGATTTTAAGACCGTAAGCTAAAGCGTCATTGTCTTCAAACTTGCCTGCTGCACTATGTGCACCTGTCTGAGCATCAGCATCACCTAACCAGAAGTATTTAACACCACCTGCAATAAACGTAGCTGGAGTAGGGCTATATTGAAGACCTAAACCTACGTTCCAATAACCTTCTGTTGGTCCAAGTGTCGTTACAGGATTGCCTGCACCGGAATCCCATCCAACTGAAACATTACCAGCCCATTGCTCGTTAAATTTACGACCTACACCTGTTGTTACAGACCATTGATCTTTAGAATAATCAACTAGGTTAAATCCATTAGGTTTGCCAGGGATAAGTCCGGCACTACCAAGTGCATCAGCCAATTGACCGAAATTATTAGGCTTAATTGAGAAACTAGACCAATCCACCCAACGTATGTTTGCAAATGCTACGGTGTTCGCCATAATGCCACTTTGTAGATCTAAGTTGACAGATTGTGGAGTAGTAACATTTGTAGATCCAGGTTTGAAGCCAGCACCTAAAGCACCGATTGCTCCTTGTAGGCTACCTGCTGTATCTTGATCGATTTGTCCAAGTGCAGTCAAAGTTGTAATGAGGTTAATCAATTGAGGAGCATTTGCTGGATTTGCTAATGCGGTTGCAGCAGGAATACTTTCATTTACTTCAACGTCATGACTAATTTCAGATCTATATGTTAAAGAGGCTTTTAAAGCGATTTCAGGAATTTGATAAGCTGCACCGACTAACCAACCGAAGTCGCCGTCTTCTTTAATATCAGCATCGTATCCATTAAAGATACTATACGTCGATCCTCTTAATTTTACATTTCCTTTAACAGTTTGATAAACAGCTCCGCCATAGAAATTAAAATTTTCGTTAGGTTGGAAGCCGATAATAGCGGAAATATTTTGTGTATCTACTTCGACTGATGTGCCACCTGTTACACCAGTATTTAAACCTACACCTATAGGAGCACTTGCTGGCTTTTCACCAAGGTAAACTGGGAGTGCACCTAAAATGGTATCAGAACCTTGTGTGGTAAAATTATTGTTACCTTTATATGCTGCATCAGCACCGAAAGGCTGGTCATAAATCAAACCAAATGAAATTTTATCGGTCGCTTGAATTTTTAATGCTGCAGAAGGAAAGTAGTAATCACCAGCCATATCTCCAGTATGATTACCCGATAAATCTTTACCAGAGACAGATGGATCTAAAATTGAGATGCCAGCTTCGAAGTAATTTCCTGGTTGAAGGAATGATGAAATAGATTGTCCAGAACGATCTAATGCAGCAGCAAAAGTGCCTGATGATGCTAAACCGAATAATACAGCAGCTGATAATTTTGTTAATTTCACTTGAATTTTCCCTGATCTTCTTCAATGAATTATTTTGTATTTTCCAATTGAATTGAGGATTAGTTATCTTAAACTGATCCTAAATCTTATGTTCACAAAATAACACATTAAGAATCAGAGTAAATACTCTAAGGAAATAAATTTATAATTGAATTTTAATTCTGATAAAAATAATAGGAATTTTATTTTTATATAGATTATTGAATTTATGAATTATTTAATTTTGAGTCATACTATCTTATCGTTAATTTATAAATGAACTATACAGTCAGTCAACGGTATTCATGATTAAATAAAAAAGAGCACTAAAGTGCTCTTTTGAAAAATAAATGGCATTTAGAAACGATAACCCATTTTTAAACCATATGCCCAAGCATTGTTATCTTCAAAATTACCGACATATTTGCCAACAGAACGAGCTTCAGCATCTCCTAACCAAAAATATTTGACGCCTCCACCGATAAAAGTTGCTGGAGTAGGACTAAACTGTGCACTTAATCCGACATTCCAATAACCTTCAGTTGGACCAAGTGCAGTTACAGGATTACCAGCACCTGAATCCCAGCCGGCAGAAATAGCACCACCCCATTTTTCATTAATTTTTCGCCCAACACCAACTGTGGCAGACCATTGATCTTTATCATAATCGATAATATTTTGTCGTTGACCTGATAATAATTGGGTAATACTTCCAAATTTATCAATATCTATACCATAGCCACCCCATTCGACCCATCGTACATTCGCAAAAGCAACTGTATTGGCCATAATGCCAGTTTGGAAATCTAAATTAACGGATTGAGGTGTGGAGATTTTAGTTTTTTCTGAATCAGAATTAAGTAGTTTGTTTCGTAAACTATTTGCTGCTAATGCTTGAGCTTTATCTTCTGCAGAAATAGGCAGAGAACTTACCACTTGCTCAAATGTAAGTGTTCCGTTTGCTAATGCCACTAGTCCATCAATTGTTGCAACTTGATTGTTAATTACACCAACGACTAAATTTGAATTTTCAGTAGTGTCAAGCTCATGATCAATTTCAGATCTATAAGTCAAAGACACTTTTAATGCAATTTCTGGTATTTGAAAAGCTGCTCCTGCTAACCAACCGTAGCCTTCATCACGTTTAAAAGTTGAATTATAACCAATACTAGATAGTGTTAAGTTGCCTCTCACATCTTGATACACACCGCCTGCATAAAAGTTCCATTGTTCATTAGGTTGAAAGCCGAAAAGAGCAGTAATGTTATTTGAATTAACTTTTACATTAGTGCCTGCAAGTGGCCGATTACCTAAGGCTCCATCATCAGGAATCATACCATCTGTATAAGTTGCAGATGCCCCAAATGGCTGATCGTATAGAATACCGAAAGAGAAATTTTCGTTAAGTTGTAATTTCAAAGCTGCGCTTGGAAAATAATAATCATCACCCATATCACTAATTGGACCCAATTGATTTTTTCCAGATACATCAGGGTCAATAATGGAGATGCCAGCTTCAAAGTAGTTATTTGGTTGTAAAAATGCTCCTATCGATTGACCTGAGCGATCCATTGCGGCTGCATAAGCCCCAGAAATCGGTAATAAAGCAAATAATACAGATGCACTGATGGTTTTTAATTTCATGTTATCTATCCTTAGATAATGTGAATTTTTAATTTAATAGAATTTTTTTAGTTATTTCCTTAAGAGCTGATAGATAAACGATTTATGCTAAAATGTTTATTTTTTACTCTACAAACAACATATCATAAAGGTAATGAGATGCAACAAAAATTTGACTGAAATGACATTATTTTTTTTATTTTGGGTCAATTTGTTGATAAGTGTATTAATCTCAGAAAATGGTGCGCCCTGCGGGACTCGAACCCACGCCGGTCACTTAGGAGGCAACTGCTCTATCCAGTTAAGCTAAGGACGCATACTAATCTGATCAAATAAATTTTTGAAAAAAAGTTATTGCTTAGCAATAACTTTTTTAATGCGTCTTACTATTTTCGGTAAAGTAATTTAAATAATACCAACATCAGGATAATCCAGATCGGAATCATGATCACAGCACCGCTTAAGCCCTGAGTCCACATGATGTAAAGCACGACAATAATAAACCCAAGAACCAAATAGTTACTGGCTGGTGACCATAGAGCAGGAAATTTTGAAGTGGTATTTGACACTTTCATCGCTTGTTTAAATTTCAAGTGAGTCAACGCAATCATCGCCCAGTTAAGTACTAGAGCACCAACAACAATATAAATTAAATTACTTAAAGCATCTTCAGGTGCAAAATAGTTTAATAAAACACATCCGAAAATTAACACTGCTGACAACAATACCGCAGGAACAGGTACACCTTGTTTATTGGTTTTTTCAAAAATTTTAGGGGCATTCCCTTGTTTTGCTAAACCAAAAAGCATACGGCTATTCGCGTACATTCCACTGTTATATACTGATAGCGCAGCAGTCAAAATAATAAAGTTGAGCAGGTGAGCAGCCCAATCAATACCCAGTTGACTGAAGATCATTACGAATGGACTTTTATCTAGACCACCAAGTTGCAGTTGATTCCATGGAACTAAAGAAAGAAGAATTGTAAGCGACCCAACATAGAAAATCAGAATACGGAAAACAACTTGATTAATTGCTTTAGGAATCGTTTTCTCTGGATTTTCAGCCTCAGCTGCCGCCATACCAATCAGTTCAATACCACCAAAGGCGAACATCAGGAATGCCAACATGAAGAATAAACCTTCGAATCCATGAGGGAAGAAACCACCGTGAGTCCAAAGATTACTGAATGATGCAGTAGAGTCAGATCCTGCTGTAAACAACAAGAATAGACCGAAGATAATCATCGACACGACAGCTGCTACTTTAATAATAGACAGCCAAAACTCTGATTCTCCATAAAATTTAACATTACAGAGGTTAACTAAGGTAATGATAATAAAGAAGAAAAGAACTGATGACCAAGCAGGAATGTGAGGCCACCAATAGTTAATATATTTTGCAACAGCTGTTAATTCGGTCATCGCGACCAAAATATAAAGAATCCAATAGTTCCAACCTGCTAGGAATCCAGGAAACTTACCCCAATATTTATTTGCAAAATGACTAAATGATCCTGCAACAGGTTCATGAACAATCATTTCGCCTAATTGGCGCATAATTAAAAAAGCGATTAAACCACCAATTGCATAACCCAAAATAATAGATGGGCCGGCAGATTGGATCACGTGTGCGGAACCTAAAAATAAGCCTGTACCAATTGCACCACCCATAGCGATTAATTGGATATGACGATTCTTTAAGCCACGCTGAAGTTGTGAAGACTTGTTATTCAAAGTATTCAGCCCGACGATTGAAATAAGTTACAAGATTGTAATAGATCAAATTGCATTAGCCTAGTACGTCAGCGTTCATGAATGTTTTTTATGATTTAAATAAAATAAAATTATTATAGAAAAATGATTTAATTATTTTTTAATCAATCATTTAATTTTATTAGAATTTGTTTTTGTGAGAGTGAATTAAATTTAATCTATCGTAATTGATGGAAATTCATACCATAGTGTTAAGTGCTCATGTTCACATAAAAAATCATTTATACTGTATTGAACTAAAAATCACGATTGATAACAAATATTAAAAGAGAAGGAATGAGCTATGAGTTCAACACCACAAATTAAAATTCCAGCCACTTATATGCGTGGAGGAACGAGTAAAGGTGTTTTCTTTAACTTAAATGATTTACCCAAAGAAGCTCAAGTTCCAGGTAAAGCAAGAGATCAGATCTTATTACGTGTGATAGGAAGCCCTGATCCTTATGGCAAACAAATCGATGGAATGGGTGGTGCTTCATCTAGTACCAGTAAGACAGTCATTCTCTCTAAAAGCGCTCAACCTGATCATGATGTAGATTATCTTTTTGGACAGGTTGCAATTGATCGACCATTCGTCGACTGGAGTGGTAATTGTGGCAATCTTACGGCTGCTGTAGGCTCATTTGCGATTTCAAATGGTCTCGTGAGTGCAGAAAAGATCCCAGAGAATGGAATTTGTACGGTAAAGATTTGGCAGGTCAATATTCAGAAAACGATTATTGCGCATGTCCCAATCACAAATGGTCAGGTTCAGGAAACAGGTGATTTCGAGCTTGATGGGGTAACATTTCCAGCTGCAGAGGTGCAAATAGAATTTTTAGATCCCGCAGATGATGGAGAGGATGGGGCTGCCATGTTTCCCACAGGAAATGTGGTTGATGAACTGGAAGTCCCAGATATTGGTCGCTTTCAGGTGACGCTGATTAATGCGGGTATTCCAACTATTTTTATGTGTGCTTCAGACTTGGGGTATGAAGGAACTGAACTTCAGGATCATATCAATAATGATGTCGAGGCCTTGGCCAAGTTTGAAAAAATTCGTGCTTATGGTGCTGTAAAGATGGGTATTATTCAGCATATTGATGAAGCGGTTCAACGTCAGCATACACCTAAAATTGCATTTGTATCTGCGCCTAAAAATTACATCTCATCTAGCGGAAAAGCAGTACACGCTGATGAGATCGACTTGACGGTTCGTGCTTTATCTATGGGTAAACTGCACCATGCCATGATGGGAACCGCAGCTGTAGCGATTGGAACCGCCGCTGCAATTCCTGGAACATTAGTCAATTTAGCCTCAGGTGGTGGTGAAAAAAAATCAGTCAGATTTGGGCATCCTTCTGGGACACTCAGAGTGGGCGCTGAAGCGGAGAAAATTAATGACCAATGGACTGTAAAAAAGGCCATTATGAGTCGCAGTGCTCGAGTACTCATGGAAGGATGGGTGCGAATTCCTGGCGATACGTTTTAATATGAAAAAACCACTTTCGAGTGGTTTTTTTACGCGCTTAAAATATGTGATAAGTATACTAAATTAGCCTGAAAGCATTACTAACAGTACGATTCACTCATAAATAATTGAGACTATGACAATTTTGACATGTTATATTAAGGAAATAAGTCAACGTGATTATATTCACCGAATTCATAAAATTAAGTTGCTGAATAGCCTTCGCTCCACGAATAATTAAAATGAGAAAGACCAATGAAGAAGGATAATAATTTTGAGCAGGATACGCCCAAGATTGATCAAGAGTTTCTAAACCAAATTCATGCTACAAATAAATTAGATTTGGTATCTGTGATTGCCAAAATCCCTGTGCCTGTGGCGCTAGTTCAGCATGATGGTGTATTTATTAGTGCAAATCAATTATTTGCTGATATCTATGAGAGTGATGCACTCTATTTACTCGGAAAGAAATTAGGTTTCGTATCAACGACGGTTTACCAATTATTTCAAGATGCGCTGCAATTGTTTCGACATGATTCACGCTTATACAAAATTGAAAATGAGTTCTATTCAAAAGGGCATTTTTTTCAAATTTATTTTAGTGCTTTAAGAGATAAATCAACCTCTTTGGATTGCGTGTTGATCGTATGTGCAGATATAACAAAATTGAAAAGACGTGAACGTGTCTTGATCCAAAATAATAAAAGGTTGTTTGAAGAGCTATATTTGGATCCTGTGACTGGGATGAACAATAAGCTGGCATTTGAACAGTTTTTAAAAGATCGCTTCCTTATTCAAGATCGGAAAAATTATTCTTTTATCAAGTTTGAAGTCGAAAATTTTAAAAAGTTTAATCAGCTCAATAGTTATACCATTGGCGATGAAATTTTGAGTCGTATTGGATCTCTGATTAAAGAGGAGTTGAATCAAGATTTAGCAGAAGTCTATCGTTTGAATTCTGCAAGTTTTATCTTGGTGATTCAAGAATCGACTCCTTGGAAAATTCTCACCATTGCTGAACGCCTAAAACAAACATTGGTCCGTGAAAAAATTTATTTCGATCCTCAAGAGGATGAGGTACTCACGTGTGCGATTGGGATTTTTCATCCTCATTGCCAAAAAATGTACTCAGAAAAGCAAATATTAGAAACCTTAGATCGTGCGGTTGACATTGCACATGTATTGGGTCGAAACTCGATTCATGTGTTAGATGAATAGTCACTCTTCATTTAAACCTATCACTAAATAAAACAAATCAGCATTGTGTTTTGTAGCAATCACAATTGGTTGTAGAATAAGGACAATTTTATATATACCGACATGAAACGGTATAACTTGAGGTTCAAAGACGGCAGTGACAGTACATATCTCTGTGAATAGTGAAGTATTACAACGTGCTCAACAGCAAATCCAACAGGATCTGAAAATTGCCCTAGATGCTTTTTTCATTCCAGAGCCTTTGAAAAGTGCTGTAAATCATGCAGTCATGTTAGGTGGAAAACGGGTTCGTCCAGCTTTAGCGTATGCAACAGCAGAATTAAGTGAAGATCATAAAAATTTTGCTGCTGTGCGACGTGCAGCAGTTGCAGTTGAGTTAATTCATTGCTATTCACTTGCTCATGACGACTTACCATGTATGGATAATGATTTGTTGCGTCGTGGTCAACCAACGTGCCATGTTGCATATGGTGAAGATACAGCACTACTTGCGGGAGATATCTTGCAGTCGATGGCATTTGAGGTTTTAGGAAGTCGCCTTTTTGATACACAAGTCACTGTAGATCCTTCTATTGTGTTGAAGCAAATGCAGATATTGGCGACATCATCTTCTAAGATGGTTTGTGGTCAAGTCCTAGATTTGCAAGCAGAAGGCAAGAAAATTGATCAGGAAGCATTGGAAAATATTCATCGTAATAAAACTGGTGCACTGATTCAGGCGGCAATCATGATGTCAGCAGTGACAGTGATGGACGGTGTAGATGCAGGAATACCGAAATTGCGTGAATTTGGTCAAGCATTAGGTTTAGCATTTCAAGTACAAGATGATATTTTAGATATAGTTTCGGATACTGAAACGCTTGGAAAGACCGCTGGAAAAGATGAACTTGTAGAAAAATCAACATACCCAGCTTTATTGGGTTTAGATGCTGCAAAAGAATATGCAAATAAGCTTCATCAGCAAGCCATTAGTGCTTTAGATTATTTTGGTGATTCAGCATCTGAACTTAAACAAATTTCAGCTTTTTTACTTGCTCGAAAGAGTTAAAAAAAGAGGACAGAAAGTCCTCTTTTTCATTTGTTATTTTGTCGCTTTATATAATCGGTCTGCTTCGTCAAATCGGTCAGTAACATCTGAGTTCGGTTGCTTACCGAATAAGCTCACAACAATGATTGCGATGAGAGAGCAAATAAAGCCAGGAATGATTTCATAGATTCCATTATCAGCCCAAATATTTTTCCATACAATAACGGTCACTGCACCAATGATCATCCCCGCCAAAGCGCCATTTAATGTCATGCGTTTCCAGAATAAAGACAGAATAATGAGCGGGCCAAATGCTGCCCCAAAGCCTGCCCAAGCGTAGGCAACTAGACCAAGTACTTTAGATTCAGGGTTTGACGCTAAAACAATCGCAAGTAAAGCTATCAGGAGCACCATCAAGCGACCCACCCAAACCAGTTCTTTTTGAGAAGCAGTTTTACGGATGAAAGATTTATAAAAATCTTCGGTTAAAGTGCTTGAACAAACAAGAAGTTGACAACTCAATGTACTCATTACCGCAGCCAAAATGGCAGCTAATACAATCCCGGCGATCCATGGGTTAAATAGAACTTTCGTTAACTCCATAAATACAGTTTCAGGGTTAGCATTCACAATATTAGCGAACTGTGGATTTTGCTGAAAATAAGCAATACCGACATATCCAGCAGCCACTGCACCACCAAGGCACAGAATCATCCAAGTCATACCAATACGACGAGCATTAGGAATCGATTTAACTGAATCAGCAGCCATAAAACGTACGAGAATATGAGGTTGTCCGAAATAGCCTAAACCCCAAGCCAGTAATGAAATAATTGCGACGGTACTTAAGTTACCCATTAAACTGCTTGCTTCTGGTCGCGCTGCTTCAAGTGCTAGATTCACTTGAGATAAATCGGAAAAAGTCAGTAAAGCCACGATGGGGGTAAGCAATAAGGCAAAAATCATTAATCCCGCTTGGATGGTGTCTGTCCAAGAAACAGCTAAGAACCCACCAATAAAAACGTAACTGATCGTTGCAATTGCACTAATCCAAAGGGCAGTGCTGTAAGAAAGATCAAACATACTTTCAAATAATCGAGCGCCTGCCACCATGCCTGAAGCACAATAAATGGCAAAGAAGATTAAAATGACAAATGCGGAAACGATTCGTAGAATTTTTTTCTGATCATTAAAACGATTGGAAAAGTAATCTGGGAGTGTAAGGGCATTGTGTTGAACTTCAGTATGAACTCTGAGACGTCCTGCCACTAACAGCCAGTTGAGCCAGGCACCAATAATTAAACCAATTGCAATCCACATTTCTGATAGACCGGAAAGATAAATAGCACCTGGCAAACCCATAAGTAACCAGCCACTCATGTCAGAAGCACCAGCTGAAAGGGCTGTTACAAAACTTCCCAAGCGTCGTCCACCCAAAATATAATCTGAAAAGTTCGTGGTCGCTCGATACGCGATTAAACCAATCACGACCATGGCGACAATATAGAACATGAAAGTGATTAAGGTGGGATCAAAGGTGCTCATACAATTTCCATGATGCAGTTAGACGATAGATTGTTTTCATGCAATCTTTCAGGATGCGAAATTTAACCATAAATTTAAAATAAATGCTGAAGAATTGAATCTTGAGTCATATCAATAACAAAGGCAGCCGAAGCTGCCTTTTTAAATTTTGAAGAGTGTTTGAGCGATTTAAGGATTATTACGACCCATTACCCCACGAATCGTATTCATGATGTCAGCAGGCAATACCACAGTTTTAGCATTATTAGATTTAGCCATATCCTGCATTGCTTTTACATATTGTTCACCAAGTAGATAAGCGACAGGAATTTCTTTGTCGCCTACAGCATTGGTAACCATGTTAATGGCTTTTTCTGAAGCTTCAGCAAGTACAACTTGAGCCTCAGCATCACGACGTGATGCTTCAAGACGACCTTCAGCTTCCAGAATCGCAGCTTGTTTCTCACCATCAGCACGTGTCACTGTCGCACGACGCTGACGTTCAGCTGCGGCTTGTGCTTCCATTGCGGATTGCATCGTACCTGATGGTTGAATATCTTGGATTTCAACCGTTTTAAGCGTAATTCCCCAATCTGAAATATCATCAGAAATTGCTGCTTTCAGCTTCGCTTTAATATGATCACGTGAAGATAAAGCATCATCCAAGTCCATTTCACCGACGATTGAACGTAAAGAAGTTTGGACAAGGTTTTGGATCGCCCAAGTATAGTTTTCGATACCGTAGACTGCTTTTTCTGGTGTAGTAATGTTGATATAGGCAACAGCGTTCATTAAAAGAACTGCGTTATCTCTTGTAATTACTTCCTGAGATGGAATATCAAGAACGATATCTTTTGTTGTGACTTTATATGCGACTTCATCAACATAAGGAATCACAAAGTTTAGACCTGGACTTAAGGTTGTATGGTATTTACCCAGACGTTGTACGATCCATTTATAGCCTTGAGGAACAATACGAACCCCTTTAAAAATAGTGATCCCGACGAATGCCAAAAATGCGATGGCAATAATTGAACCAGACATTTCTACTCCTTTAAGAATTATTGTTTATAACGGTGAATTGAGGTTATTGTGCGCTTGAACGACCAGCTCATTACCTAAAATATCTGTAACTCTGACACGATCACCGACCTGAACAGGGCTCAGTGTTCTGCAATTCCATTCGTCAGAGCCGAGAACTGGAAGCTGAAAACGAACTTTGACCAATTCAGGTTCATGACCAATTTGAATCACCATCCCAACTTGTCCGATTGTCGCTTCACGTGAGAGACCCGCTTTAGTCTTATCAACGGAAAGTGGTTTAATAAATTTAAACCAAACCACCGTACATGAAATCGATAGGACAACCCATAAAATAATTTGAGTTGGAAGCCCCATAGAAGGAAATAGCCACACGAGTATGCTAATAATGACTGCAGCTATACCAAACCACAGTGCAGCAAAGGCCGGTAAAATGAGCTCAGACAGGATGAGCAAAATACCTAATACAAACCAATGCCAAGGTTCAATCAATAAGTCCATACATCTACTCTAATCGTTATCTTGTTATAGACGAAAACATCTATATCAAGATAACAGACTAGGGCAGAGAAGCCTATAAAAAATGCTTAAAAGCGAGCTGTTGGTGCAGGTTTGAAAGCAGCAGGAGATTTTTTGAAATTGGCAATTGCGGTATCTATTGATTTAATTTTCAGTTGCGCTGCTTTCTCACCTTCAAGTATTGCCTCATTGCTGGCTTTCAAATCCAAAGTTCCTAAATGGCCAACTTTTGGCTGAATCACGACTGTAGCTGCATTGAGTTCAGTATTGATACTTTGTTGACCCATAATATTAATCGTTTGATCCAACAGTCCCCACATGCTCATCGGCTTATTGCCTGCAGGGCGTGCAGAAATATCAACTGCTATCACAATATCTGCACCCATATTTTTGGCAGTTTGAACTGGAATTGGACTCACGAGTCCACCATCAACATATTTGGTTTTGCCAATCGTTGTTGGAACAAAGACGTTAGGGATACTACATGACGCTCTTACGGCTTGACCTGTATTACCTTTGACGAAATCAGCGCGTTTACCATTATCTAAACGTGTGGCAACTGCAGCAAATCGAATCGGGAATTGTTCAATCGGTTTGTTCCCAACCTGTCGATTGACATAATCTTGGAGCTTTTGACCGAGGACCACACCCTGTCGATTTAAAGTTAAATCACGAATATCGGATTCTTTCAGCTGAAGTGCAATTTGCTGTAGTTGATAGGGAGATTTGCCTGAAGCATAAATACTACCGACAAAACTTCCAGCACTTGTACCCGTAACAATTTTGGGTTTTATACCATGAGATTCTAAAACCTTTAATACACCAATATGCGCAAAACCTTTTGCACCACCACCGCCTAGAGCAATGGCGATCACTGGCTCGCGTGCTTGAATTTGAGTGGATTGTGTAGGATTTTTTACAGTAGAGTTACAGCCTGATAGCGCCAATAAACTCAGGCCAATGAAGCTGATTTTGGGAAGATTGAGGAGCAATGACATAGACATTAATCTGTTAAAAAGTGTCAAAATTTTAGGCATATCTCAACAGATTGCTGTCTATTTTTCTAGCATTTTTACAAAAGTTCTTTAAAGGGTAATGCTAAACGACTTATATTTTTAGGAGAAATTTTTCCACGATAATATTCTAATATTTTGTGCAGATCAGATTCATAGTCTCCCGTCATTTCGAGGCTTCCTAAACATCGAATGATTTTATGATCATAATCAAATGCAAACATTACCACTGGTATATTTGCACCTAAGGCAATGTGATAAAAACCGCTGCGAATGTTTTTAGCACTTTTTCGTGTACCTTCAGGTGCCATTGCCACCCAAATTCTATCTCGTTTATGAATAGCTTGAACAATTTGTTGAGTCAAGCCTTGGGGGGTATCGCGTTTTACCGGAATCACCCCGATCCATTTGAGTAAATGTTTGAGTGGAGATTTGAACAGACTATCTTTTCCAAAGATTGTGACTTCAATGCCAATGCCAAGCATCGCGAGAAAGGCATACAGTCCATCATAATTTGATGTATGGGGGGACACAATTGCGACAGCTTTGGGAAAATTTGGAAATTCTCCTTCAAAAGACCAGCCTTGTCGAAGATAAAGCTGTTTGAACGCTGCTCGACTCAACTTTGAACCGCGTTGAGGAACTTGTGATGGTAATTTTGGAAATCTATTGTTCATTGTGCGTTGTATAATTGCTTTTTAAACTTATTATAAAGACCTTGTGTATGAGATACATTGGCAGAATAAGAATCAAGTGACAAGGACATCTCAATACGGATTGATTAAGAAAACATCAGTTGCAGGATACCTCTTTCATGTCACCAAATACCAAAATGTATGTGCTTTTATTTTCACTCTATTGGGCGCAAGGATTGCCAGTAGGATTTATGACACATGCTTTGCCCGTGATTCTGCGTGCTGAAGGTGTTTCCTTAACGCATATTGGTGGATTTGGATTGCTGATGGCTCCGTGGGCACTCAAAGTTTTATGGGCTCCATTGGTTGATCGCCATCATTTGTTCAATCAAGGGCATTACCGCAGTTGGATTATACCCACTCAGTTACTCACAATTATCACATTGATTATCTTATCATTTATCCCCATTCAATCACTGAATCAACCTCAATATCTCTTTGGATTTTTCGTGGCATTGTTGATGATGAATAGTATCGGAGCGACTCAAGATATAGCAACCGATGGCTTAGCTGTGAATATTCTAAAAGGTGAACAACAGCATTTAGGCAATATGTTCCAAGTGATTGGTTCAAGGTTGGGCTTTATTGTGGGAGGCGGTGCGATATTGTGGGTATTAGATGCATTGACTTGGCAAACCACTTTTTTATGCTTGGCTATTTTGGTGGCATTTAATACGCTACCCGTATTATTGTATCGTGAGCCTCAACATACTTCACAAAGCATCAATAATCATCAAGATGATGATTCATCATCTAAAACTCAAAGTTTCGTGAAAGCTTTAAGTCATTACTTAAAATATTTTTTTCAAAATCGAGAACTCAGACTTTGGTTTTTTGTATTGTGTAGCATTAAAGTGACGGATGGATTGTCTGGACCTATTCTTAAACCATTGTTGGTCGATTTAGGACTATCTAAGACGCAAATTGGTGTCAATGTGACCATGCTTGGAGCATTTGCTGCTTTGATCGGAGCAGGTATTGCAGGTTGGCTACTTAGGTTTTATTCGCGTCAAAGTGCTTTAATTACTTTTTCACTGCTTAAATTATTGAGTCTCATTGGATTTGCATGGTTATCGCATTATGAGGCTCGACCTTCTGAATTGAACGTCGTGTGGATCTATATCATCAATGCTTTAGAAGATATGTTCGCTGCGATGTTATTGGTGATTATTCTAACCTTGGTGATGCAATACAGTCGGAAAGAATTTGCAGGAACAGATTTTACTTTCCAAGTCGCATTGATGGCTTCTATTGCGGGAGCACTGTATACCTTGAGTGGCATATTAGGCGATTGGCTTGGTTATACCTCATATCTCATTTTGATCTGTATATTAGGATTATTTTTATTCATACCAATTTTAGTATGGAGTCGGTATACAGTTCAAAATAAACATCAATGGAATTAGTCTGTAATCTATCTTTTATTCATTTTCATGCTTAGGATGAAATAAAAAGGAATAATCGAGATTGCGGAGAGTTGATAGCATGGGCAAATGAATACACTCCTCTAAGCACTATGAAAATTCAAGCTGTTATTTTTGATTTGGACAATACACTGACACACCGAGATTTAAGTGTTCAAACTTTTAGTCGGGCATTATTTAATACTTATAAACAGCAAATCGATCAATCTGCCTCGTCTGCGCAAGCTGAGATTCTCGAAACGATTCGATATATTGATCATGGTGGCTATCCCATCCGAGAAAGAATGACTGCACCTACCATTGGTGGTTCCGTCGCTCATGCATTACTCAATCAGTTGAAATGGAAAAAAGCACCAGAATTAGATGAATTAAGTGACTATTGGTTTAATCAATTTGGACTAAACGCAGTCATGATGCCAAATGCTATTCAGACGCTTGATCAGCTTAGAAGCGAGGGATTTAAGTTGGCAATCATTTCGAATGGAGGACATTTCACTCGACACAAAATTATCGAAGGTTTAGGAATCGCGCATTATTTTGATGTAATCATGAGTTCTGAGAAGGCAGGTGTGTCAAAGCCTCAAGCAGAAATATTTCATATGACTTGTCAACAATTAGGAATTGCACCTGACCATTGTCTTTATGTTGGTGATCATCCAGTGAATGATTATTGGGCTGCTACTCAGGCTGGATTAGATGGACTATATTTGGCGGGGTTCCACCAATCCTTAGCTGAACATCAACCGCCCTTAAATAAAACAATTCAGACTTTGCCTGAAATTTTAGCGTATATAAAACAAGTCAATGCATGATGTAAATGATGAATTTTTGAGACGATCAGCTTGATGCAGTGTAATATAAAATGATCAGTTCAAAATGCATGCAATAAACTACTGTGGTTGATTGAGCGTATTAGGGCTGAGCGATCTGCACTCGATTAGGCTCATCATTTATGTACAGCATTGTTTTATCCTTAGTGCCGCTGATAGGACTCATATTAATTGGATATTTTCTTAAACAGAAATCATATTTAACAGACGAGTTTTGGGCGGGTGCAGAGAAACTTAACTATTTTGTGTTTTTTCCTGCCATGCTTTTTGGTAATTTGGCTCAAGCTGATATTCATATGGAGATGGTGAGTAAAATTTTAGTCATTTTACTCGTGGTCTTTCCAATTGCTTGTGCGGTTTTATATATTTTAAAAAGAATTTTTCAGACCCCAACACGAAGATTTGGAGTCTATGTTCAAAGTAATGTACGTTTTAATACCTATATTGGTTTAGCAGTTGTTGCTTCGCTTTTTCCAGCAGAAGGCATGACGATTTTTGCATTACTGTTGGCGATCAGTATTCCTGTTGTGAATATCATCTCGGTATTGGCACTGACCGATCATGAAAATATGAATTTTCGCGCAGTGATTATATCGTTACTCAAAAATCCTTTAATTTTAGGTTGTCTGGTTGGGGTGCTCTACAATGTATCCGGGCTGCCATTATGGAAAGGTGCAGAGTCATTAATTTACCAACTTGCGATATGTAGCTTACCTATGGGACTAATGTGTGTCGGTGCTGCATTGCAATTTGTGGCTCTTAAAAAAGAATCATTACCTCTAATGATCAACACGCTATCGCGTTTATGTTTAATGCCGATTTTGGCTTGGCTGGTCTGTAAAATGCTGGGCTTCAATGCTTTAGAGACGCAAATCTTTATTTTATATTTTGCATTACCAACGGCTTCAGCTGCTTATATTCTGACAAAAGTATTGGGTGGTGACAGTCAATTAATGGCTGGCATAATTAGTCTGCAAATTATCGGTGCTGCAATCACACTACCCATCGTTTTGACTTTAATATTGCATTAAAACTCAGAAGTATAATTCCAAATATTTAGAATCATTTGAAAGCTTATCGATTCAATTTGAATTAGATTATGTATTTGTGTTGAATTATGAGAAAATGCAAGATTAAGTTGAATTGAAGTACTCCCATGACACACCACAATGCTGAATCTTTAAGTGATATCGAAATTTTAGATATTTTACAGTCTATGAAATCTGACGAACTTAATGTTGAGGCGAATAAACTGATTCGTAGTGGTGGTAAAGAGGGGCGTCAGGAAGCACATAAAAAAGCCTTGGTTGCATTACATCAATCTTTTGAAGAAAAGTTTGTTGAAGCAGTGACACTTGCTTTAGGTTTAAATGAAGCACAAGCAAAAAAAATTAAATATAAAAAAGACAGAATTCGTATTCTTAAAGCGCGTGGTATTGATTATCTTGAGATTGATGGTGCTGAAACAGCACAAGTTTTATCGCAGGTTGCACAGGCGATTACACGCGAAGAAGCAATCGTAACGCGTGATCTACACAATATTTTTCCGTTTTGGAAAGAAGGCTGGCCAATGGTTCAGTTAGATAATGCGTATGCTATTTTAGCTGAAGATATCGATATTCATTATCAAGCAACTTTAGATAAACTTTTAGAAATCTATGGTCGCTAATACTTTATTATTCAAGTTAAACGAAGAATTGAAAACGTAGTTTAGCGAACCAAGTGACTGAAAACCGATTTAAGCAAAGGCTTAAATCGGTTTTTTTACTTTTATCAGTAGCTTATATTTTGAAAGCAGAATAAAAAATCTTAACAGACTCAAATATGTATGCTGAGATTGTTAGACATTTCAAGAGTTCTATGCATTGTTGGTCTGTTATTATTAAGCAATATTAAAAAATAAGGATAACTATAATGATGGGTCTTTCAATTGGTCATATCGCACTATTTGCCATAATTATTTTGGTCATTTTCGGTACAGCTAAATTAAAGAATTTTGGCAAAGATGTCGGCGGCGCTGTAAAAGATTTTAAAGATGCTGTTCGCGAAGATAAAAAAGACACTCATCAATAATCTTTTTTAAACAATATTCAAAGCAATATTGTGGTGTTTTAACCTATGTTTGATGTTGGGTTTGGAGAACTACTCTTTCTTGGACTGATTGTAATTGTGGTCTTGGGTCCTGATCGTTTACCCGATGCGATTCGTTTTGCGCTTCGAAGCTTGAAAAAAATAAGTGAAATAAAATCCGATATTAAACAGAAAGTAGATCTAGAACTTGAGCTTCATCAACTTCGTGAAGAATTAAAAGACGAAATTCAGAATGTTAAACAGCTTGAAACTCAAATGCAGGAATATTTCGTGCATCTAGATGATCAAATTGATCAGAAACAAAAACAATATTTCCCAATACAAAAGTTTTATGTTCCAGCACCTTATAAAACAGATTTTCTAATGACTCATTTAGCGCATTGGTCGTGTGTTGATATACATGTAATGGGAGTGAGATATGTCTGAAACTTCCGACCTCAAAAAAACACTGAGTCATTTTTCTGATTATTTTGAAGAATTTAGGCGAAATTTAATTCATGTCGTTATCGGCTTTTTAGTTATTTTTGTTGGATTAGTGCCATTCGCGAACAAAATTTATAACGCGATCGCACTGCCTCTACAAGCTAAATTACCTGCAAATGCGCATATGATTGCGACAGATATTACCAGTACATTTGTAGCACCCATTAAGTTGGTATTTTTTGTCACGCTGATCATCCTTTTTCCTTTTATTTTTTATAAATTATATGTTTTTTTAAAACATGCGCTTTATCTGAAAGAACGTAAAATTTTCTTTTTCTTTTTTCCCTCAAGTATTGTGTTGTTTTACTCGGGCATTGCACTGGGATACTTTTTTATTCTGCCCGCTGTATTGGGATTCTTTATTGGAGTTTCGCCAGATAGTGTGACCCCTATGACAGATATTCAACAATACTTATTGTTTTGTATTAAGTTTTTCTTCGTCTTAGGGCTGATTTTTCAAGTGCCATTGGTCATTATGATCACGGTGTATTTTGGATTAGTAGACATTGAGACCATCCAAAAAAATAGACCTTACATTTTTATCTTTTGTTTTTTTATTGCCATGTTTGTAACGCCGCCAGACATATTATCAATGGCGATTGGGGGCACAATGATCTATCTATTATTTGAAATTGGGCTGTTATTTTCAAGAATATTGAGTCAATCGAATTATCAAAATTAATGTTAAATAAATCACAAAATAATTAAATAGTGTCATACAGTTTTCATTATAGATACACAATTCATTCTGTATATTAAAAAGTGCTTAACAAAAGTTAGGTGTATCTAACATAAATTCTTTATAACGAGGTTTTAATCATGAGCTTAGTAGAATTAAAGCAAGAAGAAATCAATGAAGTATCTGGTGCTGGAACATTGATTGGTGACTCAATCATCCACGGTGTGAACTTATTCAATCAAACACTTAATTCAAAACTGATTTCATCAGTTGGTGTTGTATTTAGTGCAGTAGGTTTAGGGCTAGTACACCAAGCTGCTGATACTACTGGTTTAGTGGCATCAAAAACATTAATTGGTCTTGGTCGTGCACTTGGTGGCGATGTAGCTGAAACTCCAAACCATTACGAAAAAGAAAAGGCAGAAGGTCAATATAAACTTCTTCCGACTTTAAATGGCGTTCGTGCTTGGCTTTCATAAGTTTTAAATAAAGTGTTAAAGGCAGACTGGTCATGAGTACTGGTCTGCTTTCAGTAACAGAAATAATAAAGCTAAACTTTTGGTGGCTATAACAATGCAGAATTCATCAGAACAAATAGATCACGATAAAAGAAACTTTCTAAAAACAATGGGTAGCTTAGCTGCTGTTGGTGCTGTTTCAGCATGGCTTCCAACACAAAAGGCAGAAGCTTGGTTTTTTCCTTTACAAGAAAGATTAGTAAATTTCCCAACTGAAATCTCAATTTTTAAACAGAAATATGAAAATTGGTCTGGGGAATCTCGTTATGAAAATGCATGGACAGCATCACCGAGAAATCAAGAACAAGTTTTAAAAGCCATTAACTGGGCATATCAAAATGGCTATAAAGTCAGACCCAAAGGGATGTCACATAATTGGTCACCTTTATTGTTGGATGATCAAGACAAGATTACTAAAATTTTATTGATTGATATGCCAACGCATATCAACAAAGTCAGTATTGATGCAAAAGGTATTGTGACTGCCGAAGCAGGCATTCAAATGGAAGCATTGTTAACCGCAATGGAATACCGTAATCGTGGATTTGTAGCAGTGCCCGCACCTGGAGATTTAACTTTGGGTGGTGTGTTGGCCATTGATGGTCATGGCACAGGTGTACCTGCCGTAGGGGAAATAAAACAAGAAGGTCAAACTTATGGTTCGATCAGTAATTTAGTGGTATCGATCACTGCTGCTGTTTTCGACCAACGAGAAGGTCGATATGTTGCGAAAACCTTCCTGCGAAATGATCCAGAAATTCGTGCATTTTTAGTTCATATAGGTCGTGCATTTATTTTATCTGCACAATTACAAACGTCAAAAAATCAATATATTCGTTGTGAAAGCTATACCGACATTCATATCAATGAGCTATTCGCTCAAGATAAGCATGCTGGACGTACCTTCTCTCATTTTCTGGATAAATCTGGTCGTGCAGAAGCAATTTGGTTTCCATTCACCGATTATCCTTGGTTAAAAGTTTGGACTGTTACTCCGTATCGTCCTTTGACTGCTCGACAGACAGTCAAACCATTCAATTATTGGTTCTCAGATAATTTGATCAAACCTATTACTGATTTGATTCATAAAATCATCGTCAATAAAAGTACTTATCTCACGCCAACCTTCGGTTTTACTCAGTATGAAATCTCTAAACTAGGTTTAAATGGTACGCCATTATCTGGAATCACGACGATTTTGACTGGTGGTTTGGCTTCCACTCAAACTTATGATTTATGGGGAACGTCAAAAAACGTTTTACTGTATGTCAAACCAACAACTTTGCGTGTTACGGCAAATGGCTATGCTGTCATTACCAGTCGTGCAAACGTTCAACGGGTTATTGCTGATTTTTGTGATTATTTCGGCATTAAGATGAAGCAATATCAAAAAATGGGTCGTTTCCCAATGAATGGACCTGTTGAAATTAGAGTTACGGGCTTGGATCATCCAGAAGATTCAATTGTTCACGGCGCTCAAACAGCAGCATTATCAGCCATTAAACCTTGTCCTGATCATCCTGAATGGGACTGTGCCGTTTGGTTTGATATTTTAACCTTGCCAGGTACGCCATTCTCAGCGCAATTTTACACAGAAGTTGAGGAGTGGATGTCACAACGTTATCAAGGTGATTCTTTGATGCGACCAGAATGGTCTAAAGGGTGGGGCTATACCAATCAAAAAGCTTGGGATAGTTCAACTTATATCGATTACGAAATTCCACGCGTCCATGCTCAGGGTCAATCTAATCATTTAACCATTCAGTCGAGTAGTCATATTTTAAAGCAATATGATCCTCATGCTTTGTTCACAGCACCTTTAGTCAATCGAGTTTTGAAATAAAACAAGATGAACGCTTCGTTTTTAATCTATTGAAATCAGTATCCAACTGAGTTTATTCAAAGCAGATTTAGCTGAGCGAAGTGTGGGATAGAACAGGAGACAACACAGATCATGACTATTTTATTGAAAACTTTTGGTTTGTGTTTGTCTCTTTTAAGCACGCTGTTGAAATGTAGTCAACTTGATGAAAATTCAATATAAAAACCCGTACTTGAAAAATTAATTACAAATATATATGACAAATAAGCTGTTTAGAGACAAAGCGATTGATGCACAAAAGTCAAAGTGGATTGGTGAAGTCATTTTGATTCGACCATTTTCATTTACGGTACTCACGATTGTTGTCGCCATTTTTACTGTTTTATTAGTGAGTTTTATTTTTTTTGGAAGCTATACGAAGAGGACGAGTGTTAAAGGATTATTGATTCCTAATACAGGTTTAATCCGAGTTTATAGTGCTGAAGGGGGTACAGTCAGTGAAAAATTCGTCAAAGAAGGTCAATTAGTGGAGAAAGGGACACCATTAATTACATTAAAAATGACGCGTTATAATAGTACAGGTAACTATAATGAGTCTGTACAAAAACAAATTGAGTTAAAAAAACAAAGTTTAGATACTGAAAAAAATAAACTAAAAGACTTACATTTAAATAATGTTCAACAATTAAATGCAGAAATTCAATCTATACGTTTAGATTTAATAAAATTAGATGGCTTAATTGCCGAGCAACGCCAACGTCTAGCACTTGCACAAGAAAATGCACATCGTTATCGAGATTTAAAAGATAAAGAATATATTTCGATTGAAGAATATCAACTGAAGCAAGATAACTATATCAGCCTAAAAGTTGCATTACAGAGTTATGAGCGTGAAAAAAATACTAAACAAGCTGAATTAGAAAATAAATTATTGGCTCAGCAAGGACTAGCATCGAAGTTGGAAAGTGAGCTGACTTTGGTCGATCGTCAATTAGCTTCGAATCAGCAAGAATTTTTAGAAAATAAAGCGCGGGATAGTTTGCTATTACAAGCCAATGCGACAGGAAAAATAGCATCGATTAATGCAGAGGTTGGTCAGTTTATTTCTCCTAATATTCCTGTTATGAATATTGTTCCGACGCCTTCTTATTTAGAAGCACATCTTTTTGTACCCAGTTCAGCAATTGGATTTATAAGGACTGGTCAAACCGTAAAACTTCGTTTTCAAGCCTATCCTTACCAAAAATTTGGTCAAGGTGAAGGTGTGATTCATTCAATCTCAGCGACGACGATGAACCCACAAGAACTGACCAATTTAGGCGAGTTAAGTCAGGGTGTAACATTTAACCAAAGTGAACCTGTGTATTTAGTCAAAGTCAAATTAGAACAACAGTTTGTAAAAGCCTATGGTGAAAGTAAGCCTCTTAAAGTGGGCATGGCCTTTGATGCAGATATCATGCAAGAAAAAAGAAAACTATATGAATGGGTACTCGAACCGTTATATAGCATCACGGGCAAGATATAAGAAGAAATAACATGCAGATATTAGACAAAATTTCTCTTGGATTTGGACGGAAAATTCCAACCATTTTACAGACGGAAGCGACAGAATGTGGATTAGCCTGTATTGCGATGATTGCGCATTATTATGGCTATGAGTCTGATTTATTAACGTTAAGACGCCGTTTTTCAGTTTCTCAAAAGGGTTCAAATCTCAATCAGCTGATCAAAATTAGTAATCAGTTGAAAATGGTAACACGCCCATTAAAGCTGGATTTAGAAGATTTAGATCAGCTTAAAACCCCATGTATTTTACATTGGGATTTCAACCACTTTGTGGTGTTGCAAGAAGTCAGTGCCAATAAAGTCACGATTTTAGATCCAGCATTTGGTAAACGTGTACTGACACTCAATGAGGTATCTGAACATTTTACGGGTGTTGCATTAGAGCTTTGGCCAGATACTGAATTTGAAAAAAAAGAAGATAAAAATCAGATTCAGCTTAAAGGTCTAATTGGTCATGTTCGTGGTTTATGGAAATCTCTCGGGCAAATTTTGATCTTGGCTTTAGCCTTAGAAGTTTTTTCATTAATTAGCCCATTCTTTATGCAATGGGTGATCGACCATGTGATCGTATCTGCAGATCGGGATCTCTTAACGATACTGGCTATTGGCTTTGGCATGTTAATGTTACTTCAGCAGTTTATCGGGCTACTTCGTTCTTGGATCATGATGTATATGAGCACACATTTAAGTGTGCAGTGGCAAGCCAACGTCTTTAATCACATGATTAATGTTCCTGTCTCTTATTTTGAAAGACGATCACTCGGTGACATTGTTTCACGATTTGGATCAATTGGAAACATTCAAACCACGCTCACCACAACGTTCTTAGCTGCGATTCTTGATGGATTAATGACTGTATTTACGTTGATTTTAATGTTTGTATACAGTCCGAAGTTAGCTTGGATTGCAATTTTTACTATGGGCTTATACGCCTTAATCCGATGGATTTGGTATGCACCTTTGAAACGAGCGACTGAAGCGCAGATTATTCATGCAGCGAAGCAAAGCAGCCATTTTATGGAAACTGTGCGTGGAGCTAAAACCATAAAACTGTTCCAACGACAAGATGTTCGCCGTTCGACTTGGTTAAATCTTATGGTCAATCAAGTCAATGCTGGATTAACGACCCAAAAGCTGGGGTTGGGATTCTCATTGGCAAATGGAGTGCTATTTGGGATTCAGAACATTCTAATTATTTGGTTAGGTGCCACATTGGTATTGGAGGGTAATTTTACAGTTGGTGTGCTGATGGCATTTATGGCGTATAAAGGCCAATTTGATAGTCGGGTTGCAGGACTAATCGATAAGTTTATCGAAGTTAAAATGCTTCAAATTGATGTAGAGCGTTTATCCGATATTGTGTTAACAGAACAAGAAAAATTATACGGTGATGCTGAAATCACAAATGTAGATCAGGTTGATAATGCAATTGAAGTCGAAAATCTGCACTTTAAATATTCAGAAAATGACCCTTATGTACTCAAGGGGATTAGTTTTAAGATTCCCCAAAATCAATCTGTCGCCATTGTCGGGGAAACAGGTTGCGGTAAGACCACATTGCTACATGTTCTGTTAGGCGTATTTAAGCAGAATGAAGGTGAAGTCAAAATCATGGGGCGTGACTTTGAACAATTAGGATTAAACGCTGTGCGAGATCAAGTCGCGACAGTGTTACAAGATGACATTCTATTTGCTGGTTCAATCGCAGAAAACATTTGCTTTTTTGATTCAAATCCAGACATGCAATGGGTACAAGAATGTGCAGCCTATGCCGCAATTCATGATGACATTAGCCGTATGCCAATGGGATATCAAACCTTAGTAGGTGATATTGGTAATATGTTGTCAGGAGGACAAAAACAACGAATTTTATTGGCTCGTGCTATCTATAAAAAACCAAAGATTTTATTTATGGATGAGGCGACCAGTAGTTTAGACGTATTAAAAGAACAAGAGGTCAATGCAAATCTCAAGCATTTAAATATTACCAAATTGATTATTGCACACCGTCCAGAAACGATTTCATCTGCTGAGCGGATTATCGCTTTACAAGATGGCGTGATTGTCCGTGATATGTTGACCAAGGATTTGCAATCTAAATGAAAATTACATACATCGCTTTCATTGTTGTTGGGTCACTATTCGGACATAGTTCGTTGGCTTATGCAGAGAGTTGGTTGTCAAAACTGACTCCAAATCTAAAAAAACAGCGCGAGACATTATGGTTTGATGAGCTCACGGTTCAGCGTAAAGCCCGTGAGAATGAGACAAAACGTAAGGAAATAGAACAACAACTCAATCAAAATGTGTCACTTGATCTTCAAAATCAGAAAATGTTAAGTCAACCTCAATATTGTTTATCTCAAAATAATCTCAAGAATGAACAGCCAATAGAACTGATTGATGCCATTGAACGTGCAGTTTGTCGTAATCCTGAGACAAAAAGTACTTGGGTACAAACGCGTATTCAAGCTGCTCAGCTTAAAATCTCTAAAGCAAATTATTATCCTCAAGTGAATAGCACCTTGAATTACGATTGGTCACGTGATGATAATCAAGTAAAAGATCGTCCTGTTTTGAGTTATGACACTGACTTACGCCGTTACGGACTTGGAATAAGAGCCAATTGGCTACTTTATGATTTTGGTAGTCGATTTTATCAAGCAGAAGAAGCCGAAAAATTATTAGCGATGTCTTTGGCACAGCATGATGTTGCTTTGCAAAATATGATCATCAAAACGATTTCGACTTATTATCAAATTATTCAGGCTGAGTTAAAGTTAAATAATATTAATGAGTTGGTTGTACTTGCAGAAAAAAACTATGAAATTGCAAATGCTCGATATCGTGCGGGTGTTGGTATCAAATCAGATGCATTACAAATGTCCGCAAATTTGGCGAAAGTAAAGTCAGATCAAACTAAATTTTCAGGTGATTTAAAAATAGCAAAAGGACTTTTAGCATCATTAATGGGTGAGCCTGCATACCAAAATTTCAAAATTAATAATCAATTAAAAATTCCAAAAGAGCTAGATCTTAAACCGATTGAAATCCTCATTCAGGATGCTGAAAAAATGCATCCAAAGTTTAAAGCTGCACAATATGATTCACTCGCAGCTGAAAATAAAATTAAGGCAATACAGCGGTCTAGATATCCATCTGTTAGTTTTAACGGCATTTATGATCAGCAAAAACAAACGAGTGACAGTTATGGCAGTGATCGCCAATCTCTACAAGCAGGTGTGCAAGTCAATTTCCCATTGTTTGATGGTTATAATCGAAAAAATCAAATTGTCGTTGCTCAAGAAAACTTAAAATTAAAGCAATTAGAGCAAGAAAGATTGAAGCTTGAAATTAATGCTGAAATCTGGAAAAGCTATAATGAGCTAAATGCAATCCATGACAATATTAAGGCGCTAACGATATTGAATCAAAGTGCTTCAGAAGCCTATGAAGTCGCCCAAGGACGTTATAAAGCGGGTGTAGGAAATTTACTCGAAGTGCTTAATGCTCAGAATGTGTTGAGTGAAGCAAAAATGAATTATTCCACCTTGTTGACAGAGTTTTTAGTGGTGAGGTATCAACTTCTATCTAACATGGGGAACTTGAATATTTGGAATGAGACTCAAGCTCAATAAGTCTTTATAAATAAGAGATTGGAGTGATCAAAAAATCACTCCGAAACTCGAGATACGATTAAATAGCAGAATAGAATGGGAACATCCCAAATATTAATCCACTTGCAAGCATCACTAAGCACGTAATAATCGCCCATTTAATGGTAAATTTTTGGTGTTGACCAAACTCAATCCCAGCAAGCCCGCAGAGTAAAAAGGTAGATGGAACTAAGGGTGAGAGCAGATGAACGGGTTGACCAACAATCGATGCACGAGCCATTTCCACAGGAGAGATGCCATAATGTGCTGCAGCTTCAGATAAGATGGGCAGAACACCATAGTAAAAAGCATCATTTGACATAAAGAACGTTAAAGGCATGCTTAAAACGGCTGTGATTGGTGCCAAATATGGACCCATACTATCTGGAATAATCGCTACTAACTCTTTTGACATGGCATCGACCATACCCGTGCCAGTGAGTAAACCTGTAAAAATACCAGCGGCAAAAATAATACCAACGACATTTAAAGCACTACCAGCATGATGAGCGACTAAGCTTTTTTGCATATCAATATCACGATAGTTCACGACTAAAGCAATACACAATGCAATCATAAATAAAATAGGCATAGGCAAAATACCCATGACTAGGCTGGCCATTAGTGCAAGAGTCAATAATCCATTGAACCATCTCAAATGCGCTCGATTTGCCTCTGGGTTTGATGAAATTTGAATATTGTCGCCATGGCTAATATCCAATTCCATGATGCCTAATCTTTTTCGCTCCATTCGGCCATACATGGTTCCTAAAAAGTACAACCAACCAATGGCGAACAGCATCGGTAAAATCATAGGAACAAACACATCGCTAGGATCTACATGGAGTGCACTTGCCGCACGTGCAGTAGGTCCACCCCATGGCGTTAAATTCATGATTCCACTGGCTAACATCATGAGACAGGCCATAATTAAAGGGCTCATGCCTAATCGCTTGTAAAGCGGTAACATGGCAGCAACACAGATCATATAAGTGGTAGAGCCATCACCATCTAAAGACACGATCAATGTTAAGGTAATCGTACCTAATACTACTTTGAGGGGATCACCTTTTACCAATCTGAGAATAAATTTCACTGATGGATCGAATAAACCTGTATCAATCATGATGGCAAAATACAAGATAGCAAATAGCAACATGACGCCGGTAGGTGCTAACTTTTTAACACCATCTAACATCATTTCACCAAGTTCATTAAGTTGAATATGGTTCAAACTATCTACAAAAAAACCTAATCCATATGCAATTAGCGCAAAAAGAACGGGAATAAGCGTGAGTGCGACGAGGGGAGTCATACGTCTAGACATAATGAGGTACATAAAGCACAAAATCATGCCCAAACCAAGCAAGGTCAACATGGATCTATCCTTAGATTAGCGTTTTAATCAATATTGTTTCTATTACAGTATTTGTTATCTTCGAAAACGCCGACCATCTTAGAGAAATTTATGATTAAACTAAATATTGTTTAGAAAATATTAAAATAACCATAATTTTTATAAAAAATAGTAGTTAAAATTCATAAGTTTAGAATTTATATTTTGTGATTGGAGACATTAAGCATGATTTTTAAGTGTGATAGTTGTAATAAAAGTTGAGTATAAATTCTAATTTTAATAATTTTTGAAGGCGAAAAATCTCAAGTTTAATTAGATAAACTGAATAAAAAAATCCACCTGAGTGGTGGATAGTGTCTTATTCAACAGTTGATTCTAATTCTGCTTTTTCATCAAGTAATCTGGTCACGAGTAGTTGGTCAATTTTAAAATGGTCAACATCGACCACCTCGAATTTATAACCATTAAATACTACACTATCAGCAGGACGTGGAATCTTACGAAGTTTAAACATCATAAACCCAGCTAAAGTTTCATAGTTTTCATCATCAGGCATTTCATCAATTTCTAATGCATGCTTGACATCTTCAATGGGTGTACTGCCTTCAATCAGCCAAGAATGATCATCCCGCTTGATAATTTGAAGATCTTCATCCGTTGGCGTAACCCAGTCACCCATCACGGTAATCATAATATCAGATAGGGTAATAACACCAACCACCAAGGCATATTCATTGATCACAACGGCAAACTTTTCTTTACTAGATCTGAAGCGATCAAGTAATTCTGACAGTGTAAGTGTATCTGGTATCGTTAATACATTACGGATAGTGGATTCATTCAACTGATTAAATTTTTGATTATTTAAAATACGAATCAAGATATCTTTAGCATCAACATAGCCAATCACTTGATCAATATTTTCATTGCAGACTAAATATTTTGAATAGGGAAATTCAGCCAGTTTTTGACGAATACTTTCTTCTGATTCATTGATGGTAAAGAAAACTACGTTTTCACGTGTAGTCATGCTCGAAGGAACATTTCGTTCTTCAAGTTCAAATACATTTTCAATAAAGTGATGTTCTTGTTTTTGTAAGACACCTGCTTGTGCTCCTGCATCCATTACCGCGGAAATATCATCAAAAGTAATATTATCATCACGAGTAGTATTTACTTTGAATAAACGGAATAAGAGGTTGGCAATTGCATTGATAAACCAAGCTAATGGACGACAAACAGTAATGAATACCTGAATAGGATTAATTAAAGAGACAGCGATTTTTTCAGGTGCAATCATTGCCAATCGTTTAGGCATAAGATCAGCAAATAAAATAAACAGTGATGTCACTAAAGTAAATGACAATGCAAAACCAATTGATTGTGACCAAGGACCATCATAGAAACGATCGACCAAAATCACAAAATAAGGTCTAAATGCAGCTTCACCTAAAATCCCCCCCAAAATTGCAATAGCATTTAAGCCGATTTGCGAGGCAGCAAAGAAATCAGCTGAATTCTCTTGAAGCGTAAGCACTTTTTGTGCACGATCATCACCAGACTCAGCCAAAATTTTCAGTTTCACTTTACGTGATCCTGCAAGTGCGATTTCACTTAATGATAAGAATCCAGCTCCAGCAATCAAAATCATAATGATCACGAAATTCTGAAAGAGGCTCACACGAACACCTTTGTTTTTAAATTATTTATGAGGAAAGTTTTATCACAAAAAACATAGAGGTAGTGAATTTTTACACTACCTCAATATCATAGTTATTGAGTAAAAAATTTTAAAGTATTGATTTAAATCAGCTCTACTCAATCAAAATTGTGAGAAGTGGGTATTGTTATTTGAAAGAAATTCACGATTTTCTTCCTCAGTCATTTGACGAGCAACATATAAAATCAACTGACGTAACCAACGATGAGCAGGATGATGATGTAATAGAGGGCACCACGCCATTTTGAGTTCAAATTCAGGAATGTAAAAAGGAGGGTCTTTGAGCATCAAGTTTTGACTTTTAGCTTGTAGGCGAGCGATTTTCGTCGGTAATGTCGCAATGAGATCGACATTAGACGCTAATAAACCTGGCATTTGATAATGACGTGTAAATACCGAAATTTTGCGTTTTTGACCAATACGCTCTAAAGCTTGATCAATCCAACCTAAACCGGCTTGTTTCTCTGGGTTAACACCAAATCCTACACCCATCCCAGTTTTAGAAACCCAGATATGTTGCGCATCTAGATAACTTTTAAGATTCAAATTATTGACGGCAGGATGCTTATTATTCAGTAAGCATGAAAAGCTGTCACGCCACACCAGAACCTGATGAAAACTTTGCGGTATTTCGTTGAAACGGTTGATGGCAAGATCAACTTTACCTTGTTCCATATCACGATAAGATACATCACTAGGTGTTAGAAAATCTAAAACAACATTTGGTGCTTCTGAACGCAGAGCCTTAACTAAGCGAGGCACAAGTGTAGCTTCAGCATAATCTGAAGTCATGATGCGGAAAACACGGTTTGACGTATAAGGTCTAAATTCTGTTCGTGGTTCTAAGATCATAGATAGATCAGAAAGAGCATCACGAATACGAGGCTGTAGTTCTAAAGCCCTTTCTGTAGGAGTCATTCCTTCAGAAGAGCGAATTAAAAGCGGATCATTAAATAAGTTACGAAGACGACGTAAAATATTACTCATTGCAGGCTGAGTAACACCCAATTGTTCTGCTGCACGTGTAACATTCTTCTCTCGCAAAAGAACATCTAAGTAAATTAATAGATTGAGATCAACCCGCTCAAGATTCATAAAAAAAATACCGAAAATAAATTTTTGAAATCGTGGGGAATTATGCCATAAGCGCTTAGGTTTGTGTGTTTTTATGCTGATTTTTTCAGCAGAATTTAACATATATTCATCAAATTTACGTTTTTTTTGTCATAAGACAGACCCTATACATTTATTTAAGAAATAGGGCTTTAGTTGTTTTTGAAATTACCATGCTATGTTCTAAATTGTTTTTAGGTTTATCTCAATTTAAATGCTTTATTGGTAATTCCATCAATATGGTTCACAGTTTAAAAAATATTCATTTAAAACTAACAGTTTATTAACGATGCTCTGTCAGAAAAGTCAATTGAAGGTTAAAATCTAAAGATGTTTGAAGAAAAATTAAACGTAATTGTGAGCTTGATACTTAAGTCTAATGAATAAGAATCACTCAAATTGTGTTAAAAGTGTACAAATGCTTATTTTATAAATTTTATTAAAATCAATAATTTATAGAATGGTATTTCATTTATATTACGACTTTAATCTACATATTTTTTAAATAAATACTGAGAATTAAACGAAAATATTGGATTAATTTCTAGAGTCAATCTAAGCTAAGTCCATAGCAACGAAGCGCTCTAAATCTGAACAATTAATACCGAGTAGATTTAGTCCTTCGATTGATAAATCCTAAAATTATATACAGGGTAAAATATCATGACTACATACCAAACAGCGATTGATGCAATCCGCGAATTAAAAGCAAAATTCGGCAACACTTGGGCAGACATCAGTCCTGAAGATGCTGCACGTATGCAACTTCAAAACCGTTTCAAAACTGGTTTAGATATTGCGAAATACACAGCTGCGATTATGCGTCGTGATATGGCTGCTTATGATGCTGATTCTAGCAAATATACTCAATCTTTGGGTTGCTGGCATGGTTTCATCGCACAACAAAAAATGATTGCGAACAAAAAATACTTCGGCACTACTGAACGCCGTTACATCTACCTTTCTGGTTGGATGGTTGCTGCACTTCGTTCTGAGTTTGGTCCACTTCCTGACCAATCTATGCACGAAAAAACTTCAGTTCCTGCATTGATCGAAGAAATCTACACATTCTTACGTCAAGCAGACGCAAAAGAATTAAACGACTTATTCCGTGCACTTAAAAAAGCGCAAGAAGCGGGTGATACTGCTAAAGCTGCTGAAATCACTTCACAAATCGACAACTTCCAAACTCACGTTGTGCCAATTATTGCCGACATCGATGCTGGTTTCGGTAACGAAGAAGCAACTTACTTACTTGCAAAGAAAATGATCGAAGCGGGTGCATGTGCACTTCAAATCGAAAACCAAGTTTCTGACGCGAAACAATGTGGTCACCAAGCAGGTAAAGTAACTGTTCCACACGAAGACTTCATTGCGAAAATCCATGCACTTCGCTATGCATTCTTAGAAATGGGTCTTGACGACGGTATCATCGTTGCACGTACTGACTCTGAAGGCGCTGACTTGACTCAAAAAATCCCAGTGGTTAAAGAGCCAGGCGATATCGCTTCTCAATACATCAGCTACTTAGACACTACTGAAATTGATATTTCAGAAGCGCAAGAAGACGAAATCCTAATCAAACGTGATGGTAAATTACACCGTCCTAAGCGTTTAGCTTCTGGTCTATATCAATTCCGTGAAGGTACTCAAATTGACCGTGTTGTACTTGACTGTGTAACAAGTTTACAGAACGGTGCTGACCTTCTTTGGATCGAAACTGCAACGCCAAACGTTGAAGAAATCGCTCACATGGTGAACCGTGTACGTGAAGTTGTGCCAAATGCAAAACTTGTTTATAACAACTCACCATCATTCAACTGGACGTTAAACTTCCGTCAACAAGCTTACGACCGTTGGGTTGCTGAAGGTAAAGACGTATCTGCTTACGACCGTGCTAAGTTAATGAGCGCTGAGTATGACAATACTGAATTAGCTGCTGATGCTGATGCGAAGATCCGTACGTTCCAAGCTGATGCTTCTCGTGAAGCAGGTGTATTCCATCACTTGATTACACTTCCGACTTACCACACTGCTGCGCTTTCTACACATGAGCTTGCAGAAGGTTACTTCGGTTCTGAAGGTATGTTGGCTTATGTTGCTGGTGTACAACGTAAAGAAATCCGTGGTGGTATCGCTTGTGTTAAACATCAAGCAATGGCTGGTTCAGACATCGGTGATGACCATAAAGAAATCTTCGCTGGCGACAACGCGCTTAAAGCGGGTGACGATGCGAAAAATACAATGAACCAATTCTCTGCATAAGCACTGAACTAATTCAAAAAAACCCTGCGTAAGCAGGGTTTTTTTATTGTTAATGAAATTATTTAACTAAATACATGAGCCAATTTAATTGATGTATAGATAGAAAAACAGCGGTAGTAAAACCTAATACATATTTTGAATAAAAGTAATGCCAAAGCTGTTACAATCCCGAAAATTTACATTTGTATATTTATATGTTTGAAAAATTTGCTGAACAGAGTTTAAATGCATTAGGTTGGGAAATTGATAACCATTGGCCCTTAGATTTAGACCAATGTGTCATGATTGCTGCACCACACACCAGTAACTGGGATGCTTTATACGCGCGATTAGCGCTCAAAGCTTTAGGTGTAAATGTCAGAATTACAATTAAAGACAGCTATATGAAGTTTCCATTTGGTCCTTTTGTCCGGGCTATGGGAGGGATCGGAATTAATCGCCGACCAAAGAAAGAGGGAAAGGAAAGACCAAGCATGGTGCAATTAATGGCAGATCTTTTTAAAGATCATCCAAAATTGGTCATGTTGGTGACGCCCGAGGGAACAAGGTCAAAACAAGAAAAATGGAAAACGGGTTTTTACCATGTGGCAATTACAGCGAATGTCCCAATCGCTTTAGCATATATGGATTACAGTCAAAAAAAATGCGGTGTAGGTAAAATTATTTATCCTACTGGAGATATAGAAGTGGATATGGCAGAAATTATGGAATTTTATTCAAAGATTTCAGCTAAATTCCCCGAAAAATTTAGTGTTGACCAACGATATTCACACAACAGTTAATATATGGAGAAGGCAGAACAATCTGCCTTTTTTAATACAAGAAAATTGCGTTTAAGGTTAAAATAAAGCCTGAAAAAAACAATAAAGTTAAGACAATCGACTTAAATTTTTGCTCAGATATTTGATAAAAAATTTTTGCTCCAATGATCGCTGGTAGGCTGACCGTGAAGATCAAAATCCACAAATAGGACAAGTGATTTACGTTAATGGTCTGGTTAAATAAATAGATGAGCAAAGTAAACAGTTGAATGGCGAAATTAAAATGTCGAAGAATGTTGCGTTGCTCATGTTTAGGAAGTTGTTTTAGCATCACCCAAGCTGAGGGAATTGCACCCCCAGAATCCACCGAGCCCACCTAAAATTCCACCCAAAAAACCAATCAAGCCGTCCATCCTGAGTTCGGTATCTTTTAAGCAATGTAGTTGGGGGCTAAAGAACATGAGTGGACACCAAATTAATAAAAATATCCCAAGTAGTAATTTGAACGTGTCTGCATTGATATAATGAAGCAAAAAAGTACCCAAAGGTACCCCAATTAAGCCAGCGATAATATAGACCCAAACGATAGAGGGCTTTATAAAGGTTCTTGGTTCTTTATACATTGAAATGATATGACACCATAGTGATGCACAAACGACCAAGGGGGCGGTGATCTGAGGCGGTAGAATCCATACCCAAAAAGACATCGCAATAAGAGCGAAGGCAAAACCTGTGAGACCTTGAATAAATCCAGCAAAAATTGCGCCTAGAATAAAGATACATAACGTCATAAGGTGACTGCATCAATTGCTGAAGCAGGAGTAAAAGAAAAATGCATGAGATCGTCGGGTAGGGAAAACTGATCAATCCTAAAATAATATTTGTTATCTTAAAAATAATAAGAAAAGCAATAGCTAGCAGTAAAGCGAATAAAAGCCCTGAAAATCAGGGCTTTTATCATTAATTGGTTTTAGGTTTTAGGTTTTGTGTAAGACCGTTGATGTCTCCACCCTGAATACCGAGTTCACTCATTAAGCTGTCAATAAGAGGGGCTTGTGAACGATATCTGAGTGCGCTATTCACCACTTGGTCTGAAAGTGCAACAGATTGTGATTGATCTGCTTGATCAGCTGAAGTCGTGGCGCCAGTAATGCCACCCAGACCATTCACTTGTAATATCTTGATATCATCAATATTTTCCATTGGTTTAACACTTTCACGGATGATTTCAGGCAAATACTTTAAAAGCGCCAAACGAATTTGCATCTCAACTTGTTCACTCGACAAGATATTATTTGCTTCATTGACTGCGCGTGTCCCTTCAGCATCGACTTGGTATTGTTTTTCTAAAGCTTGAGCCAAAAGAATTTTAGCATCAGCTTCACCTTTAGCTTTTAAGCGGACTTTTTCAGCTTCTGCTTCAGCCGCAGTACGAACAGCTTCAGCCTCATCTACAGCAGCTTGTTTTGATGCCTCGGCAGCCACAGTAATTGAAATAGCATCAGTTTCTGCAGCCTGTTTTGCAGCAACAAGTTCAACCGCTTTAATACGCTCAGCTCGCTGTGTTTCACGAACAGTCACAACTTCTTCCTCAGCTTTCACTGCTTGCGCACGAGCTTGGTCAGCAAGTGCTTTGGCTTCAGATTCAGCACGAGATTTCTCGGCAATCGCGATTGCGCGATCTTGTTCCGCAAGTTCAATGGTTTTCTTTTGTTCTACTTGCGCTTGTTCAATAATTTGTGCTTTTTGAATATTTTGATTTTCGACATCACGTGCAGCTGAAATACGTTTTAATTCAATTTCACGTTCTGCAGCGATTTGTGCTTCTTCTGCCTCACGTTTTTTGGCAGCTTCTTGTGTTGCAATTTCAGCAAGTTGTTCAGCTTTTCGAATCGAAATTTCACGCTCTTGTTGCATCTTTGCGTATTCTTCTTCACGCAGGATTTGAAGGCGTGCTTGTTCAGCTTCTAAATTTTTTGCTTTAATGGCTAAGTCAGCATCTTGTTCAATATCGTTACGTTTTTTTCGGCGATCTTCAATAGTTTCTGTTAATTTTGTCAAACCTTCTGCATCAAATGCATTTTGTGGGTTAAAAAATTTAAAGCTGGTCTGATCAAGTCCTGTTAAAGATACAGTTTCGAGTTCTAAACCATTTTTGAACAGATCTTCTGAAACAACTTGTTGAACTTTCTGTACGAAGTCGACACGTTTTTCATGTAACTCTTCCATAGCCATTTCTGCTGCTACTGCACGCAGGGAATCTACAAATTTACCTTCAACCAAATCTTTTAATTCATTTGGTGACATGGTTTTTTGACCCAAAGTTTGTGCTGCGGTAGCAATTGATTCAGCTGTTGGCTTAACACGAACATAGAACTCAGCCATCACATCTACACGCATTCGGTCACGCGTAATCAAGGCTTGATCAGCTGCACGTTTAACTTCTAAACGAAGGGTATTCATATTAACAGGAATGACTTCATGTAAAACAGGAAGTACAATTGCACCGCCTCCTAATATAACTTTTTCCCCACCAAAACCAGTTCTGACAAATGAAACTTCCTTGCTTGAGCGTTTATATAGTCTTGCAATAATGGTTCCGATGACAACCAGCGCAATGACAATAAGTCCTGCAATTATAATAATTTGATAAAAACTTGAACTAAACATTTCTTTCTCTAAGTTGATTTATTGTGAAATGGCATGAAAGCCTTTGAGACTACGTTGTGTAAGTAAGACTTGCTGACCTTGTAGGAATATTTCGTCAGCTTCAGGTTCGACCAAAATGTAATGTGTTTGACCAAAGCGATCTTTGAGTTTTGCTTGCGCAGGATAGTGCAGTCGAGCAGTGCCTAAAATGATTTCTGCTCGAAGTCCAATTAAATCGTCGCTATGAATTGCTGTGGTTTCATCTTTAGGGATGATTTTTGCTATCCATCTTGAGAATAGCCGTACGAATGGCATACAGACCACAAGTACCAGTGGAGTAATGAGCCAGACTGTTAAAAATGATCCAAATACATGATGGATGATAGATTGGGCTAAGAAGCCAACAATTGAAAAGGTCGTGAGAAAGATGATCAGCCAAATTAATACAGGAATACGTCCAAGATAAAGCCAATCTAAAAATTGCATCCAAATACTAGATTGATGGTCAACGATCATTTCAGGAGAAGAATCTAATGAACTAGGTAGAAATTGCTCTAAAAATCCTTGACTACTGAGACCTGTTATTAATAGAAAGACTTCAAGAATGCCTATAAAAAACATCAAGCAGATACTAATACTGAAGAATAGGTTCGACGGATTTATAAACATGTCCCACATGGGTAGTCTCTTATAGATATTAGAATTTTTATCAAATTTTAATCAAAATAATAAAATAAAGTGACGTAATTATCAATTATATAATATTGATTTCATTTTGAATGGATTGAACATAAAAAAAATACGCAGTGATTGGGGTGATCACTGCGCAGAACAACGAATCTGCTTACACAGTTTCGGTTAAGGAGAAATGTTATGAATTTTGGGGGTATTCATAACAGTAATTAAATGATATTCAATTTCATTTAGCAACTCATTGGTAGTCGGGTTAAAACGTGTAAGATTACGTTAATAAGTTTAATTGAAGGTTAATTTTAAATAGGCTAATAAATAGCCATAAAAAAAGCCGCAATGTGATGCGGCTTTAAGTGTGCTTATTTTTTAGGGATTAAAATTTAAAAACACCTAATCCAGCTTTAACTTCATCTAATGTTGCTTGCGTAATATCACGACATTTGTCAGTACCAGTTTTTAAGATATCCATAATATAATCAGGATCCTTAGCAAGCTCCATACGACGTTCACGAATAGGCGTGATCAACTCTTTTAGAACACCTTCAAGGCGTTTTTTGACTGTACCATCACCTAAACCACCACGACGATAGTGATCTTTAAGCTCTGCTACTTCTTCTGGTTTTGGATCGAAAGCATCTAAATAAGTAAATACAACATTACCTTCCACCTGACCTGGATCTTCAATACGAAGATGATTAGGATCTGTATACATAGCATTTACCGCTTTTTTAATGTCTTTATCAGAAGCATCTAAAACAATTGTATTGCCCAATGATTTAGACATTTTAGCTTTACCATCAAATCCTGGTAATCGACCAACATTCGATAGCAGTGCCTTACATTCAGGCAAAAGCTCTTGACCAATCTGACGATTTAAACGACGAACAATTTCATTTGTTTGTTCAATCATTGGAATTTGGTCTTCACCCACGGGCACAATCGATGCTTTAAAAGCAGTGATATCAGCTGCTTGAGCAACTGGATAGCATAAGAATCCAGCTGGGATGTCACGCTCGAACCCACGCATTTGTATTTCAGACTTAATCGTAGGATTTCGTTCTAGTCTTGAAACTGTGACAAAGTTTAAATAAAGCATGGTCAGCTCATTCAAAGCTGGCAAGCTTGATTGAACGCAAATTGTTGTTTTTGTCGGGTCGATCCCAACAGCGAGATAGTCAGTTGCAACTTCAATAATATTACGTCTAACTTTTTCGAAGTTATCAGCATTGTCTGTAAAAGCTTGTGCATCAGCCAATAATAGATGTTGGTGATGGGAATCTTGCAAACCTACTCGTGAACGTAAAGAACCGACAAAGTGGCCTAAATGAAGTTGTCCAGTTGGACGGTCACCTGTCAAAATAACAGGGCGATTATCTTGATTACTCATTTTCTATACCAAAGTCATCAACACTAGGGCTGAATTTTTAAAATTTCGCAATATTGTACGGCATTATTTTTTTTTATGTCAGCATAAAGCATCGAAAGAATCGAATTAAAAACACCTTATTTGAGATACTTTTAATAATGTTGATACAGAATAAATTGAAATAGAAGAATAAAATTCCAAAAAACAAAGAAGGATAACAATAATGGCAAATAGTTTATTGGTGCTATTAGATGATATAGCCACCATTCTTGATGATGTTGCGCTGATGAGTAAAATGGCTGCAAAAAAAACGGCCGGTGTATTGGGTGATGACTTAGCACTCAATGCTCAACAAGTTAGTGGTGTGAAAGCCGACCGTGAATTGCCTGTCGTTTGGTCTGTTGCAAAAGGCTCATTTGTTAATAAATTAATTTTGGTTCCATTAGCATTATTAATTAGTGTGATTGCACCTTGGCTTATAAATCCTTTATTGATGTTAGGTGGATTATTTTTATGTTATGAAGGTGTAGAAAAAGTAATTCACTCATTACACCATAAAAAAGCTAAAACATCTGAACAGGCCGAAAAAGAACTCGAAAACTTAAATGTAGATCTAGCAACTTTTGAGAAAGATAAAATCAAAGGCGCGATACGAACAGACTTTATTTTATCTGCTGAAATTATCGTGATTTCATTGGGTACAGTTGCAGCAGCTACTTTTGGAATTAAGGTTGCAGTCTTGTCAGTCATCGCAATTTTAATGACGATTGGTGTTTATGGTTTGGTTGCTATGATTGTTAAAATTGATGATTTGGGATTTTATCTCGTCAAACAAACGTCTGCATTGAAACAAAGAATTGGTCAGGGCTTACTTGCTTTTGCGCCTAAACTTATGAAGACACTAACCATTGTCGGAACAATCGCGATGTTCTTGGTTGGTGGCGGTATTATTAATCATACCATTCCATTATTTCATCACTTTACTGAAGATTCAGTCGATTATATTGAACATATTCCAAATGTAGGCAGTATCATCGGTGCTTTAACCCCGACGCTCTTAAACTTTGTCATAGGTTTTATTGCAGGACTTATTGTTTTGGTCGTTGTTTCAGGAATACAAAAACTATGGAACGCTAGAGAAGTTTAGAGTTTGATGAAATAACGTATTATATGAAGTTATATGATTAAAAAAGGGCTGAGATTATGCGTTGGAAAGGCCGGAGAGTAAGTAGTAATTTAGAAGATCGCCGTGGAGGCGGTGGGGGTAAAGCTGGTGGAATTAGTATTCTCGGTTTAGTTGTTGCATTTGTTGCTTGGAAATTTTTTGGGGTTGATCCACAACAAGCCTATCAGGCAACTAAACAAGTGACTTCTAACAATCAGCAACAAGCGATAGGGATTGAAAACCCAACACCCGAGCAACAAGAAACAGCGGCATTTGTTGGTACGGTACTCGCTGATACTGAAGATACATGGACCACCGTTTTTCAAAAACAGGGAATGCAATACCAAGCACCGAAACTAGTGATGTTTAGTGGTGTAGTCAATTCAGGCTGTGGTACAGCCCAGTCAGCGATGGGGCCATTTTATTGTCCTGCAGACGAAAAAATCTATATTGATACTGATTTTTTTAAAGATATGCGTCAGCAAATGGGTATATCGGGTGAACGAAATCAATCAGAATTATCTACACAAAATGCTGCTGGTGACTTTGCACAAGCTTATGTGATTGCGCATGAAGTCGGACATCATATTCAAAATCTTTTAGGTATTTCAACTCAAGTCCAACAAGCTAGACAACGAGCTACTGAAGCTCAAGGGAACCAATTATCAGTCCGTTTGGAATTGCAAGCTGATTGTCTAGCTGGTGTGTGGGCAAAAGATACACATCAACGAACTCAATTCTTGGAGCAAGGTGATGTTGAAGAGGCAATGGATGCGGCGCATAAGATTGGTGATGATTATCTTCAGAAAAAGGCTAGAGGACATGTGGTTCCTGATAGCTTTACCCACGGCACAAGCCAACAAAGAATGTATTGGTTCGATCGTGGCATGAAAACAGGTGATGTGAACCAATGTGATACATTCAATACCTCAATCTAAATCTACCAAGCAGAATCGATTGATTTTTTTGCAAAGTTAATACATGTAGCCTGCTAATGGAATAATTTATTAGGAAGGCTACACATCTTTAAAAAAAAGGGATTGCGAGTAAACATTCTTTATATAAAATAAATAAATGACTATAGTTTTTTCATTTAAAATTTAAATGATCTCATTTAAATAAAACATATCATAGAGTGCAAAATGGGCAACTTTTTTTTTCTCCAAGTATTTACAGTGGTTTTTGCCCTCTCAATTGCCACCACCATATTCAATAAACGAATTCTAGGTTTTCCCCAAGCGATAGGGGTGCCAATTGTTTCAGCAATTTTTGTCTTTATTCTGCAATGGGCTGCCAATTTATTAGGGGATAATCGTTTTATCACCATTAATTTGGCAAATATTGAAGAAGCAGTCCGTCATATTGATTTTTATGATTTTCTCGTAAATGGTGTTATTTGCTTCATTCTTACATCGTCGGCATTGAAATTTAAAGTGTCTGATCTAAAAGTGTATTGGAAGCCAATTAGTATTCTTGCCACTATTGCTTTGGTTTTGTGTGCAGCATTGTTTGGTGGATTATTATTTGGATTTCAATATTTGATTGGTAACCCTGTACCAATACTCGTACTTTTATTACTCGGTTCTGCTTTAGGGGCTACAGATCCAATCGGAATCAAAGGGGTACTCAGTTCTGTACGTGCACCACATCATTTAATGGTGAAATTGGAGGGTGAATCACTGTTCAATGATGCAATGTGTATCGCTGTATTTATGACATTGTTGAATGTGCTTGAAGGCGAGCATTTTAGTCTGTTGCTGACACTACAAACACTCCTTTATGAAATTGTGGTAGCTGTAATTATTGGTTTGGTATTTGGTTGGGGGATTTTACGATTGCTTCGCGGGAAGCATGAAATGGAATCATTAATCCTAACGACAGCTTTACTGGCTTGTGGTTCATATTTGGTTGCTTTATTTGCTCATGCATCAGCACCAATCGCATGTGTGATTGGTGGACTTATTGTTGGTAATAAATGGAAAGAAATTTTACAAAATCGTGAAATCCAAGAAGTAAATCACTTTTGGCATACAGTTGAAGGTATCATTAATTCTTTTTTATTTACTTTAATTGGTTTAGAGCTGTTTATTCTTGATCTTAATGCCAGCATGATACTTGGCGGTATTATCGCATTTGTAATTTTACATATTTCACGTTTTGCTGCGAACTTTCTGGCTTTTGCATTTTTCCCATCGTTTCGTAAGAAAAGCTATAACGGTAGCCTAGCAATTTTATCATGGGGGGGAGTAAGAGGGGGGATTTCATTGGCTCTAATTCTTGCGGTTGCTAATGTCCCAGAGTTAAGGCAATACAGTAGTATCTTAATTGGTTATACTTTTATTGTTGTTTTATTATCGGGCGTAGTATGTGGTTTAGGTTTGCCAGCAGTCATGAATGCTTTCTATTACAACCCTAATGAGGAAAAAGAGGGCTTAAAAGGAATATATCAGCGATTATGTAATAAGCTTAATCGTAAAGGATTTAAATATATTGTTGGTGAAGATAGTAAAGGTAATGAGATTATTACGATTTATAATCCTGAAGTGATATTAGATCGGACTTCTGATGATGGTGTGGCAATCGTCCATCATCCCGCTAAAGCTGAAGAGGTGAAGAAGTTAGAAAATCCAGAAAATTTCTAAAAAAATTATATTCAATTGAAGCAAGCATGATAGTGCTTGCTCTTTTTTTTATGAATTAAGCATGATCAATGCAGAAGATAACAGTGATATTGTTTAAATATTTTATTCAGTTACGCAGAATTATATCGATGAAATATCAAATTAATATGTGAAAATTACATCATATTTAAAGCAAATTTTATTTCTTAACTTACTAAAAAGTAAGTATTAATTTTCAATATAAAATGAAAAGTATACTAGTTTACTAACATTAAAATGTTAGGTGAGCAAGTTACCGTATGTAGTTAAGCTAAATATAGCAGAAATTATGATAAGTAAGCCTTTGAAATTTGGTGACCTGAAATATCCTAAAAGTAAGTAAAAATATTAATTCTTATGTCATAAGTATTTGTAAATAAAAGATATATTTTGATTGTGGATGAGCGGTTACAAAAAGCTGATAAAATACGCAAAATCTATTCGCATTAAATCTTAAAAATGTGATATAAATCTCACTTATAGATAATAGTGTCTATCTTTTTTGTATCTTAGATGTAGAAAGATCGATAAAAATAAAATTTATAAGTGAGAATTTACCATGGCTAATATCTCCGTAATATCTAAAGAGAGTCATCAGGTATTAGAGAATGTCAACTCTAGTCAAGTGGGGCTTAACGAAAACTCTGTAGTTGTCGTTCAAGTATCTAAAGATGATGTAGCTTCAATCACTCGTGATAATAATAATGCTCTAATCAATTTGCGTAATGGTGAAGTGATTGTGATTGAAAACTATTTCAATCCTTCATTTGCTGATAACAGCCTCGTATTCCAAGATGAAAGTGGTCAACTTTATTGGGTTAAATTTACCAATGAAGATGGCTCAATTGCAGAAACAATTCTGTATTACCCAATCGAAGAAATCGAACCTCTTCTTTATTCCGATGATTTTATCGGTGGTATTCTCCCTTGGTTAATTGGTGCTGGTGCAGCTGGTGCAATTGCAGCAGTCGCAGATAATGGTTCTGACTCTAATCCTACGCCTCAGCCAAAGCCAAGTGCATTATTAAATGCACCAATCGTCATTGATGATGTGCCAGAGCATATCGGTGAAGTTGCTGATGGTGGTGTAACAAATGATGCTCGTCCAGAAATCAAAGGTTCTGGAGCTCAACCTGGTGCAATCATCAAAATCTATAATGGCGATGAACTAATTGGTGAGACGGTTGCATTGTCTAATGGTGATTGGAGTTTTACACCTGATCAAGATTTAAAAGATGGTATCTATGAGCTTTCTGTCACACAAACTGTAAGTGGTCAAGAAAGTGATAAATCACCGATTAAGACAATCACGCTTGATACTGTCCCACCATCAGACATCACTATTGATGAAATTGGAAATAAGGGTGAAACAAACTCAGAAACACCTAAATTATCAGGTGAAGGTGAGCCAGAATCTAATGTTGAAATAGAAATTAAAGATAAAGATGGGAACGTGGTTGATAAAGAAACTGTTCCTGTTGATAAAGATGGTAAATGGGAATATACACCTGAGAAAAACCTTGATGAAGGTAAATACGAAGTTATCGTAACGCCTATTGATAAATCAGGAAATAAAGGTGAAGAAGAAAAACAAGAATTCAATGTTGACTTAACTCCTCCAGACATAGACATCGATCCAATCCCTACTGATCCTGAACCTGAGGGTTGGGATACAGCAACGAATCAATCAACTTTTGCAATCGCTGCAATCGCAAATACTCTTTCGGAATCGGAGAATAATCCAGTGACTACAACTAAAAATCAAACTCCTACATTTACGGGAACCACTAAAGATAGTGAGAGCGTAAAAGTAGTGATTCGCGATAGTTCAGGTAAGATTATCGCAGAAGGTCCTGCTACAGTGACCAACGGTAAATGGCAGTTTAAATCACCTGTAACATTAGCTGAAGGTGACTATAAACTAGAAGCAACAGCATATGACGCGGCTGGTAATAGTAAAGTCGCTACTTCAAGCTTTACTGTGGATATTACTCCACCTAAAGTAACGATTGAAGAGTTACCACTTACGAACATTGATGCGCCTACCTTTAAAGGTAAAACTGAAGATGGTGCAACACAAGTACGTGTTGAAATCAAGGATGCGGCTGGCAAGGTTGTTCAATCTGCCGTTGTGAATGTTGCAGCCGATGGTAGCTGGACATATAAGCCATCTAAAGCGTTACCAGATGGTACATATAGTGTCGAGGCTTCAGCTCGTGATGCGGTAGGAAATGTAAGTCAACCTGCTAAAACTACGGTTGAAGTTGATACAATCGATCCGGAAATTACAATCGATCCTCTAGAAGATACTAGTGATACAACTCCTGAAATTAATGGTAAGACTGAACCAGGCGCAACAGTAAAAGTTGAAATCTTAGACAAAGATGGCAACCCTGTAGCAACAGGTGATGCGACTGTAGATCCAGAAGGTAACTGGTCGTATACACCGACTGAAGCACTACCAGAAGGTGAATATACAGTTAAAGCTGAAGCGAAAGATAAAGCTGGTAACGTTGGTGAAGCGACATCTAATGGCTCATTTAAAGTTGATACAACTGCACCATTTGATACCGATGTAACGATTGATCCAATTGCGGATACAAACGATACAACACCAGAAATCACAGGTACAACTGAACCAGGAACAACAGTAAATGTCGTTGTTAAAGACAAAGA
>NZ_JBWYIK010000007.1:0-168755 GCF_056779735.1 Acinetobacter sp. 24-47-67
TTCGTTAAGGGCATGGCTGCCATCGATGCGTTGTAGGAAGACTTGGCTATTCAGTTGTGAATGACTGAATTGGATGTGGAGGGCTCTGTTTTGGGCGGTTAGGCCGAGCTGATCAATCGCACACTGAATATTATTGATGAAATTCTTCATGTCAAAATGAGTTAATCATTATTATTTAGATATTCTTAACCCAAATTGTACACGAAAAAATCAATTTTAAACGATATGAATTGTTTCAATCGTTAATTCAAGGCGGGCTAACCTTTTTTTACCAAATAATGAAACTCTTTGTTCCCATTGTCATCTAAACGTTCTTCTTGCAACAGCAATTCATGACCAAGATGCATACAGAATTTAGGAATATCCCAAGAAGTTGAATTATCTGTTGCAAATACTTCCACCACATCACCAGACTTAGATTTACGAATGGCTTGATGTAACATCATCACCGGTTCTGGACAACGTAAACCACGTGTATTCAACTGGATTTGAGGTTGAACTTGAGAATCAGACATTCAATATCGCCCTAAAAAGATTGGGCGATTATTTTATCATAATTCAATCTTTTCACTCCCAAATTCAGAAAAAGACTCCAAATACAGTGGTCTATGATCAAATAGATCATTAGGAATCAAAATTTTACCAATAGACAAGCGTATTTTCTTCGGTATGATTAAAACTTATTTTTTCAATTGAAGAGTCTTTAGGAAAGATCATGCAAGAGGAATCAGGTACATCGTGGGGTATGCGTGGCTTACGCAAATGGTTAGGCACAGCCCCAGAAACCCGAGATGAACTGTTAAAAATTGTACAAGATTCACGTCGACTACTCGAACCAGATACAGTAGCGATGCTCGAAGGAATCTTTGACCTTCCAGCGACTAAAATTCGTGAAGTCATGACGCCACGAACTTCAATGGTTAGCTTACAAGAAGATGATGAGTTATTGGATATTCTTGATGTTCTCATCGAGTCAGCACACTCACGTTTCCCTGTATTTTCAACAGATCAACCTGATAACGTCATTGGTATCCTTTTGGCAAAGGACCTCTTACCTTTCTTAAAAGATCGTGATTCGAAAGTAAATGTACATTCGCTGATGCGCCAACCGATCTTTGTGCCTGAAAGCGCGCGTTCTGATCAAGTGCTCCGAATGCTAAAAAACACTCAAACACATATTGCGATTGTGATTGATGAGTACGGTTCTACTTCGGGTTTAGTGACACTTGAGGATATTCTTGAAGAAATTGTGGGTGAAATTGAAGATGAACATGACAATGTCGATGAAGAAGCCAATTTCATTGTTCCAGATCAAACCAGCAACAGCAGTAACACGTGGTTAGTTCAAGCACTTACACCAATTGAACATTTTAACAATGTTTTAAATGCTGAATTTTCCGATGATGAAGTGGAAACTGTGGGTGGACTATTACTGCAAGAAATTGGTTTAGTCAGCGATCTTCAAGGCCAAGTGATTGAATTGGGAGATTGGGAATTTACCATTGTGGAAGCAGATGTCCGTACTATTCATCTGATTCGAGCTGTGCGTAAATGAGAGCCTATTTTCAAAAATTATTGAGTCCTTCAGAAAAACAAAAATCATTACCTTTCATTTATCCACTCCTTATTGCTTTAACAGCAGGTGCGACTTTTAGTCTCGCACTTGCACCTTTTTATTGGTGGTGGCTGGCAATATTATCGCCAGCATTGCTATATGCCACACTCAGTAAGCGGAATTCTAAACAAGCATTCCTCATCGGTTGGGCTTACGGTTTTGGATTATGGTTTGTAGGTGCATTCTGGTTATACACCTCTATCCATGTGTATGGTGATACATCTGCGTTTTTAAGTGTCATCATGATTGCGATTATGGCCTTGGTGATGGGGCTATTTACTGCAATACAAACTTGGATATATCGTCGATTCTTTCCAGAAACACCACTTACTTTTGCCCCTTTATGGGTATTCTTTGAATGGGCAAAAACTTGGGTATTTACTGGTTTCCCTTGGTTATTTGCAGGTTATGCTTTTACCGAGCGCTTCTTAGATAGCTATGCACCTTTATTTGGTGTATTTGCAGTTTCTTTCGTGGTCATTCTCATTGCATCTGCACTTGTTGAAATCCTACGAAGACGCTACTTTTGGGCTATTCCAGTTTCAATTGTATTACTAGGTGCATGGGGCGCATCCTATTTAACTTTTGTTGAAGAAAAAAAATCAACACCGCTGAGCGTTTCTTTAATCCAAGGTAATATTCCTCAAGATTTAAAATGGTTAACTGAGTATCAAGTAAAGACACTTGAAATCTATGCGCAATTAACACGATCAGAATGGGGACGTGACTTGGTGGTTTGGCCTGAATCATCAATCCCAATGTTTCAATCAGATATCGAACCATTTTTAGATGCAATGGATCAGCAAGCCAAAAGTACCAACACAGCTTGGGTAACAGGCATTCCATATTGGGATTTAAATGAATCGAAGGCATTGGGTTATCCTCGTTATTACAACTCCATGATGGCATCCGGTGATGAAGCTACAGGCTTATATAAAAAACAGCGTCTCGTTCCTTTTGGTGAATATATTCCGCTGTCTGGCCTGTTAAGTTGGGTGTTACCTGCGCTTCAAAATGATCCTTCAATGAGCGGTTTTTCACGTGGTCCACAGGATCAAGCTCCATTTTCAATTCACAACCACAAATTAGCTGCTGCGATTTGTTATGAGGTTGCCTATCCGAACCTAACCCGACGCAATGCACTAAATAGTGATTTCCTCGTCACCGTTTCAAATGATGCGTGGTTTACGGGTACCGCTGGTCCGTGGCAACATTTACAAATGGTACAAATGCGAGCAAAAGAAAATGGACGCTGGTTTATTCGTGCAACCAATACAGGTGTGACTGCTTTTATCAACCACAAAGGGGAAATCGTCAGCCAAGCCCCAATTGATCAAAAAGCGGTTCTTCGTGGTGATCTACCTGCAATGGAAGGGCAAACTTGGTATACGAGATTCAGTGATTGGCCAATATTGGGATTGTCATTGATTTTATTGGTGATGGGTTGGTACTTTAGACCACGTGTTGTCGATGTCAGTTTTAAATCTCGTCGATAACACTTGGCTCAAATCAAATATACGTTCTATATCAAAAAAACCGAGCAAATATGCTCGGTTTTTTTAAATTTGTGTTGTGAGGTAAGACAGCATTGCCATCAAACTCAACATCGGAATAGATCGATAAATTTTAATCAGCAGCGCTTCAAATGTTGAAGATACATCAGACAGCGTCAAAACAGATGCTTTAAGTGCACTATAAAAACTTAAAATCGTAATCGCACTAAATACACTAATCGCCAGAAACCCGATCATGATTTGACTGCTTGCATCTGCATTTGACCAAAGATCAATAAATAGATGACTGATAGGCAATAAGCTCAAAATAAGCAGTGCAGACTTGAGCACAGTCCAATGAAATAAATTGATTTCATCTGACAATATTAATGCTTTCATCATTCGCCCTTATTATCAAGCTAAGCTGTTGGCTCCATTATGCAGGGAAAAATTAAAATAAAAAGCCTAATTTTCTTCATATTTTCTGTTTCTTGTAACCATTAAATATGGGAATAATTCTTATTATAAATCTCAAAAACCAATTATTTATAAAAATTATAATTATCAAAAACTTAACCAGATAAAATCAAATAATAAAGATTATCACTTCACTCGATATTTATTAATTCGATTAAGTGAAGTGATTAATACCATGAATGGTTTTTAATAATGATTTTCATTTATGGTGTGTAAAAGATATCAGCATCATTTCCTTCGCCACCCTGCTTTCCATCTGCGCCGAATGAATAAAGATCATATGCACGACCTTCCGAACCAGGAATCACATATTGTAAATCATTATCCCAACTATCTTTAGGATAACCACCCTTCACATAACCACCAGGTAACCAATTTTTTGCTGAAGCTGGTTGATTGACCAAAGCATCCAAGCCACCATCTTGCATCGATGGATATTGGTTGTTGTCTAATTTGTATTGATCCAATGCACCTGCAACACCTTTCAGCGTAATGATTGTGGTATCAACCTTCGCTTTCTCACCACGACCCATGACATTAGGCACAATCAGTGCTGCAAGCACACCTAAAATCACAATCACTACCATCACTTCGATCAGGGTAAAACCAGATTGTTTTCGCATTTTCATCTTGTTTCGCATGTTTTCACTCGCTATTTCATTCATTATTAGAATTTATTGAATCTGTTTAAATCATATTGTTCATGTTGACGATTGGCAACATGACAGCAATCACGATCACCAATACAATCGCAGCCATTAACACCAACATTAGTGGTTCCAACAACGCCAATAATGTTGAGATCAATGTAGTAACCTCTCGATCTTGCATCGTCGAAGCTCTTTCTAACATTCGATCCAACTCACCCGAGGCTTCACCACTTTTGATCATTTGCACCATCATCGGTGGAAAATAACCACAGCGTTCAAGTTGCGTCGCCAAATTTCCACCCTCTGTGACCTTTTCAGCCGCGACATTGACTGCATCTCGAATAACCCAATTGCTACTTACTGCTGCACCAATTTTCAACGCGTCGACCAAAGGAACACCAGATTGTGTTAAGATAGATAAGGTACTTGAAAAGCGGGCGGCATTAATACCTCGTGATAGTTTTCCAAATAATGGCAACTTCAACGTGAGACGATCAAAAGCATAATGCCCTGCGGCAGTCCTTAAAAAACGCACCAATAGAAAGAATCCCAACGCCGATGCAACCAATACAAATGGCCAAGCTTGACGTATAAAATCACTGGCTTTCATTAAAGCAACCGTAATCCAAGGTAGCGCATCTTTACTTTGGTCAAAAGTTTTAACGATGTCTGGTACTACATAGGTCATGAGTCCCATTACGATACCGAAAGACATCAACATCAAAATAATAGGATAAATCATTGCACCTTGAATCTTCTTTTGCATCGCAAAGCGATTTTCAGTGTAATCAGCCAATTGATCGAGAATAAGATCTAAGTGTCCTGATCGTTCACCAGCAGCAATCGTTGCAATATAAAGTTCAGGGAATCTGCCAGATTGTTGCATCCCTTGAGCCAAGGAATGACCTTCTAAAACCTTTGATCTTACAGATAACATCAAATTTTGCACGTGAGCTTTTTCGCTTTGTTTGGCAACTGCTCTTAATGATTCCTCAAGTGGGATCCCCGCTGCAACTAATACGGATAATTGGCGAGTCATCAAAGCTAAGTCATAAGCTGTAAATTTTTTTTGAAAAAAACCACCAGTTCGATGCTTGTCTTTTTGTTCTACAGCATCAACTTGTACTGGAATCCATTGTTTATCCCGAAGCTGTTGTCGAATCTGTCGGGCTGAATCACCTTCTAGCACACCCTTTTGCTGCTTTCCTGAAGCATCGATGGCAGTATATTGATATGCGGGCATGATAATGCTCTAATTTTCCTAATTATGATGTCTTAAGAGTTGCCTTAGACCGTTCTCTTCATTCATATTGATCACTTGCAACAACTTGAACACTCTATCACAAGCATTGGTTATCCACGATAAGTTTTCACCATATTGATTGACGACTATATATGACAAATATTTCAGAATTAAGCCAAATTGTTTATCGAGTGCGCATCGCGGTGCCAGTTTATCTATATGATTGTTTTGATTATGAAGTTTCTGCAGAACAATACCAAACTATACACATAGGTTGCCGTGTTCTTGTTTCGTTTGGTCGTCAAAACTTAGTCGGAATCGTACTTGAAAAGATCGCACCAGAAACGCCATTAGATCCGAAAATCAAACTGAAACCCATCACTGAAATCTTGGATCTGCAACCCATACTCAATGCTACGATCATTCAGCTCGCGCAGTGGTCTGCTCAATATTATCAATTCCCCATTGGGGAAGTCATGCATACCACTTTGCCGACATTTTTAAGGCAGGGTAAACCCTATAATTTATTAGCTCACTCTTGGAAAGTTTTAAATTTAGACGCTGAAAAGAAAGTGGCTCGATCTTTAAAACAACAAGAGGCTTATAAAATTTTAAAGCTACACCCTCAAGGGACTGCCGAGACGATACTGAATTTGAGTGGTGTGGAAACAGCAACATTAAAAGCGCTTGAAAAGAAAGAAATCGTCGAATGCAAATTGATTCAGCAGGACTTTAGTCCTGAACCTGTACAGCTGGCTCAAATGCCATTGACTGCAAATGATGATCAAAAAAAAGCAATTCAATCCATTTTAAAAGCACAAAATCGCTATCAAGCATTTTTACTCGATGGTTTAACTGGAAGCGGAAAAACTGAAGTTTATTTGCAAGTCATGCAAGAGGTTTTACAAAAAGGTCAGCAAGTATTGGTACTGGTACCAGAAATTGGCTTAACCCCTCAAACTATCAGTCGATTTCAATCTCGCTTTCACTGCAATATTGTCTTGTTGCATTCCGGACTGAATGACACAAAGCGCCTCCAAGCTTGGCAATATGCTCAAACAGGGAAGGCCTCCATTATTCTTGGTACACGCTCTGCGATTTACACCCCCATGCCAAATTTAGGGCTCATTATCTTAGATGAGGAGCATGACCTGTCATTCAAACAACAAGAAGGTTTTCGCTACCATGCACGTGATGTTGCTCTCTATCGCGCTTATTTAGAGCAATGCCCCATTGTCCTTGGCTCAGCAACACCAAGTATTGACTCATATCATTTGGTGGAGCAAAAAAAATTAACGATTCTGAAACTCGATGAACGTGCCGCAGGTGCAAGCTTACCTAAAATTCATTTAATTGATCTAAAGATTGCTCAAAAACAGCATGGTATAAGCGAACAACTCATTAAAGAAATTCAAAAAAGACTCAATCAAGAAGAACAGGTACTGATCTTTTTAAACAGACGTGGTTATGCACCTGTCCTGATCTGCGAAAGCTGTGGATGGCAAGCCAATTGTCCCCATTGTGATGCACATTTTACGCTTCATAAAAAACCATATGAGCACCTGCATTGCCATCACTGTGGGACAATTAATCGACTGCCTGATCAATGCCCCTCTTGTCAGCAACACACCTTGAAGCCGATTGGAATGGGCACGGCAAAAGTTGAAGAGAATTTACAACTTTTATTTCCAGACTTTCCTGTGGTCAGAGTAGATCGTGATTCCACGAGCCGTGTCGGGAGTTGGCAAAAAATTTACGAGCAAATTCATCAAAGTAAACCGATGATTTTACTTGGTACGCAAATGTTAGCCAAAGGTCATCACTTTCCGTATGTAACCTTAGTTGCAATCTTAGATATTGATAGTGGCCTACTCAGTGTTGATTTCAGAGCAACGGAACGAACAGCCCAATTGATTGTTCAAGTTGCAGGTCGTGCAGGACGAGGTGAAAAAAAAGGTGAGGTTTATCTACAAACTTTACGACCTGATCACCCTCTACTCAACACGCTCATTAATAAAGACTATCGTGCTTTTGCTCGTGAAACACTTCATGATCGTCAAGCTGCTTTACTCCCTCCAATGCGCTATGCAGCATTAATACGTTGTGAATCGCGTAGTCAGGAAGAAAATCTCAATTTTTTAACCAATATGACACAATCGCTCCAACAACATACTGGTGAGCTGATTGAGATTTGGGGTCCAATTCCTGCGCCAATGGAGCGAAAGGCTGGGCGTTATCAGGCACATGTGGTTTTATTGTCATCAGATCGTGCAAAAATGCATTTCTATATACGAGAATGGTGGCCATTCGTGCTTCAACAAAAACCTTCAACGATGAAGCTCAGTATTGATATAGATCCTCAAGAGCTAAGCTAATCATGAATAGAGTTAAATTATCAAAGTCGAAGACCTGAATTAAATTTACACAGCTAAAGCAGACACGATTACAATTTCATCAGTCCAACATTCCACTTTAGGGAAGGCCAATGCCATTGTTGTTACAAATCACAATTTTTCTAGCTGCCGCATTAATTTTTGTTCCGCTCGGAAAAAAAATTGGTATTGCGACAGTCTTAGGTTATTTGTTTACAGGAATATTACTTGGTCCAAGTGCATTGAATGTGACCAATGATGCCGAAACATTAATGAAATTAGCTGAGTACGGCGTGATTTTTTTGATGTTCTTAATCGGCCTAGAATTACGCCCTCAGCGCTTGTGGAATATGCGTCACTCTATATTTGTGATTGGAAGTGCTCAAGTCTTGATCACAGGTATAATTCTTGTCGCAACCATTTGGCTGTTCTTCCATCAGCATCTTGCTGCTAGTGTCGTAATTGGTCTTGCCCTTGCTTTATCATCTACAGCATTTGTCATGCAATTACTTGCAGAAAAGCAGCAGCTGAATACCGCGCATGGTCAGCAATCTTTCTCTATTTTACTGTTTCAAGATATTGCCGCTATTCCTTTACTCGCCCTGATTCCCCTACTCGCGGGAAATCAGTCTACACATCATGGTATTGCTTATTTTGCCGCTGTTGTTGCAACGTTTACTGGCTTATTTTTATTTAGTCGCTATGTGATGCGACCATTTTTTAGATTCATTGTACAGAGTGGTGCCACTGAACTCATTACGGCTGCTGGACTCTTCATTGTTTTGGCTGTCGTTCTGTTTATGGATATGCTCGGATTAAGCACCACGCTCGGTGCTTTTCTGACAGGTGTATTACTCGCGGATTCTGAGTTTCGCCATGAACTGGAATCGAGCATTCAACCCTTCAAAGGTTTACTACTCGGTTTATTCTTTATGAGCGTAGGCATGATGACACCGATTGATCTCCTCGTAGATCAGCCGCTATTCATTTTTGGTGGGGCATTCGTGCTGATCATCATAAAAATATTAAGCATGGTTGCAATCGCACGATATTTTAAATTTCAATGCAAAACCAGTGTATTGATTGCCATTTGTCTTGCTCAAGGAGGAGAATTTGCTTATGTGATCTTAGCTGTTGCGAATACCGAAGGTTTAATTACTCAAGCAGTGTTATCCCCTACGATTCTGATCATTGCAATTTCGATGGCACTCACCCCTGTCATTTTCTGGCTTGCACAACGATGGCTCATTCCATATCTTGATCGAAAGACTGATAGCGCTGAAGATGTCCCATTACCAGACACTCATTCAACATTAATCATTGCAGGTTTTGGACGCGTCGGACAAATAGTGGCGCGCGTTGCTTATCTCAATCATGTCAGCTTTACAGCCATTGATAATAATTTAGAAAAAATTGATTTTGTGAGAAAGTACGGTGGTAAAATTTATTATGGAGACGCCTCCTCCCCTGATTTATTGAGATCTGCAGGCATCGAGCATGCTAAGGCATTTGTACTTGCTGTAGACGATGTGGAAATGTCGATGAATATTGCTCGCCATTTACGTTTGAATTATCCAATGCTCAAACTCATCGTCCGTGCCCGTGATCGACATCATATGCATTTACTTAAAGACTTAGGCATTGAGCATATTTGGCGTGAAACTTTTCTATCTTCACTCGGTATGGCATTTCGCACCTTAACCGCGTTAGGTTTAAGTCAAGAACATGCTCAACATAGTATTGAAATATTTAGAGACTATGATGAGCGTCTATTAGCTGAGCAACAACGCATCTATACGGATGATCAAAAAGTCTTTGAAAGCTATCGAAATTTCTTAGCGGAACTCGAACAAATTTTTGAAAATGATGCGCAACAACATCAACCACTTTTAGAAAGTTTAGATGAAACCATTGATTCTGAAGTAAGTTCTATAGAACGACGCGCTAAGCACTCGCAAAACCAAATTAATGTTTGTCGAGATGAAGAATTTTAACTTGTGATTTACAATATCGTCACCATCTAGACAGGGATTTGGAGAATTTTATGTCTGATTTACGTCAACGTTTTTTTATTGATAACAGCCCTGTTCGTGGTGAAGTCGTACATCTTGAAGATACGCTTAAAACAATTTTAGCGCAACGCGCCTATGCACCTGCGATTCAAATTTTATTGGGCGAAATGCTCAGTGCAACTGCATTGTTGGCCAGCACACTTAAAATTAAGGGACGTATTAGCCTCCAAATTCAAGCTTCTGGCACCTTAAAATGGGCTATGGCTGAATGTAATCACCTCGGTGAAGTACGCGGATTAGCTGAATATGAAGCTGATCCACGTTTTGAAGAAGCATCAGACAGCAGCATCGTTCTGAAAACTTTGGTCAGTCCAGTTTTATTTATTAATATTGAACCTGAATTTGGCGAACGCTATCAGGGTATCGTGCCTTTAGATCAGCCGAATTTAGCTAAATGCCTCATGCAGTATTATGATTTATCTGCCCAAATCCCAACCAAGATCGTTTTAGCTAGTACTGCTCAACGCGCTGGTGGTCTTTTGATTCAATTGTTACCGCGTAACAATGATGAAGAGCAGCAAAAGGTTGATGAAGATATCTGGCCTCGTCTAACCATGCTCACTGAAACTTTAAAAACAGATGAACTTACTGAGCTAGATGCGCAAGAAATTTTGTATCGCTTATATAATGAAGAAGAAGTCAGACTACCTGAAGCTGAACAACTTCAATTTGGCTGTACATGTTCTAAAGAGCGTTGCTCTACAGCATTAATTCAGGTGGGTGCTGAATCTGTGCGTGAAATTTTAGAACAACAGAACCCTATTACCATGGACTGTCAATTCTGTAACACTCAATACAGATTTACTGCTGAAGAAGCACTCGGTCTATTCGGCGAGCACCTCAGTTAATCCTTAACAGTTCTCTTCGAAAATCAGCAAGTTTTACTTGCTGATTTTTTTGGTTGTAAGAAATTGAAACAATTATTCACCATCTGAACATATTGTAGTCTTCGAAAGTCTGCTCATAATGATTAAAAGTTAATCAACGGTTATTTTTGCTTAATGGCAAATAATTATTATGAGGAACTCGGACTAGATCGCGATGCGAGTCCTGAGGAAATAAAAAAATCATATCGAAAACTGGCTCGGAAATACCATCCCGATATCAGTCAAGCACCTGATGCCGAAAAAAAAATGCAGGCGATTAATACTGCGTATGACACATTAAGTGATCCTTTAAAAAAACAAGAGTACGATCAACAACTCGATCAGTTGAATAGTCAGTCTCCTTTCTCGGATACTAAAAACCATACAAATCATGAATTTTCTGGCTTTGAAGATTTGTTTGGGCGTTTTGGTACAGGTTTTGGTGGAGGTTATGCACAGCGCTCACACCAATATAAATCCCAGCCAATTCGTGGTGAAGATCAACATGCCTGTATAGAAGTGCCCTTACAAGTCGCTTTTGAAGGTGTCACTCAATCCATCCAATTGCGTATACCCACTTTTAATGCATATGGACAACCTGAAGTTCAGCGAAAAACCCTTGAAATTAGAATCCCGAAAGGGATGAAAAACGGTCAACAAATTCGGCTCAAAGGTCAAGGACAAGCTGGTTTATCGGGCGGTGAAAATGGAGATCTTTATATACAGATCCATTATCAAACCACTGACAGCATATATGTCGATCAGGCAGACATTTACTATCACATTAACATTAGTCCTTGGGAAGCTGCTTTAGGCCAAGACATCGAGCTAAAAACCCCCTCTGGAAAGATTAAAGTCAGCATTCCTCAACATACAATTTATGGCAAACAACTCCGTATTAAAGAAAAAGGGATTCCCTCTTCCCCCCCGGGACACCTTTATCTAATCCTGAATATTGTTTATCCAAGAGCAGAATCCCCGCAGCAAAAACAGGCATATGAGCAATTTGCTCAAGCATTTACACATTTCAACCCTCGTGATGAAGGAGGTGAATCATGACAACGATTCAGTACCGAGAAGTGTACAAAAATGGATATTTAGAGGCTGAAATCATTGATGACCAATGTATTTTTGATTTAAAGCATTTTGCCCAAGCATGCGGACAAAGTCCTGAATGGGTTTTGCAATTACTTGAATATGAGATTCTACCTGCTCGTTCTGAGCAAAAAATCCATCAATTTTTTGGTGAAGAACTTACTCGAGCACGGAGAGCTTATCGCTTGCAACGGGATTTTGAAGCAAGTCTCCCTGCCGTCGCCATGATGATGGATCTGATAGATGAAGTACAACAATTGCGCAAGCAAGTGAAATACTTCAAATAAAGCAAGCCCACATAAATGCATGTACTGTTACATGCATTTATTTTTTATTGATTAGAATGAAAGGATTAAACCATCAATGAAAGTTAAAGAATGCAATAAAAAGCTGAAAAACCTTTTCCCTGAGTTCCGTGAACTTATTCAGCCTTTAAGAGAAGAAAACCCTCACTTCGCTAAAATTTTCGAGGAACATGAAACGCTAGATCATGAAATTACGCATTTGGAACTAAATCCAGTTAATGTAATTAATGATGATATTGAGTTTCTAAAGCGAAAAAAACTTAAATTAAAAGATGAAATGTATCGTTTGCTCAAACAAGCGCAGACGAACCTTACTCAGTAATTTCAATTTAATATTATAAAATAACGGTGAATCTGGCACTTATCATTCTGACTTAAAGCATAAGTGCCTTATGTGACGTTGACTATTTTAATCGAGTCCAACGCCCCATTTCTCGGAGCGTACCTTTCAATGTTTTTTGAATCGGTTCATACTCCAAAAATGCAAACAAACCGAGTTGTTGCTGCTGGTTTTGTTGAGCCAACAATTCCATCACACTTTTTTCACCGCGCCCGACCATTTGTCTACGATAAAAATACCAAATTAACAAAAGTGTTGTCACACACATGGCTGTGAGCATATACCAAAAGCCATGCGGTGAGTTTAATCCTGGAATAAATTCAAAATTCATTCCGTAAATACCTGTAAGAAGAGTCAGTGGTGCAAATACAGCGGTGATAATTGCTAAAATTCTCATATTTTCATTGGTTTGATTGGCCACTGCTGAAAAGTGCAAATCGATAGCGGCTTGTACTGCATGGTTTAACCGAACACTGTGCTTTTGTATTCTTTCAATATGGCTAATTAAATCATCCATTCGGACGAGCATTAAATTTTGCTTCTCTGCCTTACGTTTAGCTTTAATATGATGATAATTTTCGACAATTTCATCTCTTAATTCTTGTAGGCATTCAACCTGTTCTTCACACAAATTTTCAACTTGTTGAAAAGCGGTGATCTCTTGCAGCAGTTGATTCCATCGATTAAATTTTTGATTTCCTTGTAATAGTTCTCTTTGCCAAAATTCCACACGTTTGGTTAGTGGTACACGTAAACCTAAATAGCCATCCACCATCATATTCAGTAATCTAAGCGCAATATCTACAGGGCTCTGTGCTAATTTTCGTGGAATATTTTGTTGCTCTATAGGTCGTGTTTGAATCGCCTGCACTCTTTCAAGATATGTTTCAAATACACGATTACCTCGTTCATGCACTGTGATTAAAACATTTGATGTCATGACAAAACTTACCGGCGTTGTAACAATGTCCGCAGTTTGTTGTTCAGCTGAATGACCATTCTGAATTTGAATGTGATCATCTGGGGTGATTAATTTTTTAAAGATCAACAAATCATAATCATCCAATGCATCAAATACGCAAGGATGCTCAAGGTTTTGAATGTCTTTAAGATGAAATTCGTTCAACAGAATTCCAGTGTTCTCAAAAATATATCGTTGCCACGTCTCTGTATTTTGAATCAATTCGTGGCGTTCAAAACTCAACCATATAAATTCTGCATCAACATCAGTCGATAATGCTTCACTCAGATAAATATACCCGTCATCTTGATGATAATAATAATTAAATTTTTTCATTTTAGTTATTTTTAAATGAGAACATTTTGATCGTGCCATAAAAAAAGCCTTGTTTAACACTCGTTTAAACGAAGCACCACACAAGGCTTAGAATTAGCTTAAATGATTAAGCTTGTTCAATGTCTTTCATTGTAAGTTTGATACGACCACGGTTATCAACATCCGCAACTTGTACCTTAACTTCTTGACCTTCAGTAAGAACGTCTGTCACATTCGCAATACGCTCGTTCGAGATTTGTGAAATGTGAAGCAAGCCATCAGTACCAGGAAGGATATTGACGAACGCACCGAATTCAACGATACGAATGACTTTACCTGTGTAAATTGTACCTGGTTCAATTTCTGCTGTAAGCGCTTGGATTTTCGCTACTGCAGCCATTGCCGCTGCTTTAGTTTCACCAAATACACGTACTGTACCGTTATCTTCGATATCGATCGCTGCTTTGGTTTCTTCAGTGATTTGACGAATAGTTGCGCCGCCTTTACCAATCACGTCACGGATCTTATCAGGATTGATGCTGATCACTTGGAATGTTGGTGCGTGCATTGAGATTTCAGGACGAGCACGTGAAATCACTTGATTCATCTCATTCAAGATATGCATACGACCTGCATACGCTTGATTCAATGCAACTTCCATGATTTCTTCAGTAATACCTTCGATCTTGATGTCCATTTGAAGTGCAGTAATACCGTTTGCAGAACCTGCTACTTTAAAGTCCATGTCGCCAAGGTGATCTTCGTCGCCTAGAATGTCTGAAAGAACTGCGAAACGTTCACCTTCTTTCACTAGACCCATTGCAATACCTGCAACTGGCGCTTTAAGTGGAACACCTGCATCCATAAGTGATAAAGAAGCACCACACACAGACGCCATTGAAGACGAACCATTCGATTCAGTGATGTCAGATACGATACGAATCACGTACGGGAAGCGATCAGCTGGTGGAAGAACTGCTTGAACACCACGACGTGCCAAACGACCATGACCAATTTCACGACGTTTAGGACCAGATTCACGACCAGTTTCACCTACAGAGTATGCAGGGAAGTTGTAGTGAAGCATGAAGTTATCAGTCTTCGTACCTGCAAGGGTATCCACCATTAATGCATCACGCGTGTTACCCAAAGTTGTTGTTACAAGTGCTTGAGTTTCACCACGTGTGAACAATGCAGAACCGTGCGCGCGATCTAATACGCCCACTTGTACGTCGATTGCACGAACAGTTTTAGTATCACGACCATCAATACGTGGTTTACCAGACAAGATATTGTCACGAACTGTACGATATTTAAGGTCTTCAAATAATTCGTTCACTTCGTCAGCAATACCTGTTTCGTCATTTTCTGGAACGAATTGAGCAATCGCTTCAGCATGAAGTGCATCAAGTGCTGCATAACGGTCTTGCTTAACCGCAATCGTATACGCTTCAGAGATTTTCGCTTCAAAAGCTGCTTTCAATTGACTACGAAGGTCTTCGTTTTTCGCTGGAGCAACCCAGTCAGATTCCTTCGCGCCAGCAGCTGCAGCAAATTCTTTGATCGCTTGAATTGCAATTTGCATTTCGTCGTGACCGAACAATACAGCACCCAACATTTGGTCTTCTGAAAGTTCTTTCGCTTCAGATTCAACCATAAGAACAGCAGCTTCTGTACCTGCAACCACAAGGTCAAGGTCAGATTGAGCAAGTTGTTCATGACTTGGGTTAAGAACGTATTCACCGTTAATTAAACCAACGCGTGCAGCACCAATTGGACCACGGAATGGTGTACCTGCAATTGCGAGTGCAGCAGAGGTACCTAACATTGCAGCAATATCAGCTTCCATAGTTTTGTCAGATGATACAACTGTTGCAGTCACTTGGATTTCGTTGTAATAACCTTCTGGGAACAACGGACGAATTGGGCGGTCGATCAAACGTGAAATTAAAGTTTCAGCTTCAGATGCACGGCCTTCACGCTTACCATAACCACCTGGGATACGACCTGCAGCATATTGTTTTTCTTGGTAGTTAACAGTCAGTGGGAAAAAGTCTTGACCTGCTTTCGCAGTCGGTTGAGCAACAACAGCAACCAATACAGTCACACCACCCATGGTAATCACTACTGTATTTGCTTGACGCGCCACACGGCCTGTTTCAAGCACAACTTGGTGCTGACCGAATTGGAATTCTTTACGAATAATATTAAACATCGACATGTTCTATTTTTTCCTGATTTTATTCTAGTGGAGACCCCTAAGGTTTGGCATTCACAACACAGGTTTTAAATGACAAAGCTTAGAAGCCGACCTCACTAGAAACACTATTTTTAAACACAAAGAAGGAGCGAAACTATTCGCCCCTTCCCCATGATCTAGTCGAAACTAGATCGCCTTTAGTTTTCAGCAATACAGCATTCAACATGCAATAATCCGAAAATAAAGTTTAAATCGAATTAACGACGTAAACCTAAAGCAGCAATCAAATCGCTGTAACGAGTAGCATCTTTACCTTTAAGGTAGTCAAGAAGCTTACGACGTTGGTTAACCATACGGATAAGACCGCGACGGCTATGGTGGTCGTGTTTGTGCTCTTTGAAGTGACCTTGTAAGTCATTGATTTGAGCAGATAAAAGAGCTACTTGAACTTCTGGTGAACCAGTGTCGTTTTCAGCGCGAGCAAATTTAGCAATGATCTCTGCGCGATCTGCGTTTGTTAAAGCCATTCGATTTCTCCGAGATGCTTATTTAAAAGTATTTGATACAAATCAATGACGCTCTTCAAAGCGGAATTGACTGCCGTGCATCACTACAGCAGCGTGCTATTTTAAAGGAACCCCCCTCAAAAAGCAAAATTATCCGCTCAATAACTTCTGGCAGAAACAATCATCAATTCATGTCGTTAAAGATACTGACTTTTGTTTTTTGGCAGGGCAAACTTGCCTGTTATAAAAACAATGAAACATGGAATGAACGTGAAATTACTCTCTACAAATACGTGCATAGCACCAAAAGACTTAACTACGATCACTCGTCATAAAGACGAAGTTGCGCCAGAACTTGGGGGAATGACGCAACAGCAAATTGATAAAATTTGGCACAGTGTTGAAGCACTTTATCGTACTGGCAATCATCCAATGATCAGTATGTGTTTACGTCGCAAGGGTCAGATATTAATTAATCGCAGTATTGGTTACACAGAACTTGGTCCAAACTATCAAACAGACCCTTCTAAAGTTGCGACACCAGAAACACCGGTCTGTATGTTTTCTGCCTCTAAAATCGTTAATGCCATGTTAGTGCATTTGTTAGATCAACAAGGGAAAATTAACTTACTTGATCCAGTGAGTCGCTATATTCCAGAGTTTGGTGTTAACGGTAAACGACGCGCCACCATATTTCATTTGTTATCACACCGTGGCGGTATTCCTAAAATTGAAACTGAGGTCACTCCAGAGCTTTTATTTGATCGTCAAGGGATCCTGGAGCATCTTTATGCAGCAAAACCGATTGCACCCGTAGGCTCGCAACTCTCTTATCATGCTGTAACTGCTGGATATATTTTAGGAGAATTGGTTGAACGTGTAACAGGACAAGATATTCGTGATTACTTGCACGAACATATTGAAAAACCAATGAATTTACCTTTCTTCAACTATGGTTTAAAACCAGAACTACGTCATTTAGTTGCAAAAAATTATCCAACTGGGATTCACCCTGTTTTGGGGACTGACCTATATCTCAATCGTGTATTAGGCGGAGGACTGCAACTGGCAGTGGATGTCACCAATGATCCCCGTTTTATGGATACCGTCTGCCCTGCAGGAAATATTTATACCAGTGCTGAACAAGCCAATCGTTTTTTTGAAATGTTACTTAATGGTGGTCGTTATCAAGATCAGCAAATTATCAATTCAGAAACGGTCTTCAGAGCAACACTCCCTACATCCAATACAACAATAGACCGTAACCTTTTAGCACCTATGCGTTATGCACTTGGTCCGATGTTAGGCAGTAATCCAATCGGTGTATTTGGCCCAAATACTGGACAAGCTTTTGGTCATCTAGGTTTCTCGAATATTTTATGTTGGGCAGATCCTCAACGGGATATCAGTGTATCGTTCTTAAATACAGGGAAATCTGTGTTAGGCACACATTTAGCCGCTTTAGCAAAAGTGCTATATCAAATATCCAACCAATGCCCAAGTATTCCTAAGGAAAAAAGACGCGCGTTATTTGGAACTGATCAATCTGAAACTGAACGTGTTTAATATCAATGTAAAAAAGGCATCATTTAGATGCCTTTTTTTTAAAGTTTTCATCTATTAGCTATTAATTAACCAGTGCAGATTGTCACAAAAAAGAAAGTACGACAGTTACGTTTTGGTGCTGGCGTTGGTGTTGGCGTAGGAGTTGGCGTCACTACAGGTGGGTCAATAACAGGGGGTTGTGGTGCTGGAGTAGATGGAGCACCATTTAACGCAGCAATTAAATTCAAACGAGGTGTTCGAATTGAGTTACGATGATCCGTAACCAAAGTTCCCGTAGACGTCATACGTGCAACAATTTGATCCAGAGATTCATTCGGGAAAGCATTATTCGCACGTAACACAGCAACAGCACCAGCAATGTGAGGTGCAGCCATTGAAGTACCATCCATTGTATATCCACCAGCGGTGATACGTGAACCAGGCGCCAATAAAGTTAAATTACGACTAGAGTTACTGAAACACGTTACTTTGTCGCTATAAGTTGCACTGTCAGAGCAATTGCTAAATGCAATCGAACCTACGTTAGCATCATAAACTGCCCCTACACTGACTGCACCCGCAGTACATGCTGGATAGGATATACCACTCAGATGGCCATCATTGCCAGATGCAACTACTGGTAATACCCCATAGCCTCTCAACTTCGAAAAAGAATCTGTAAGTACGGAACTAGTACAAGTTGAGGAATAACTACGTCCATTACCAATGCTTAAGTTTACTGATTTAATGTTTTTGCTTTGGGCATGGTTCGCTACCCAGTTCAAGGCACCAATTATGTCATAATCGGATGCGCCACCACCAGTTCTAGCTGTACTGCCGGTGAACACATCAAGCATCACAATTTTTGCATCTGGTGCAACTTTAGAAGCAATTGCTGCAACGTTAGTTCCATGTCCATTAACATCTAATTCTAATGTATCGTCTTCTTGAGCAATTTCAATAGAATCCGAAACTTTGCAAGTGGATGATGGTACACCTGGCGCTGTACAATTACCAAAGTCTGAATGGTGGTAATTAATACCTGTATCTAAGATAGCAATTGTTGTCCCCGCACCAGTATAGCCTTGCGCAGCTGCAGGCACTTGACCAATTAATGGTAGACTTTGAGATGCTGTCGTATAAGAAATATTATTTGGATAAATTGCTTTTACATTCGGGTCATTCAATAAGCTTACGAGCGTGTCACGCTTTTGAACGCGATGAAAACTATATGGTAAGGCATTATAATCGCGTAGTAATTGAATACCACCTAAACGCTTAAAGTTCGATTGAATCGATTGCTTCTTTTGAGCAAGATGTTCACGAAGTTGAGCGCGATTATTTTCTAAATGATTAATGTCAATATGATATTCAACGATTAGATCATTTGAACTGTTGTTCAATAATGCCGACAGATTAATACCACCTTTCGACACTTTTTGTTTTGCCTGATTGTTCAATTTAGCGTTAGCTGCTACAGGACTCATTTGAGCCATTGCAGTACCGACCATCAAAACACTCAAACATGCGCTTAATGATAAAGTTTTAAACATAATTGTTCTCCGTTGTTATGTTTTTAGTGCGCAGGGTAAAAAATTACACTTGATTGGCTGGATCAGTTTCTGGATCAATAGGCTTAATCGAAAAATCGCTCTTCGGATCTACTAAATCTGGAGAATCAGTAACAGGCATCTTCTCAGACTCATTTAAATCTTCGACTTTATCTTCGTTAGGCGATATTGGCGTTTGCTGTCCACGCTCAGAAGCAGATAGAGAATCAATCTGAGCGACTGAGGAACTAGTTTGATCTGCAGGCTTAAAACATTTATACAACCCAAACAGAACAAGACTCACCAAAATGATTAAAATTATGAATTTTTTCATGGTTTTTTTATAAAGTGATAATTTTTACTCACTTTAATAGAATCATTAAGTCAAAACAAGTATAAAGATGCCTAAAAATTAAAATTGAGATAAACGGTTAAAAAAGGCCCTATGACAAGTCATAGGGCCTTTTTTGCGCTGTAGATTCTTATATTTTAGTTATGATTCTGTTATTTATATTTTTATTGTAAGTGCTGCACACACATTTATTATTAATACGGTCCTTGTTCTTAAGGTTTCATTTCCTTATATGACTATTTTGCCAGATTCATTATGCAACACAAGTCGCAGTTTTCTGATCTTTATGTAAGAAATTACGTACATTATGTAATCAATTTAATCTTATATGTATATAAAAAAGCCCTGTAGTCTCTCCCAAAACTACAAGGCTTAGCGGCTGTAAGTTTCCTCTTTTATCACTTACATCATTGTAAGTTCGCAGTCTCTCGACTATAAATTATTGTAATTATGCGATATTGCTCAACTTTCCGTGTTGAACCTTTTATGCAAGCAATCATCGCAAAAAATTGTACGAAGCTCTATGCGCCAATTTCTCGAATCCTTGTAAGATATTTCCTACAAAGGTTTTCTATTTTCAACCAATCGTTAAATATTAGATATAAATAAAGTGTTTAATTTATTCAATAAACCTGTTTTTCTTATTGTTTTAATGTTTATTGCCTCAAATAAAGCATCAGTATCCACCAATAAACTGACTGCTTTTTTTGCCCTCGTAATCGCGGTATACAATAATTCTTGGCTCAATAGACGTGACGCAAACTCATCTAATACAACTGCAGTGTGTTTAAATTCAGAACCTTGCGACTTATGAATGCTCAGCGCATAACAGGTTTGCATTGACTTTGGTAAACGTGATGCTGGAAACCATTGGTCAAGACTTGGAAAATATACTTCAAATTGATCAGCAAACTGGCGATGTCTGAGACATATCCCAATATCACCATTAGAAAGCCCGAGTTGATAATCGTTATATGTCATCATGACAGGGCGACCAATATACCAAAGGTCGTGTCGTGATATCCGCATGTGCTGAAATAGCTCCCTTTCAATTTCATCATTCAAACGATTCAATCCCAAATGTCCATGTCTCACTGCAGCTAAGATCCTATAATCATCAAATTTTTGGATAATTTCAGCCACATCCTGCTGCTGATATCCATTTCTGACATAAAGGTTGAGTGCTTTAAAGTAATCCGTAAACCCCGAGCTTAATTTAAGGTAATAGGCTTTTAAATCTTGATCTGAATATTCTTTATTCAAATACTCTAGTTGAACAAGATCCTCTTGAAGCTCAGCTAAATTAATCTGTTGGATTTCAGACGCTCTACAAATCTCCTTCTCAAATTTAGCCAATACATCAACTTTCGAGCTTTGTGGTGAGCATTCATGTGATTGGATGAACCTTGCCAAATCACCGATTTTTGCACCTGCTTTGAATCTTCTACTGGTCACTAAATTGACGTGATGGTCTTTAAGCGCTTTTACTTGTTGTAAATCTGCCAATACCATCCCCACATCAACCGAGGCCAACTGCTGTGCATCCCCTAACAAGATCAAACGACATTGGTCTGGAATCGCTTCAAAAAGCATCGTCGCGAGATTGAGATCAAGCATTGAGGCTTCATCAATCACCACCACATCATAGGGTAATGGCTTTTTCAGACTGTATTTAGGTTGAGCGCTATGCCCTAAACCTAGAAGACGGTGAATCGTTAACGTATTTTGCTGCTTTAAGTGGGCAATATCCAAACCCATATTGAGCATTGCATCGTCATTTAATGAGTTTTGCAATGCTTCTTTCATTCGCTGTGCAGCTTTCCCTGTCGGTGCAGCCATTGCGATTCTTAACTGATGATTCGACTCATTTAATACAGCAATAATACGCGCTAGAGTATACGTTTTCCCTGTACCTGGACCACCCGTAATCATACTCAGCGCTTGCCTTGATACCATTTCCAGAGCTTGCTTTTGAAATGGATCGGTTAATAATTTTTCATATTTTGTGCAATCTGCAGGCACTATCGTTTGCTGCTTTAAACGATAAACTTGTTGAGCTAAACGCTGCTCTAATTGCCAATAGCGATATAAATACAAATAGTTCTGATCATAAACAAAAGGCGCGACCTGTTGCTCTGCAAGCTCTGCGCTCACGAGTAGCTTACTCAGATCTTGGATAACATTCCCTTTCAAATCAATACAACTATCGCCGATAGTAGATGCCATCAGAACTTGTTCAATGGTGTTAATGGATTGTTCATTTAAATCATCTGATGAAAGATACTGATTTAGGATATATTCAGCCCAAGTTGTTACCCATTGAGGAACATCAACTTTTTCATTCTGATTAATTTCCACACAGTTATCCTCATAGTTATCTACACATTTATCATCAATATTATCCACAAGATAAATTAATGATTAATAATAAATTCATTTAAATATTCATGCTATTTTGCTGTTTTTATCCTCAGCAAAATAGCCCAATATTGCATCTAATCTTAGAATAAATTCTGAACTAGGACGCCAATAATTAAATCCATATTGGTCAGTGCCATTCATCCCACGTAAATATAAATAACTGGCACCACCAAGATCTCGATCGATGTTGTAGTCATCAATATGAATACTTAAATAGCGATGTAATGCCACCAAATATAGGGCTGCTTGTAGCCAATAACTTGCATGCGTCATGCTCAGCTGAATAGCTTGAGCTGAATAGTCTTCCACATGATTTCCGAGATAATTACTCTTATAGTCGGCAATGTGATAGCGCATCCCATCATAATAAACCAAGTCAATTGAACCATTGAGGTAACGTGCTGAATTTGCAGCATTGAATTCGGGCATATTAAACCCAAACTCTAAAAATAATTGCTGAATACGCTGAATACCAAATATTCGGTCTGCTAAAGCCAAATAGAATGGAAATTCAGCCAAATGTGCTTCAGGTACTAATTGTTTGAGTCGAAATTCAGGTTGAATAGGTGTCTCTAAAACCTCTGCTAACCATTCAGCCATCATTTCTAAAAGATGTTGCTCGGCATCATGATGTTGAGGAAAATCTGATTGAAATTTAGCGAATAATAGCTCCCATAAACCTGAATAGGCATTTTTAAAACGGCGGCGAATTTCTAATGTCCAATCTCGGCGATCTTGAAAATCGATATGTTCAAAAATTTCATGTAGGAAATTTCCAGCTAATGTTCCCATCGGAAAATGAGCACGAATCCAACTCAAAGGTTGTTGATGATCCAAATCCTCAAATTGATATGGAGTCACGAGCGTCACAGTATTGACCTCATCACTCGCATGATGTTCGATCATATCTTGAGCCGCCATACGATCTTTAATTTGTTGATGACTCAAATGTTGTGCGAGATAACTAAAACTGGTTTTGGCTCTAGGATAAAAATGAACTTGAGGATATTTCTGCGCAATCATTTGAACAGTATGATGTTCTTTTTTTGCGATTATTTTCTCAGGGCATTTCTCTAAACATGGCTCATCTAAACTGAAAGCATGCTGAAATTGGTTCGCACCATGACCACGCCAATACGCCAAACCATAAATAGATTGCCCTTTTTGATCACTCATCATTGCATAAACGCGGTGTTGTGCTCGAGTTAAGGCCACATACCATAATCGTCGATGCTCTGCCAAAGCACGTTGGTCATGTTGCTCAACCTCTAATGGTTCCAATAATTCTTCACGCTTTAACGCCACGACACGTTGTGCGACGGACTTTCCAGTTACATGATCCTGCACTTCACGAATTGAAAAGTTAAGTTCGCTTCGATCTGACAGTTTACGATCTGCGCCAAGCAAGAATACAATCTTAAACTCCAATCCTTTAGATTGGTGAATAGTTAAAAGTTGAACGCCTGCTTGATTACTCAATTGTCTTTCAATTTCCCACTCTCTTTCCATCGGATTTGAAAGCTGTCGCATATACCAATGATAAAGGGTATGCATACCTCTTAACTCATCACTGTTTTGGCTCAACAACTCTGAAATGTGTCGCAGATTGACCACTTCGCGTTCATTGTCATAGCTGAATTGCTCAACCAAGTTTGTCCAAACTTTGAATTCTGTGAGGAAACTTTGCCATGCTGTTAAAAAGCCTTGGCCCATCCACATTTCACGAATTTCTTCAAATTTCGTGATAAATAAACTTAAGCCATCTGCTTGAATTTGAAGTTGCAAAAAGCGATGTAAATTAAAACCCATCAATCGTGTAAGTAAAGCTCTCTTTAATTTAGCTTCATCAAATGGATTCATGATCGCTGCCAAAATTGCACCAACATCTCGAGCAATTCCACTTTTGAAGACACTTTTTCGTGAAGGTCGATTCACAGGAATGCCTAACATCAATAAGTGATGATGAACTTTTTCTAAATCAGGATTGTTACGAGACAAAACCGCAATATCATCTGCCTGAAGTTCAATACGTTGCCCCTGCTTTTTGAAATATAGCTGACTTTGGGCAGCCTGATTGAGCAAATCCCGTATCTTCCAAGCAACCTGCTCTAACTCGTGTTCCTTATCATTTACTTGAACCCAACGAAGCGGAGCATAATTTTCTAAACCGGATTGGATCAATAATGGATGCGATCGAGTACCTGCTGTAACAGGCGTATATTCAACTTGTTCACCAAAATCCATTTGTTGTTGAAACAAAGCATCGACGACTTCGACCAATGGTTTCACTGAGCGATGATTATGCACAAGTTGGTAAAAACGCCCTGCTTTAGTTTCAACATCTTGATATGCTTTTAGGAACGTGAGCATGTCTCCACCGCGGAAACCGTAGATCGCTTGCTTACGGTCTCCCACCATAATCATACAACCCTGCTTCACACGACTTGGATGTCTCCAAATCTGCGCCAACATATCATCTTGATCTTGGTTGGTATCCTGAAACTCATCCACTAAAATAAGTGGGTAACGCGCGTGAACGTACTTTGCAAACTCCTGACCTTGCGCTCCCTGCAGTGCTTCGGCCAAAGTTCGAATTTGCTGTGAAAATGTGGTTTCTGATTTTTGCTGTAACAACTCTGGCAAACGTTGTTTTACTTGTTGTGCTAAATAATATTGTAAATAACTCTCCAAATGCTCGAGTTGTTGATTGAGCTTGTCAAACTGTTTAAAAAACTCAGCAAGTTCAACAATAATAGGATGTTGCTCAAATGCCGCCAAAACATCGACGGGACATTTATTGAGAACTTTTTTTCTTAATTCATTCAACTGAGTAAGATGAGTGCTGAGATGCGACGCAAAAATGACTTCAATGCCTTGGGATTTAACTTGATCAAGGAATTCAGGCAACAACTGCGTGAGTGTAATTTTTAATTTATCTTGATCGCGCCACTTCTTTGCGACTACAGCATAATACTGCCCTTCAGTATCATAAAAGTCTGTTAATGAATCTAGCGTTTCAAGCTCGATCTGTATGAAGCGCTCTGCATGAGTTCTGAAAGCGTCTACATCTATGGTCGGCGCTGGCACTGCTTTGAAATAAGCAGAGGAAAAATTCAAACTCGTTTCAATTAAATCGATATAAGCATCTTGTGACTTAATTTTTTTCTTAAGCAGCAAATAATCTACAGTTGATTGAGGCTGCTGTTGAATCCATGCCCGTAATTCATCATGAATTAACTGAACCGTATATTGTTTTGCATCATTGGTGATTTGCATTCGTTCAATTTTACCGCTCTCAAATGCAAATTCACGAAGAAGCTTTTGGCTAAAGCTATCCAAGGTCCCAACAAAGAGCTCTTCAAGCTGATCTATTACCAGTTTTAAACGTGCACACGCATATGCAATCAAGCCAGAAAATTGATTTAAAATCACTTGATATAAAATATCTGATTCTAATTTTGCACGCGCTTGAACTTGATCTTGAGTTAACTCACGACATGACTCTAAAAGTCCGAGTACCTCGATTAAACGTGCACGAATTCGACTTTTCAATTCAGCCGCTGCTTTGCGTGTAAATGTCGTCGCAATAATCTGCTTTGGTAAATATTCTTCTAATAAAATTCTGACCATGAGGCTGGAGAGCGTATACGTTTTTCCAGTCCCCGCAGAAGCCTCAATCCAATGCAATCCAGTGAAATGCATATCCACAATTGGATGATATGAGACTATAGGCTTTTGACTCATATTTCAGCCTCCGATTGATACATATATATCGGCTGATATAAGACATAAGCAAACTGATCACACGCTTGTTTTAATAGGTGCTCAGCATCTAAATCTTGTAAAATATACTGCCAATCTCGGTGCAAATGACTTTCTTCGCTGTCATTTAAACTATAACTCAGAAAGGCATCGCTTTTATTCCACTCATTTAATAGCTTATCGAAGTTGTTTAACTGCTGATGACCCTCTTCATCAGTGACCCATTCTAATGCTTTTCCATCTACCGCAAGTTTCATCAGCAATGCTGCAGGTAAAACGAGAGGCTCTATCTGAGCTTGTTTATATGCATGAATCCATTGGGAAAGCATATCCTTAGCTTGTTTCGTCGTCACGCCAGTACACATGATGGTTTTATCGCTAAAGATTTGGATGCGCTGCATTTCAGTTGCAAGGTGATCTGGTAAGTCTCGATAACTTAACCAAAATAAGTATTCTAACCACACATGTGCTCGTCGTTGTGCGCGTGCACTGGATGTTGAAACACTCACCCAACTCGTCTCATCCCCTTGAGGAACGGTCACTTGAAGATGTATATCATCTATTGCTATGACGCGCTGAGTGATTTTGGTCGGCTCATCAATATAGTACTTTTGCCTTTTTAATAACTGCTGATGTTCTAACAGACTCATTTTCAAACTGACTTCTTGTAATTTACCGACAGGAAGCTGGTCACTGAGTAATTCAGTCTGAAGCTTCGAAACATTAGGCTGCTGTTGTAAAAAGTCACGAATAGAGTATCGCGCCAATCCATCTAATAACAACGGCTCATTCACCTCAGGTAAATCCTGATCCTTTAAATTAGATACGCCTACGGTTTTTAAATAAAGACGCGCAGGAAAACAAATATCTTTGATCCATTGTTCAGCATCCAAGACCATGATGTCCTGATTCAATTCAAGCGTGGTATTAATCCAAGCCTCTCTATGACCACGTTGATCCTGACGATTGAGGTTAGAAGCCACGGCATACCATTCATCTTCATAGCGCTGATGCTGTTGCTGAAAACCATCAGGATCAAAGGGTTGCAAAGGATGTACCGTGTAGAGTGTGCTCAAATTCTGATGAACTTGAATGCCATCAATATCAATGAGAGGATTCGAGGAAGATTGATCTGATGTTTTTATGATCCACGCGAGATGTTGGAGTAATTCCTGAACACTACTCGATGGATCTCGTACTTCACCATCGGCTACATCAAAACCATTATAGAATAGCCAGAGATTATCTTTGGCCAATAACAAAGCGTCTAAAAAAGCACCTTGATCATCGTCCAAACGTGATCGATCACCAATCATTGGCTTGAGTAAATCCATTAAATCAAAAGGTAAATGACTCTCCCGATTTGGAAACTTCCCCCCATCTAAATTCATCATGACGATTAACTTATACGGTATTGGCCGAATCAAACCAATTTGACTAAATGTAATTTGTCCAGTTGGCAATGCATAATCAAGTTGCGATTCAAGGGTGCTTTGGATTTCAGTCAGAATATAGCTCAAAGGCAAACGTATGTTTTTAAGAATGGCTTGATCATGTTCTTCATAGAAATTTGCCAGCGTTAGCATTCTTATTTGCTTTTGAATAATCTCTTTAATCATCTCTAACGAGCTTACACCAGCGCTTTCAAACTCATTAACTTCTAAAATTAAACGATTGAGCCAAAATTCAACATGCTCTGACGTCTCTTGTTCACTTTCGATTTCAATCGTCGTGAGCCAATCTCGACGCTCTGTAAAGTGCTTATATATTTCAATGAGCGTGGCGATTAAGTGAAAATCACCCGAGCCCACTAGATGAGAACTTAAGGTCTCCTGAAACATCGCATGAACTGGAACAGCCACACCCAGCGCCAAACGATCTAAGGCATACTTAAAACTAAACCGATAGTCTTGATCATACTCCGCCAATGTTTTTTGCAGATGTTGTTTATCCAAACCTCGTCGAAATCCCGCTTGTCTTAACAAAAATAAGATGCGCTCAGTCCCGTTAATGTCTAAGCAATATCTCACTTGGGTCGCTGCTAAGTTCAACCAATCAGCAAAATCATCAATGGTAAATCGACTTTGTATCAGTTCAATTCGCCCTAACACTGAACGCCATGCAAATACTGTATCTAACTGCGTGATACCAGCTAGCTTTACTGGCAGATAAACACCTGTTGCAGTATTTTTTTGCGGAAACACACTCCGTATCAAAGGCTCAATTTGTTTCAGATCAGGCGCAAGAACTAAAATATCACTCGGACGGCGTGGTGCTTCTGCTGTTGACTGAGCAAGCCATCGGGTCAATTGATCTTTTAAGACTTCAAGCTGTCGTACAGCGGAATGACAAACATGAATGTGGATTGAATCGTCTGCTGGATCTAATACATAACTTTGAGCTTGAGGTTCAACCAAATGTAAAATATCTGATTGCAATTGGCTCAGTAAATGCTGCGGTGCTTCATCCACAAAAGCATCTATCCATTGCCCCTCATCACCCGAGGAAAGGTTAGACAACAGAGAAAAGTGATCACGTGCCTGCTTGCCCATTCGTGTTAATAAGGGATGTCTGGACTCACGTGCCAGCCCATTAAAGCTCAGACTAAAATTCTCAAAAAACTGCTCAATTTCATTATCAGCTGGTTTTCTTTGATGCTTTTGCTGAAACTTTTCGATATATCGCTCTTTAAGCTTTAAGTCATATTGTTTTTTCCAATTCGGATCGACACTATCCGCCCAATATTCTTGTGAGGGATTGTAATGCAAAATCAACACATCAATGTACTGACCCAAACGGCGCAAAAACTGTAATTGACTTGGTGGTAAATCCAAGAGTGTAAAAACGATCAGTTGCTGTGGTAGTTTTTTGAGGGCTATTTTCTGTTGCTGTTCATCACGAAGTACAGCCCAAAAATCATGATCAATACTTTGCATTTCAACAAAGTCTTCATGAAAAATATTGAGCCATAACCAACGTTGCCAAGCCTCTAATTGTTGTGCCTGCGAAAATTTAAAACTGGAAGCTTGATCGTTTAAATATTGTAATTGTTGTTCAATATTGAGTGCTTCATTACGCCCCCATACCTGAATCCAATTTTCAGGACAACGACAATCATATTCACATGCTCGGCGACAATCTGCTCGATAAATCATGTAATTGCTGAACAATTTTGACACTTGATCAGACACCCAATACAACATGCTCATTTTTTTTCGATATTGTTCATTTGACTGTTCAATACGTGCTGCGCTGTCATAGATACGTGTGATTAATGGGAATAAAGGATGTTCAACCTCAAGCTGATTATGCGCACGCTGTATAAAAGGTTTGAGTGCTTGGAAAATACGCCACTTCATAATCAGACGTGGAATATTCGCTTTACGTACTTTATCTTTGTCACTCAAAATTTGCTGGTAGGCATACCATTGAAAGCCACGAATACGTTGATGGAAAAATGTATTTGCACTGATGCCTTGGTGCTCAGATAACCGTTGGGTTAACCACTCTTGCATTGCCGCAGAAGGCACCACAAAATGTTGTTGCTGTAGGACTGCAAATGGGTTGTTCGTGGGACGCTTTTGAGTCGTGATGATGCCTTGTACCAAAACTTCAATGCGCTGACTTTGAATTACATGAATTCCCATAAGGTCCCTTTCACCATACAACGAACACGTTATGAAGTTGTGTGAACAAAATCATAAACATAAATTACTATACATCTTAATCTGACTATGTCACTTTTACTTTATGACTTTAATAAAACTTTCATCTCGCGCTATGTTCATCATGTGATGGATCGAGAACCATAGACTTTGATTAGGTGATAAATAAATGAAAATTGATAAAATTCCAGAAACAATCGACCCAAATTTAAATTTAGAACAAATTCGAGATGAATGTCTTGATCTCGTCAAAAAACGCTCTTATGTTTCAGCAGGTGTTGCTGTCATTCCAGTGCCCTTTTTAGATGTTGTGATTGACGTAGGTATGTTGTCAATTTTAATTCCAGAAATTAATGCTCGCTTTGGCTTAGCTCCTGAACAAATCAGCGTCTTTGATCCTCAAACCAAAAAAATCCATTGGAACGAACTACGCAAACGCGGTTTCGAGTTTTCTGGTCTAGTCGTGGCTCGTACTGCCGCTAAAGCTTCGCTGAACAATATGGCAGCCAAAGTGTTGACCAAGCAAGTGACTAAGTTTATTCCATTGGGCGGTTCAATTATTGCAGCTAGCTTGGGTTATATTGTCATGAAAAAAGTGGCTGAGGCTCATGTTGAAGAAAGCTATAAACTTGCCAAAAGCATTCAACAAAAACAACAAGCAAATGTTGTGAAATACGCTTAACCCATAAAACCTTAGACGTATAAATAAAGCCCTGTAAGGGCTTTATTTATATCTCTCACCAGTTCTACACATCTACTTTTAATTGTTTCAAAATTGCCTTCAAAATTTCAAGGCGTGCAGTATATTTATCATTGGTAGCAATGATATACCACGGCGCATCTTCGGTATTTGTTCGATGGAGCATGTCTGCTGCAGCCAATAAATAATCATCCCAACGTTTGCGATTACGCCAATCTTCAGCCGTAATTTTAAAACGCTTATGCGGTGTTTCCTCTCGTGCTTTGAAACGATTGGCTTGCTCTTCTTGACTGATGGCCAACCAAAACTTAATAACGACTGTTTGCGTATCTACTAGATCTTTTTCAAAGCGATTAATCTCATCATATGCACGTTTCCACTCTACATCCGTTGCAAAACCTTCAACTCTTTCCACCAATACACGACCGTACCAAGAACGATCGAAAATCGAGATTTTTTCATCTTCAAGCAGTTTATTCCAAAAACGCCAGAGATAAGGCCGCGCCAATTCATACTTTTCGGGCGCAGAAATGTTATAAATTCCATATTCTCTTGGATCGAGCTTTTTCACAATACGCTTGATCGCACCACCTTTACCTGCGGCATCCATCCCCTCAAAAACGATCACCGTTTTTTGTCCTTCTGCGCGTAATGCTTCAGCGACCTTCTTGGTCAGTTTCTTGAGTTCAGCCTTATACTGATCTTTTTCAAGTACTGCTTCATTGGGGGACGTTAAAATTTCTGGGATATCCGCTTGATGCCATTTTTGGCGCATTTTTTGAGGATGATTTGGCAAATCTTTCAGTCGCGCTAATACAACTTCTGCGAATTTCTGATCACGACATACTTCATCTTCACAATCGATAATGACCCAGTCTTGGGTAAATTTTTGACGCAATCGTTGTACATTTTCATATTGTTTTTTATTGCGCCAATCCAGCCCATGCAATTTATGCCAACGCTGCTCCGAAGGTTCAATTTTATCTAAACGCTTCTGTAATGATTTCCACGATAAATCAAACCAAACTTTCACGACATCAACATGATTATTTTTTAAATCCTGCTCAAAACTTTGCATTTGCTGCAAATAATTTTCGAACATGGTTTCATCAAATGGTTGTGAAACATGTAAGGATGTGGCTAAGAGATCACTATACCAATTCCCAAACATGACGATCATTTGCCCTTCAGCAGGAATATAACGTGCATAAGGTTGCCAATATGGGATATTTGGCTGAATAAGATGAGGAGGGTCAGCTTTGACTTTCAAATATCGTGGATCGACCCATTCTCTTAATTGCTTAACCGATTCTCCTTTACCTGCTAACTCGATGCCACTTACCAACACCACTAAGCTTTTGGCATTTTTTTTACCGCGTGTATCTTTGAGTACATATTGTGCTTCAATTAAGTCCAAATTGATCTGATCTGCATCAAATGTTTTGTTCTTATCTTCGGGTTGATCAGTATTTTTATCAGATTGTTGTTTTGGTTCAGACATAGCCCACTCAAAATTATTGTATTTTCGACAGTATACTCAAGGAACAGTATCAACTTAAATCTTCAGGTACAATTTATTGCAATTGTCTTTTCATCCATGACTGACCTGAAAGGTTTTATTTTAGATTTCAACAGTCATAGTCGAGCGCAATCCAACCTATTATGCTTTTTTCAGTCCTTTTAATTGAGCTAGAACATGTCCAAACTTGCTGCATTAGATCAACTTTTAGAACAATACAAACAACTCAATTATCATCAGGATCCGGCACTTAAACAAAGGTTAAATGGTGCTCAAAATTGGCTAAAACAGCGCATACTTCACACACATGCTGAGTTATTCGCTGAAGATAAAAATAAGCTGATGGCTCAATATTTTATTAACCGTCTTTATGGTGGCCCAGAATTTGATGACCTAGCATTGCAAATCGAACGTTTACTAAAATACGCACACAAAGCTGAAAAAATCATTCCAGAAAATGCCATTAAAACCGGATTAAAGTCTGTAGGACTAGCGGTCTTGGCAATGCAATTGGATGAACAAGTTGCACAGTATTTACTCCAACATTATCCAAAAGACCAACCCATTACTGATGAAATGATGCGTGAAACTCTAGTGGCTTTAGATCAAGAGCAAGCGCGCCATGAACAACTCAATCTGTTGGATGAGCTCGGTCTGAGTCTGGACAAATACATGCGTTCATTCATCATGCACACAGCGTTTAAAATGTGTAAAGGTGCAGCAAGCAAATATAATTTTGAACTGATGTATGACTTTATTGGTGAAGGCTTTGTCGCTATGAAACCAATGAAATCGGCTGCCACCTTCATTCGGAGTTTTACTGAAAAAGAGCGAATCATTGTAAATAATGTCCACACAGGGAAAGAAAATCCCTTCCAAATCGCTTAATTAAAATTCATCAGCCAAGATTCTGATCAGCCAAAAAAGCGTAAAAGCGTCTGGTCAGAATATCGAAAATAAAAGAACATCTTCTCATTTCATGGATGAAACTTCGCTTTAATTCTGTATATTATTCATATCAATTGCATAATCTAGACTGAAAAAAACTGAAGAATCTGTCATTATGCAGTTTAATTCAGATTTAATATTATTTGTGTTCAGGAGTGACTCGAATGTCTAATGAAAATCAACAGCCTCATGCTCAGGTTGAGCCGGCAAATAATAAAGACAACGTGAGTCCTTTTTTAACAGATCCATTACCAACTGGCGCACCTCAAGGTCAGCAACAATCGCTACAAGAGCAACTGACAGATACGCCAGTACATTCTTCAGTGCCGAAATATAATTTGCCACGTGGTGCGAATACTGGAAACGTTGGACCAACGACACACTTCGGTTATAAAACCGTAAATTCTGAAGAGAAAGCGCAAAAAGTCGCTGAAGTTTTCCATTCAGTTGCCGCGAAATACGACATTATGAATGACTTAATGTCATTTGGTATTCATCGTTTGTGGAAACGTTTTGCCATTAATATGTCTGGCGTTCGCCGTGGGCAACGCGTTTTAGATATCGCTGGTGGTACTGGTGATTTAGCGAAAGTATTTAGCCGTGAAGTTGGTCCTACTGGGCATGTTGTATTATCTGATATTAATGAATCCATGCTGAATGTAGGTCGCGACCGTCTGATCGACGCGGGTTGTACCAACGTTGATTTTGTACTGGCGAATGCTGAAACCCTCGAGCCTTTCGAAGACAACAGTTTTGATTTACTCACCATCAGTTTTGGTCTACGTAATGTAACAGACAAAGATGCAGCGCTTGCAGCAATGTATCGTGTACTTAAACCAGGTGGTCGCTTACTTGTATTAGAGTTTTCAAAACCAGTGTTTGAGCCTTTCTCAAAACTCTATGATTTGTACTCATTCACTGCTTTACCAATCATGGGTAAAATTGTGGCAAATGATGCTGAAAGCTATAAATATCTTGCTGAATCAATTCGTATGCACCCAGATCAACGCACATTGAAAAGCATGATGGAAAATGCGGGCTTCCAAAACTGCGATTATCACAATTTAACAGGTGGTATTGTTGCAGTTCACCGTGGTTTTAAACTCTAACCGCAGGTAGCACTTCGTCATGTGGTCAATCTTAGCACTGGGTGCAGTTGAAAAAACCATACATCATTGGATTAATTTGGATGCGATTACTCGTATCCAATTTAACCAGTTACAAGGGAAAATGCTTCGTGTTGTGATTGATACACCACAACTTTCCGTTGATGTGTTTTTTGATGAAAATAAAGTTCGTTTAGAACCAACAGTAACAGGTCATAGCACTCAACCCTCTATTTTCGAACAGCGGCCTTGGGAGCAAGCTCACACGATTACTGAAGCAGATTCCACATTGCATGTTAATAATGTGGTCGACTTGTGCAAACTATTTCTAGCAGATGACATTGGCAATATCCCCGTTCAAGGTGACTATCGCCTTCTGCAAGACATTCAAAAAATTATACAAAATGCTGAGCCAGACCTCGCTTCGCAATTGAGTGATTGGATCGGACCTAATCTTGCAAGTCAAATCGGCAAGGTTCAATTAGCACCACAACATTTAATTAAGTCACTTCAATCTCATCTTTTTTTTGCGGAAGACTTTTTAAAAGAAGATACCGGACTATTCGCACCACGTTGGCAAATGGACGATCTTCTCCACGGAACTCGCCAGCTTAATCAAGATATTGATCGACTAGAAGCAAAAATTCAGCTTTTAAAATCAAAATTTAACCCTTCGTAGATTTCAGGTAATTGCATATATGATTCCGCACATTAGACGTTTAATCGAACTTTGGCGTATAGCTGCGCACTATAGACTCGACACGTTGGTTCCTGCGGAAGATATTCCTGCAAGGGTTCGCCCCCTGCTGAATCTTATACGTTTGCATCCTGCTGCACTTTCTAGTCGAGAACGTAAAAATCCTTTAAAGCTTAAAGAAGCTTTAGAAGAAATGGGGCCACTCGCAATTAAATTAGGGCAGCTCCTCTCTACGCGTCGCGATCTAATTCCACCAGAAATATTACAACAATTGGTGTTATTACAAGATCGTGTTAAACCTTTCGATCTTGGAGTGGCTAAGCAAAGAATTCAAGATTCGCTTAAAGCAGATGTTTCCACATTATTTGCGCGCTTCGATGATAAGCCGCTAGCTGCTGCTTCAATTGCTCAAGTACATACCGCTGCTCTTCACGATGGGCGTGAAGTTGTCGTGAAAGTAACTCGCCCGAATATACGTGCTCAAATTATTCAAGATTTTGAAATTTTAGAATGGCTTGGTCACTATTTAGAAAAAAGGCTAGAAGCTGCCCGTGCTTTACATCTATCAGAAATTATTCAAGATTATCGTCAAATCATTTTAAATGAACTCGATTTGACTCTTGAAGCCGAAAATACACGACGTATGCGCCATTATTTTACTGGCTCAAGCATGATGTATGTGCCTGAAGTATATATGGATAGTCCGGATGTAATGGTGGCAGAGCGTATCACTGGTGTGCCTATCTCAGATACTGCGACCTTTGATCGTTTAGGAATGAATCGTGCAGACTTAGCAGAAAAAGGCTTAACAATCTTTTTTACTCAAGTGTTTCGCGATAATTTTTTCCATGCAGATATGCATCCGGGTAATGTTTTCGTAGAAACGATTAATCCGCAAAACCCAAGATTTATTGCGCTCGATTGCGCCATCATGGGCGAGCTTTCCAAGCAAGATCAAATGACGATAGCACGTATGTTGCTGGCAGTCATGAACAGTGATTTTATGCAATTGATTCAGATTGTGCATCAAGCAGGTTGGATTCCACCAGGCACGGATCAAGATGCTTTAGCACGTGAAATGCGTCGTACAGTAGGACCTATGGTTTCGAAACCGATGCATGAGTTAGATTTCGCAGGCATATTGATCCAAGTGATGGACATCGCTCGACGTTTTCATTTAGAAATTCCACCGCAACTGATGTTATTGCTTAAAACCTTAGTACATGTTGAAGGCTTAGGTACAGACCTTTATCCTGAATTAGATATTTGGAAGTTAGCAAAGCCAATTCTAACGGATTGGGTTAAAGCCCAAATGAACCCTCAAAAAAATATTAAAGAATTAGGACAAAAAATTCCCGACTTATTATTAGGTGCTCAGGATTTACCAACTTTACTGATTGACAGTCTTAACGGTTTAAAAAATCAGTCTGCATGGCATGCTAAACAATTGAATGAACTTCAAACGCTGCGCTTACAAATGGAGCATCAGCAAAAGCGTAGTTGGATTTTCGGAAGTGTAATCGCAATTCTGCTCTCAATTGCTGTGATCGCACCATGGTTTATCTCCATGATTTTAATTGTATTGGCATCCTTTATTGCCATTTGGCGTATGGTGAAATAAGTTCACTATCTCATGTCAAAACTTACTACTTCAATAGGTTTTAGTCGCTGAATTGCTTATGACACATATCCTCAAGAACACTCAACCTTGCTTGAATATTCATGTAGGTTATAAAGCAAAAAAGATCATTCAAGAACAAGGTCTACAAGCCAGTGCGGTTGATTTTGTTCCTGGAGCAGCAGGTGGTCCCAAAGGTATTGGAATTCAAGGATTGGACCAAGCTGTTTTTGGTGAGTTCTTTGCTCAAGCACCCAAAAAACGGACTTTAATTGGCTCATCCATTGGGAGTTGGCGTTTTGCAAGTATTGCAGCGCATGGTGCACAAGCAGGCACATCCAAATTAGCAGACTTATATACCCATCTTGAATTTCGACCTAAGATGAATATTATTGAAGTTGGAGACGTCTGTCGCGGCATGCTTAAAGCCCTCCTTCAAGGTAAAACCAATCAAATTATTGATCATCCCGACTACCATCTGGCTATTTTGGCAGTAAAGTCATCGAAAAAATTTCAAAGTGATCACCCTCTTATGCTTGCCCGTGCAGTCGCTGGCATTATCGGTCTCAATACTTTTTCGAGAGCTAAAATTGGGCACTTCATGCAACGTACAATTGCCCAACCACACAACGCTTCACGACTTTCACTCATCAAAAATGAATTCGAACACCTTGATTATGCGTTGACTGAAAAAAATTTAGAAGATTGGTTAATGGCATCTGCATCCATTCCATTTGTGATGCCGGCGGTCAGAAATATCGAAGGTGCAGATGTCGCTGCTTATCGTGATGGCGGGCTAATCGATTATCATATTGATCTACCTTTACCGAGTCATGGGATTGTCCTATACCCTCATTTTACAGATCAAATAACACCAGGTTGGTTCGATAAGTTCCTCAAAAAACGTAGATCTAATGCTGAATATCAAGCACGAACCGTATTGATTTCACCCTCTGAGTCTTATTTAAGATCACTTCCTTTAGGACGTCTTCCTGATCGCAAAGATTTCACACTGAAAGGGCTTGATCAAAAAAAACGAATCGAGCTTTGGAAACAGTCTGTAGCTGAAAGTCAACGATTAGGGGATGCATTCCTAGAAATGATCCATAAGCAAAACTTTGAAGAATACATGCAAGATCTTAAATAAATTAATTTCTACTCTCCCCTACAAAGATTTATTCGCTTAAACTAATGACCTACAATTTTGTAGTGTCTCATTTAATTCTGGTGAAATCCTTATGAACAATACGCAATGGCTCGATGAAGTAAAATTTAACGAACAAGGTTTAATCCCTGCCATTGCTCAGCATCATCAAACAGGTCGAGTGTTGATGGTGGCTTGGATGAATCGTGAGTCTTTGGCACTTACAGCAGAAAAAAATCAAGCTGTTTACTACTCTCGTTCACGCAGCAAATTGTGGCATAAAGGCGAAGAATCAGGTCACTTCCAAACTGTGCATGAAATTCGTTTAGATTGTGATGCTGATGTGATCGTTCTTCAAATTGAGCAACATGGTGGCATTGCTTGCCATACGGGACGTGAATCATGTTTTTATCGCCGCTTAACATCAAACGGTTGGGAAATTGTAGACGCTCAATTGAAAGATCCGAACCAAATTTATGGCGAAAAGTCTGAGAATGCGCATAGTAAAGTGATGAATGCATCAACAGCTCAAGCTGAGCAAGTCGATGTATTACATTATCTTGGTCAAATGATGGCAGAACGTAAATCTGCAGATCCTGACTCTTCTTATGTGGCAAAGCTTTATCATAAAGGTCTCAATAAAATACTTGAAAAAATTGGTGAAGAAAGTTTTGAAACGGTAATAGCTGCTAAAGATTTCAAACAAGAAGCGACGCTGGATCACCAAAATGATTTAATTTATGAAGTTGCTGATGTTTGGTTCCATACCATAGTGATGCTGGGTTACTTCGATCTTGATATTCAACTCGTTTTAAATGAGCTTGCACGACGTCAGGGTCTGTCAGGACTTGTTGAAAAAGCAAATCGCACGCATTAATTTACTCTTTAAAGCCATGTTCAAACATGGCTTTTTTATTTAATTCGGCTTTTTAAGTCGCCGAAGACTCCCCATCCAAAAAGAAGAAGATTGAACTCTCCCCTTTGTAAATTCTTGCTATACTCACTGATCATTTTTAAAACCATTGAAGATTTATCAACCTGTGTCTGTCATTGTCAAACCTACCTTAGAACAAGAAATTGCGATTCAACAAGCGCAATCTGGTCAATCCTTCAAAGTGATTGCCTATGCAGGTACAGGTAAAACAACAACGCTTAAATTAGTCAGTGATGCGATGCAACAGCGTCGCGGTATGTATCTTGCCTTTAACAAAGCGATTGCCAGCGAGGCTCAACAAAAATTTCATCAGCGCGTGGATTGTCGTACATTCCACTCTTTAGCATTTCGAAGCGTTCCACGTGGAGTGACAGATAAACTTAGACTCCCACGCTTGAGCCCGAGCTTTATTGCCAAAGAATACCGTTTGCAACCCATCACATTACGCCGACTCATGGGGGGGCGTTACGAAAAATATGCGCTTATGCCTAGTCGTTTGGCGGGCTTAGTTGCTAATGCTGTTAGTTATTTCTGTTCAACAAGCTCGCAATATCCTGCACCCCGACATATTCAAGCACCAAGTTGGCTACATGCTGACGATATTGCGGTATTACAGCAACACCTCTATCCTGCAGTCGAACGTCGTTGGTTAGAATCAATCGACCCTAATCATCAGGCTGGCATTGGGCATGATATCTATCTCAAATTATGGGCTTTATCAGATCCTTTTATACCCGCAGACTATGTATTGTTTGATGAAGCACAGGATGCTGACCCCCTGATGCTGGGGATTTTACTCAAGCAAAAAAGTACGCAAGTCATCTATGTCGGCGATGCACATCAACAAATTTATGCATGGCGTGGGGCAGTCAATGCGATGCAACAAATGCCTTTACCCGAATCGCGCCTAACCACTTCATTCCGTTTTGGTGATGATATCGCTGAAGTTGCTAATCACTTATTAGGCGCACTCAATGAGACTGTTCCGTTGATTGGCAACCCCGAACTCCAATCAAAAGTCGTCAACAAGCCTCATACCAAAATGCGAGATGCTATTTTGTGCCGTACTAACGCACGCGCGATGGAACTTTTACTCTCAGGATTAGTTCAAGGGGACAAAGTGAGCCTGCAAGCAGATCATGCGAAATTAAATCGCTTTGTTGACGCTGCAAGCTTACTTAAACAAGGTAAAAGAGTAACGGACGTTCCAGAGTTAGCTTGGTTTAACTCTTGGCATGATGTGCATGAATATTGTGAAACAAATGATGGTAGCGACATCAAGCCTTTGGTTAAATTGGTTGATGAACATGGTACAGATCCACTCAAACGAGCTCTTGCCAAAATCACACCGATTGAACAAGCGGACTATGTAATCTCAACCGCTCATAAAGCTAAAGGTTTAGAATGGAATCGCGTGCATTTAGAAGATGATTACCAATTTAAAATTAATGGACTAGAACATAAAATTAGCGATGAAGAATTACGTTTACTTTATGTTGCATGTACACGAGCAAAAAGCAGCTTAAATATTCATCATATTTATGATTTAATACAACAACTCAAACTTAAATCCACGATTATAACGAAAGCAACAGCATAATCCCCTACGATAAGTTGCAGGCAAAATATGAAAGTTCAATCTATTCAGTTACGTCACTGTTATCATTTTTCAGATATAAAAATTAAATTTGATCCAACTCAACGACCAATATCTATTATTTTAGGTGATCAGGCCTCTGGTAAAACTGCGATTATTAAAAATATTTATCAAGCTTTAACGTGGTTTGCTGCACGCGCCAAAGATTTAAGAACCGCTGGTGTAGTCATGCTTGATTCGGATATTAAGCACAAACACATTCAAGCCAAAATAGATATTTGTGTTCAATATCCCACGGATATTGGATCTATTGAACAGGCTGCGACCGTGCAAAACAATGAAGAGGGTTTGTGCGAATGGCAACTCTATAAAACATTAACCAGTAAAGGTGTAGGTCATAGTAAAGCGCTAACGACTCAATTAGAATCACTCGTTCATCTTTATCAACAAGCGATCAAACAAGATCCTGCTCAAGGCATGCCTATGGTGGCCTATTATCCTTCTGATCGTTTTATCAACGAAGTGAATTTGCTAAGCAAAAATAATCCTGCTGTATTACAAACACATGCAGCCTACGAACTTGCAGCACTCCCTTATACAACCTTTGCTCGGTTCTTCGAATGGTTTCGTGAAATTAGTGACATCGAAAATGCACGATTAGCACAAGTTTTTCAAAAAATTCAAACCAATCAAAAATTATCCTCTCATCATGACCAAGAGGATTTAGTTGCAAAATTATTGAATCTTGAAGCAGAGATGCAACTACCATCACTCAAAGCACTCAAGAAAGCCATCCAGACATTATTCCCATCGATCAGTGACATTTATATTGAATACACGCCCAAGATCCAATTGATGCTGGTACAAAATGGTCAAGAAATTCCTTTTTCGCAATTATCTAATTCGTATCGTCAATGGTTGTGTTTAGTAGGTGATATTGTCAGACGACTTTGTCTCCTGAATCCTCATAGTATTGACCCATGCCTTGATGGTGAAGGCATTCTATTAATTGACAATATTGATGCTCAAGTAGATGAAGATTTTGTGCAAAACGTACTCAGCCGTTTGCATGAAGCATTCCCACAAATTCAAATTATCGCATCTGCATGCTCTGAATTGATTTTAAACAATGAAGTAGATGTACAACATTTTAAGTTAGAAAATAGAAAAATTGTTGAAGTAGAACAAAACCAAATCAGGGAACAATATGATGAACTATTTGCTCAACTCATGGCTAATGATTTACAAGATGATCAAATCACTGAAGTGAGTCGATCTACTGATACGCTTGATGGCTTGCGTTTGTTTGAATACTTCAAAAATTTATCAGTGTCAGAAAAACAGCGCTTTATTGAGTATCTCCAAGCTGGAGATTTATCAAGTATTTCATCACCCTAATTGATTGGAATTAGATGAATTAATCGGGTATGACTCACTCAATTTAAACAGAAATTTAAGCTTTTTTTCGCTATAATTCTGAATTGTGTAGCTAAAAAGTTTGATGTAATTTTATACATGTAATAAAATCTACTCATTCATTTTTTAATCAAAAAATGTCTATTTCTTTGCATTAGCTTTCCAAGTTGCGCAACACAACTTGTTTTTGTTTTTAAAATTCGTTCGGCTTTCAAAGTTTAAGTAGTTGGATGACTCTTTGCCATCCTCAAGCTTTTGAAAGATAAAACTCATCATAGGTTCCGGCCTACAACTCTATGGATACGAGTGTGCTACCGATTATTATATTGTTACCATTAATACTTGGCACTTTTCTTGTCCTCTGGCTGCAAAAAATCTCTCGCGGGGCTACAGCATTAGGGGCAATTGGAGTCAGCTTAACATGTTTTATCTTGTTGCTGACTCAAGCCAAAGACGTCTTTCAAGGTCAAGTCATCTCTGAACATTGGTCATGGTTACCACAGTTTGGTATCGACTTAAGCTTTAGACTTGATGCATTAGGCTTGATCTTCTCCCTCCTTATTACAGGGATTGGGACGCTCATTTATATTTATGCTTATTATTATTTAAATCATAAAAACTCTCTAAGTAAGCTATATTTCTTACTGATGCTGTTCATGGCCGCCATGCTCGGCATTTCACTTTCTAATAATTTACTTATTCTTCTTGTCTTTTGGGAAATGACGAGTATTTCGTCATTCCTTTTAGTGGGTTATTGGAGTAACTACGAAGCAGCACAGCGTGGCTCAAGAATGGCCTTAACCATCACGGGTATGGGTGGTTTAGCCATGCTCGGTGGTTTTATTCTATTAGGTCAAATCACTGGCACATATCAAATTGATCAAATCCTCAATATGACGGCACAGATTCAATCGAGTCATTTATTTGTGCCAGCCTTGCTCCTTATTCTTTTAGGTGCATTCACCAAAAGTGCTCAATTCCCTTTCCATTTTTGGTTGCCAAATGCAATGGCTGCTCCAACACCCGTGTCAGCTTATTTGCATTCAGCGACAATGGTGAAAGCCGGAATTTTCTTACTGGCGCGCTTAATGCCGATCTTTGTTGGTTCTGCTCTGTATCATAACCTCGTCACATTCATTGGTTTATTTACCTTATGTATGGCCGCATTCTTTGCCATTTTTAAGGAAGATCTAAAAGGTTTGCTCGCCTACTCCACCATTAGTCATTTAGGCTTGATCGTTTGCTTACTGGGGATTGGTTCACCACTCGCTGTGGCTGCAGCTATTTTTCATATCATTAACCATGCGACCTTTAAAGCAGCATTATTCATGATCGCCGGCATTATCGACCATGAAACAGGTACCCGTGATTTACGAAAACTCAGTGGGGTATGGCAGTTACTTCCATTTACAGCGACTTTAACCATGATCACAGCAGCCTCAATGGCTGGTGTACCACTGACCAATGGATTCTTATCTAAAGAAATGTTCTTTACTGAACTATTAGCGAATCTCTCAGGTGGTATAGGTGTCTTCGCAGCAATTATTGCAACACTCGCGGGTCTGTTTGCTGTCGCGTATTCTGTTCGTTTAGTTCATGGCGTATTTTTTGATGGTGATTTAGGCAAAGCGATTCCAAATAAAGATGCGCATGAACCACCAATTGGTATGCGTGCACCTGCAATTTTATTAGCTACATTATGTATTGCAGTTGGTCTATTACCAGCGCTCTTAGTAGGCGATATCGTCAATGCTGGTGCACGAGCAAGCACCAACCTTCCAGCTTTTGAAGGCGTACATCTAGCAATCTGGCATGGCTTTAACGTGCCTTTATTGATGAGTGCGATTGCATTGATTGGCGGTATTATTTTTTATTTTAGTCTTGCGAAGAACAGTAGAATTCGTGACATTGACCTTGATCCAATACTTGGCAAACTTCAAGGTAAAGTCCTGTTTGATCTCTTTCTCAAACATTTGCTCTTAAATTCGCGAAAATTAAAAAGAGCAACAGAAACAGGTTCTCTACAAAACTATTTATTGTGGATATTAATTTTTGCTGTTGCTTTAGTCTCCATGCCTCTCATTGGTCAAGGTATTTATGCAGGTACACGCGAACTGACGCATGCACCATTGGTTGCAATCGTGCTTTGGTTATTACTGTTTTCAGCGTGCTGGATGATGCTTTGGTTTCACCATGAACGCATTAAAGCCGTTCTTATCAGTGGAGCAGTCGGTCTTGTCGTGACGATGGTCTTTGTTACGATGTCAGCACCAGACCTGGCACTCACACAAATCACAGTCGATGTTGTCACAACTGTTTTACTTCTGATGAGTCTGTCCCTCTTACCACAACTTACGCCTTATGAATCTTCACGCACTCGTCGTTGGAGAGATGCGGTGATTGCAATCATCGGAGGCCTAGGAATCGGTTGGATCACTTGGATGATTCTAACGCGTGATCACAATTCAATCTCATGGTTCTTTGTTCAACAATCTCTACCACTCGGTGGTGGTTCAAATATTGTGAACGTAATTTTAGTCGATTTCCGTGGATTTGATACCTTTGGTGAAATCACAGTACTGGGTATTGCTGCGATTGGGACACTGTGTTTAATGGATGGAATGCGTGCTCATGGTACGACCATTACACAAGGCTTAACCTATCGCTTTAATCCATCACCGTTGATGTTCCGAATGACCGCATCTTGGGTCCTTCCGATTGCCTTAGTCGTCAGCTTATATATTTTCTTACGCGGACATAATCTTCCAGGGGGTGGCTTTATCGCAGGTCTCATTACATCAATGGCGCTTGTGATTCAGTACATTGCACTAGGTCAAGATCACACTGAACAACTCTTACGAGCAAAGTCTGGGCGTCTTTATGAAATTTGGATTGGTACTGGCTTAACTATTGCTGGTCTGACTGGGGTCGCTGCGTGGTTCTGGGGTCGACCATTCCTGACCAGTGCTCATATTTATGTAGAGCCGATCATTCTCGGAAAAATGCATTTGCCATCTGCTGCAGCATTTGATGTTGGTGTCTATGTCACAGTCGTTGGTGCAACAATGCTCATGATTTCCGTTTTAGGCGACTCACGCAACTCAAGCATCACCGGCCCTGTACCGAAGGAGTAAAGAATGATTAGTTTAGAATTTTTACTCGCCTCCGCTATTGGATTATTGGTTGCCACTGGTATTTATCTGATTTTACGTGCCCGCACTTTCCCTGTGGTACTAGGCTTGGCCATGATAGGGTATGCAGTCAATTTATTTCTCTTCGCAATGGGGCGGATTCAATTAAATTCACCTGCGATTTTAACCAATGCCACTCAAGTTACAGATCCATTACCTCAAGCACTTGTATTAACGGCAATTGTAATCGGTTTTGCCACAACTGCTTTTATCGTGCAACTAGCATTGAGAAGTCGTTATGAATCGGGTACTGATCATGTTGACTCTAAAGAAGAAATAATCAATACAGACCCAAGAGAGGATGAGCCTTAATGATGAATTTTTATGATTTATGGCTCACCCACTCGCCAATTTTAAGTATTTTAATTCCGACATTTACTGCATTTATTTTAGTGCTATTGGGTAATCCAGGTTCAGGATCTTTAGCGCATGACTGGCGTCAACCTTGGCGTCGTGGAATCAGTTTAACATCGGTTTTTCTTGGTTTAGCGACTGCAATCATTTACTTAATTCAGGCGAACTCTGGTCAGATCTATGTGTATAGTTTAAGCGAGTGGTCAGCTCCTTTTGGCATTGTACTTGTACTAGATCGTTTGGCAGCCTTTATGCTCGTGCTCACCTATGCTCTTGCGACACCAATTATTTGGTTTGCAAGTAAAGAATGGGATGAACGTGGACGCTATTTCCATGCAATGAGCCATTTTTTACTCATGGGATTATGTGGTGCATTTCTAACAGGCGACTTATTTAACTTGTTTGTTTTCTTTGAAGTGCTGTTGATGGCTTCATATGTATTGCTTCTACATGGTCAAGGCAAAGCACGTTTCCAACTTGGTATTCACTATGTAACGATCAACCTATTAGCGTCTGCATTCTTTTTGATTGGCTTAGGGATGATTTATGGTAATACTGGTAGCCTGAATATGGCTGATGTGGGTCGAATTGTACGTACACTTGAAGGTGATCAGTACAATATGGCAGTTGCAGGCGGATTAATGCTGTTTGTAGTCTTTGGTATCAAGGCTGCAATCCTCCCTGTCGGACTATGGCTACCTAAAACTTATGCCGTCGCCACGACCCCTGTAGCCGCATTATTCACCATCATGACCAAAGTGGGTATCTATGCCATTTTACGTGTGAATGGAACCGTATTCACCGATGAGCTTTCGCGAGAAATTCTCAGCACTTGGCTGCTTCCAATTGGTTTAATTACGACTATTTATGGTGTAATTGGTGCGATTGGTGCAGAGCGAATGCGTCGTTTTGTTGGTTTCATGATCCTATCGTCTATAGGAACGATTGCAATCGCCCTTTCTCTGATGACTGCAGATGCTTGGGCTGCAGCGCTATATTACCTCGTGCATAGTACGATTATTGCCGCTGCATTCTACTTGCTATGCGGTTGGATTACTTCGCAGCGTGGTGCATTCAAAGATCATCTAAAAATCGCACCAATCATGAAACAGCAGACGCTAGTTTCGATTTGCTTCTTCATTATTGCACTCATGATGGCAGGGCTTCCACCCTTCAGTGGATTCTTTGGAAAAGTATTTATCCTTCAAGCGGCCTCTGTATCTAGCTATCAATTGCTCATTATTATTGTCATTCTGATTGTAAGCTTGCTTAGTATCATAGCTTTCACTCGTTTAGGATTCGTTATTTTATGGCGTTCAACTGTACCAGAAAATGACCCTAATCAAGAGTCTTATCATGAATATCAAAAGTTACCAAGCAAGGCACCTCCACGTAATGACACCACAATTTTTGTCTTTATTATAAGTTTAATCGCTTATGTGATATTTGCTCATCCAGTCACACAGTATATTCAACAAACTGCAAATCAGTTAAATGATTCAGAACAATATATTACTGCTGTTTTAAAAATGGATGAACGTGGTGAAGTAATTAGTGTACAACCATTTGATCCCAATTATCTTCCAGAAACAAAATATGGCGGGGAATCTGCAGACCAAAATGCGCATTATATTCCACATATCGTAAGCGAGAAGGCACTCGAAGGAGAACATATCTCTGAGTACAAGCAACGTCAAATTAAAGAGCAAGAATTGAATCAGCTTCAGCCTGAAGAAGTTCAATCTAAACTTCAACCGATGGAGCAATAAATGAAACGACAAAGTTCTCTACTCGATCGAGTTTTCCCGCATCCTTTTGTTTCTGTGATTGTGGGAATAAGTTGGCTAATGCTGGCACAAAGCGCTCAGTTTTTTGATATTTTAGTTGCCATTGTGATTGGTTTAGTCATCCCAAAATTGGTACAACCTTTTATCGTTCGCACACCCAATATTCATTGGGATTTAGCGTGCAAATTAATTTTGGTCGTACTTTGGGACATTATCATCAGTAATATCCGTGTCGCTAAGCAAGTGCTTGGACCAACTGACCGTCTACATCCCAAGTGGTATCGTGTTCCATTAGATACTGATCATGATCAGGTCAACAGCTTATTGGCAATGATCATTACGACTACACCTGGTACAGTGAGTGCTGGAATCGACCAAGAACGCGGTGACATTTTGGTTCATTCAATTAACTCAGATGATCCTGAAGCTGATATTTTGGAAATCAAACAACGCTATGAAGCACCACTTATGGCGATTTTCCATGTGAAACAAGGAGATTCAGCATGACGATCTTACTTTATGCATTGGGAATTAGTTTGATTGGAATTACGATTTCAATGCTGCTCTGCTTAATGCGTTTAGTCATTGGTCCTTCTATTGTAGATCGACTACTCGCACTAGATACTTTATTTCTGAATGCAACCTGCTTGGTCGTGGTACTTGGAATTTTTTGGGCAAGTACTTCATTGTTCGAAGGTGCATTGTTGGTGGCAATGCTTGGATTCGTATCCACAGCAGCATTGGCTCGTTATTTTACGACAGGCCATGTGGTGGACTAGGAGAACAATATGAATACTCAGCTCATCATGGAAATCTTAGTTTCATTCTTCCTTCTTATCGGTGCCTTCTTTACCCTTGTAGGTGGAATTGGAATCGTAAAGTTACCCGATCTGTTCATGCGTCTGCATGCACCTACAAAGTCGAGCACACTAGGCTTAGGTAGTTTTTTAATAGCAGCTATGATTTATTCAGCTTTTCATAGTCGCTTTGGGTTTGCTGAACTACTGATTACATTACTTGCCTTTATTACGGCGCCTGTATCGGCAAATTTAATTGCACAAGCTGCATTACATTTACGTTTACGCTCTACATCAGGCGATGTCCCCGAAGCACTAGACCGCCCTCTCCCTTGGCAGCGCCAAAGAAGAATGCGTCAGTTTAATCAAGACTCATCTAAGTAATAAAAAACCTAGCTTTCGCTAGGTTTTTTTTGTTAGCTATATAGTACAGGTTGGGGATGCTCTTGGAAGCCTTCCACTTGATATTCTTCAGCTAATTTTGCCTTCCAATGATTCACGATATCCGTATAGTCAATTTCAGAAGGATGAAAATCTTCTTTGTAATATGATAAATATTCTGGAATTAGCTCGATCATCATTTTAGAAATCAGGTAAATACCATATAAGTTTCCACTGACCTTCGGTAAGCTTTTTCGACGATCTTGCCAAAATAATCGAGTCGCTGAATAAAATGTAAGACTCGCAAAACCTGTGGTTACGCTACGCATAATATTGCGGCGCACTTTGGTATCTTTGTATACCGCTTGGTAGACATCAAATGCAACTGCTCGATGTTCGATTTCCTCAATTGCATGCCACACCCAAAGCTTAGTTGCATCTTCATCTAAGGTCGACAGGACTTCAGGATGACGAAGAATATAACCACCCAATAACGCTGTAAAATGCTCAAAAGCACAGGTAATTGCTAACTGCAATTTTGGATGGGTAGTACGAATAAATTCATCACGTCGCGCTAACCATGCTTGAAAGTTGTCAAGTTGATAATCATCACGGCGCCAAGCGTCATTAAATTCCGCATGTGCTTTTGAATGCATCGCTTCTTGACCAATAAATGCTGCAATCTGCGCTTGTAATTTTTCATCTTTCACTTTATCTCGTACATTACGAACACTATGAACAAAGAATTGTTCACCAATTGGAAAGGTAGAAGAAAGTGCCGTCAACAAATGTGACATGACAGGAGAATTCGCGAAAAAATGGCGTCGAATGGCTTTAGGATTATAATTTAAACGTCGTACGGTAATCCCAATCGCTTTTGGACGATTTAAATAAGATTTATCTTTGGCGATTTGTGTAGTTGTCATTTTAGAGCCTATATGGATATAGCATTTCTTATTCATACTGTCAGAATAAATCAGATTTAATATTGCAAAAATAACCACACAGACAAATAAATTATATTTTTTGCCAATAAAGTCGCAAATTAAATTACAACTCCATTCTCTTTTTTAATTTAATTACATGATTCTTAAGATAGTTCTTGAATTGGATACTTTTGAACATTCAACAAGAGATTGTCAAACAAGTCATGCATATAAATGAAAAATCCTACCGAAGTAGGATTTTTTGTAAGGCGTGTTTTCGTTTAAACATCAAGATAATCTAAAATACCTTCAGCAGCTTGACGTCCTTCCCAAATCGCAGTTACGACCAAGTCAGAACCACGCACCATATCTCCACCGGCAAAGATTTTCGGATTAGAAGTTTGGAACTTGTATTGTTGCTGCTCAGGAGCAACGACACGACCTGAACCATCTAAATTAATACTTACATCATTAAACCATTCTGCAGGGCTTGTACGGAAACCAAAGGCCAACAGCACTGCATCAGCAGGTAAGATTTCCTCTGAACCTGGGATCGGTTCAGGACTGCGACGACCACGACTATCAGGCTCACTGAGTTGAGTCGTCACAAATTTAACACCTGTGACCTGTCCATTCTCACCCACGATTTCGATCGGCTGACGATTGAACTGAAATTCAACACCTTCTTCTCGCGCATTTTTAACTTCACGGCGTGAACCTGGCATGTTTTCTTCATCGCGGCGGTATGCACAAGTGACAGATGTTGCACCTTGGCGGATTGAAGTACGGTTACAGTCCATAGCAGTATCACCGCCACCGAGTACAATAACTTTCTTACCTTCGACACTGATAAATTCTGAAGGATCTTTCTCCCAACCTTGGCAACGATTCACATTGGCAATTAAGAAATCAAGCGCATCATAAACACCTTCCAAATCTTCACCTGCGAAACCACCTTTCATGTATGTGTACGTTCCCATACCCATGAAGACAGCGTCATAATCAGCAAGCAATTGATCAATAGTGATGTCTGTGCCAATTTCTGTATTTAAACGGAATTCAATCCCCATGCCTGTAAAGATTTCACGACGACGTTTCATCACGTCCTTTTCCATCTTAAATTCAGGAATACCAAAGGTCAGCAAACCACCAATTTCTGGGCGCTTATCAAATACGACAGGTTTAACACCATTGCGCACCAAAATGTCCGCACAACCTAGACCTGCAGGGCCTGCACCAATAATCGCGACTTTTTTATCTGTCCATTTGACATGAGACATGTCAGGACGCCAGCCCAATGCAAATGCCGTATCATTAATATACTTTTCAGCATTTCCAATGGTCACCGCACCAAATCCATCATTCAGCGTACAAGCCCCTTCACACAAACGGTCTTGAGGACAAACTCGACCGCACACCTCAGGCAGTGTATTGGTCTGATGACAAAGCTCTGCTGCTTGAAAAATACGACCTTCAGCAATCAGTTTTAACCAGTTTGGAATATAGTTATGTACTGGACATTTCCATTCACAGTAAGGGTTACCACAACCTAAACAGCGATGTGTTTGGTTTTTCGCAACTTCAGCTGTAAAGGGTTTATAAATTTCCACAAACTCAGCTTTGCGGACGTTGAGATCTTTTTTCTCTGGATCTTGGCGTGCGACATCCAGGAATTGAAAGTCATTATTAAGGCGTTCTGCCATGTCTCTCTCCGTGGGTAGATGCAGTCTGTTGTTAGTTCAGCTGCATCTGCCTATATATCTGCAGTAGTGGAATTATTGAGGATCAGCTTGAGTTGTTTTTAATAAAGTCTGCAAGTTTGCAGCTTTCGGTTTCACCAACCAGAATTTACGGCTGTAGAAATCAAACTCGTTACGGATCTTGTACGCCCAAGCACTACCAGTTTCCTTAATATGCTCATCTAAAATGCGGCTTAAGAACTCTTTATGTTCTTCCATTGATTCGGTCGAAATACGATTAAGCTCGATCAACTCGTGGTTATAATGATCAACAAAGTCATTATCTAAATCAAGTACATAAGCAAAACCACCTGTCATACCTGCACCGAAGTTATGACCAACTTTACCCAGTACCGTCACAATACCACCTGTCATGTATTCACAACAGTGATCGCCAGCACCTTCAATCACCGCGAACGCGCCTGAGTTACGAACAGCAAAACGTTCACCAGCTGTACCTGCAGCAAATAATTTACCGCCTGTTGCACCATATAAACATGTATTACCGATAATCGCTGTTTCTTGTGTTTGGAAAGGAGAACCCTTCGGTGGGAAAATTGAGATACGACCACCCGCCATACCTTTACCCACATAGTCATTCGCATCACCTTCAAGCTTGATATGCAGACCACCCGCATTCCATACACCAAGTGATTGTCCAGCAGTACCTGTCAAATTCACTTTAACAGGGTGTGCTTCCATACTTAAGTTACCATAGCGACGAGCGATCTCACCTGAAACACGTGCCCCAATAGAACGGTCACAGTTACCAATGGTAAAACTGTATTCACCACCTGTACCAGCTTCAATCGCAGGCAATATTTCTGCAATCATAGACTCAGCCAAAACACCTTTATCAAATGGTGCATTTCCTTCGACTTCGCAATATTGAGCTTTGCCTTCAGCAGCTGGATGTGATTCAAGTAAAGCACTTAAATCTAGGTGAGCATGCTTATCTGTTTCACCAGGTAGCATTTCTAGTAAATCGGTACGACCAATCAAGTCTTTCAAACTTGATACACCTAATGCAGCCAACCACTCACGTGTTTCTTCAGCAATAAAGGTGAAGAAGTTAATGAGCATTTGTGGTTCGCCGATATAGTGCTCTTGACGCAAATGATCTTGCTGAGTCGCTACACCAGTCGCACAGTTATTTAAGTGGCAGATACGGAGGTATTTACAACCCAACGCAATCATTGGTGTAGAACCAAAACCGAAGCTTTCCGCACCTAAAATAGCTGCTTTCACGACATCTAGACCCGTTTTTAAACCACCATCCGTTTGAACGCGAACTTTACCACGCAAATCATTTACACGAAGGGCTTGATGCGCTTCAGAAAGACCAAGCTCCCATGGCGAACCCGCATGATGAATCGAAGACAATGGCGATGCTGCTGTACCACCGTCATAACCAGAGATGGTGATAAAGTCAGCATAGGCTTTTGCAACACCCGCAGCAATCGTACCCACACCTGGCTCAGATACCAGTTTTACAGAGACCATCGCTTGAGGGTTAACTTGTTTTAAATCAAAAATTAACTGGGATAAATCTTCGATTGAATAAATATCGTGGTGCGGCGGTGGAGAAATTAATGTCACACCTGGTACAGAGTAGCGTAAACGTGCAATTAAGCCATTCACTTTACCACCTGGCAACTGACCACCTTCACCCGGTTTTGCACCTTGTGCCACTTTAATTTGCAGTACTTCAGCAGACGTTAAGTAAGCAGGCGTTACACCAAAACGACCTGATGCGATCTGTTTGATTTTTGAGTTACGGATTGTGCCGTAACGCGCTGGATCTTCACCACCCTCACCTGAGTTCGAGCGACCACCAATTGTATTCATTGCAATGGCAATCGCTTCATGTGCTTCTGGTGATAATGCCCCTAAAGACATCCCTGCAGAGTCAAAACGCGGAAGAATCGCTTCTACAGATTCAACTTGATCCAGTGGAATTGAATTTTCTGTTTTGAGTTTAAATAAATCACGAATGGTTGCCACTGGACGATTATTTACAAGCTCAGCATATTCTTTGAAATCTTCATATTTCCCAGAACGTACAGATTTATGTAAAGCATTAATTACATCTGGGTTAAATGCGTGATATTCCTTATCAAATACAAATTTCAGCAAACCACCTTGCTCAATTGGCTTACGTGATTTCCACGCGGTTTCTGCTAATTTTTTCAAATCATTTTCAAGATCAACAAAAGTCGCACCTTTAATACGGCTTGGAACACCTGTGAAGCATTTATTAACAACTTCTTCAGATAAACCAACAGCCTCAAATAACTGCCCACCGCGATATGAAGCAACGGTCGAAATACCCATTTTAGAAAGGACTTTCAACAATCCTTTTTCAATGCCTTTACGGAAATTCGCTTGTGCATGAATCGGATCACCTAATAACTCACCTTTCGCAATTAAATCGTTAATGACGTCATATGCAAGATATGGGTAAATTGCTGTTGCGCCAAAGCCAAGCATTACGGCAAATTGGTGTGGATCACGCGCTAAAGCTGTTTCAACAATAATGTTTGCATCTGTACGTAAACCCGCATGGATGAGGTAATGGTGGATAGCACCCGTTACCATCGCTGCATTAGCTGGTAAGAACCCTTCACGGATTTTCTTATCAGAAATCACCAATAGGGTTTTGCCATCACGAATTGCTTGCGCTGCTTCTTCACAAATACGTGTAATCGCGGCTTCTAGACCTTCAGTCTCTGCATAGTTTAGATCAATATCTGCAATCTCGTAGCCCTTACGACCTAAAGTGCGAATTTGATGCATTTTAGAGTTTGACAGTACAGGACTTGAAATAATTAATCGATCCGCATGCTCTGGACCTTGTTCAAATACATTTTGTTCACGACCCAAACATGTTTCTAAAGACATAACGATCGATTCACGTAATGGATCGATTGGTGGGTTAGTTACTTGAGCAAACTGTTGACGGAAGTAATCTGTTACATGGCGTACTTGACGAGACAATACTGCCATCGGCGTATCATCGCCCATCGAACCTACCGCTTCTTGACCACTTTCAGCGATTGGACGTAATAACTGATCTCGCTCTTCAAATGTCACCATAAACATTTTTTGCGCTGCTTTTAAAGCATCGCCTTTTAAGCCTTGATCACATAGATATTCTTCTAACTCTGGGCTGCCTTGGATACGCACTGAATTTTCACGCAACCATTGACGATAAGGACGCATTTTTTTCAGATGATTACTGACGTCTTTAGTATCCAGCAATTTACCAGTGAAAGTGTCAATGACTAAGATCTGACCTGGTCCAACACGACCTTTAGATACTACATCTTCTGGTTCATAACCCCAGACACCAATTTCTGATGCAAGTGTGATGTAACCATTCTTAGTAATTACCCAACGTGCAGGACGTAAGCCATTACGGTCAAGCATACAAATCGCGTGACGACCATCTTGAATCACAAGACCTGCTGGCCCATCCCATGCTTCCATATGTTTAGAGTTAAACTCATAGAATGCACGCAAATCAGCATCTAAAGTTTCAACGTTTTGCCATGCTGGTGGAACGAGCATGCGTAGTGCACGGAATAAATCCATACCTCCACCAACCAAGATCTCGAGCATGTTGTCTAAACTTGAAGAGTCAGAGCCAGTACGATTTACGATTGGGTTGAGCTCAGTTAAACCAGGCAAGAGCGGGTTTTCAAACTTTGGTGTACGTGCCATCGCCCAGTTACGGTTTGCTGTAATGGTATTAATTTCACCATTGTGCGCTAAGTAACGGAAAGGTTGTGCCAATGGCCAACGTGGCAATGTATTGGTTGAGAAACGCTGATGGAACACTACAATGTGTGATTCCAAACGTGGATCAGCTAAATCTGTATAAAAATCTGCAATCGCTTCAGGCATCATTAAGCCTTTATAAGAGATCACAGTTGAACAAAGTGTTGTAACGTAGAATGAACTATCTTGACTTAATTTTTGTTCAGCACGACGTCGAGCCAAGAATAACTTACGGTTAAACTCAACTTCTTCAACACCCATTGGACAGTTAACAATTACTTGTTCAAATGCTGGCAAAGACTGCATCGCAATTGAGCCTAATGCTTCATTATTGGTTGGCACTAAGCGCCATGCAATTACACGCAAACCTTCTGATTCAATTTCTTTAGTCAGCACTTGTTTTGCATGTGCAGCAATTGCAGGATCTAGGCTAAGAAAAACTGTACCTACTGCAAAAATTTCACTGAGTGTAATATCACTTAAACGTTTTGCTTCTTCACGGAAGAATTGCTTAGGCATAGCCAACAGTAGACCACATCCATCACCCGTCTTACCATCTGCAGCAATACCACCGCGGTGCGTCATACAACTTAAACTATGAATCGCGGTCTTGACCAAGTCATGACTCGCATCACCTTGCATATGGGCGATTAATCCGAAACCACAGTTATCTTTAAACTCATCCGGTTGGTATAGACCTTTAGCGGGAGCTACAGTATTAGGCGATGGCATGTGCATAGCGTACCCTTCTTCAACATGGCCCTCATTGGGCAAAACTTATCTATTCTTCAAATACGATTTCTTTATAAAACAAAGACATGATTCTGTATGTCTTTCGTTATTGAACGTCTTTTCTGATTTAATTTCACAAATGTACGAGACGATTTGCACCCATTTAAAGCAGATCAATTTGACTAAATCGCACACTAAATTAAGGTCTTCGCTCCAAAATAGGGACAATTTACTTAATCAGTGCACCAATAAAAGCAAAATCTATGCCAATATTTATTTATTCCGTGCAAGCGTTTTATTTCAATTATTTTGTCATTATTAACCGAAAAGGCACCAAATTAGAACCACTTTATCGCACCAATGATGTGCAAATTTATTATGCTTTCGTTTAATTTTGCGCCATTTTATAACATTTTAATTAAATGGATCACTAATTTGAGCCTCTTGATTCCGCTTATCCGTATTATTCTTTGAATTATCGCTCGAAATAGGGTCAACATTCGATTGCGAACGTCTCACATCAACCACATTTCCTGACTGATCTTTTCTTGTAATAGTCACATTGGTTGTTGCCTTAGCAGGATCAACCACAGGGGTTGGCTTAGGACGAACCAGCAATGACTCATCAATCAATGGTACAGCTGCAGGTCGTAATTTAATTTCGTATAATTTTGCAGTTGTTAGTTCTTCAGAACCCATGTCATTGACTTGACCCACAAACTGATTAAAGCCAGCAACTTTAGGCGCTACAGAAGGTGGTAACTTTAAATCCAATCCATTTAAAGTTGTCTTGGCAGCACCTTCCCCCATAAACAGCCCATAACCCAAAATGTACTGTTCAACTTGATCCTCACCACTCAAACGAAAATAAATGTATGGTTTACGATCAGTTTGCTTATTAAGAAAACTTTTAATTACATCTTCATTGGTAACGCGAAATAGTTCGATATAATAGTTATTTTTATTGTCTTGAATAAACTTTGTGCCTCTAAATTCAGGCGAATGGTTTCCTGAAGCCACTTTACGCGCAGTTAATTCCAAAGGTCGCACTTGATCAGTCAGCCCGCCCAAATAATTTGTTGCTGCCACCTTTTCAGGTTGAATCTGGACTTGAGTTTCTTCAATTTGCTTAGACTGAGTAACCAACTCTTTGCTATCAGTCAAAATCCAGAATACAAAAGATGCGACTAAAAACAGTATGCCACCGATCAACCAAATATATTGTTGCGCTGTGCGTGGGGATGAGTGGCGTACCGTCATGAGAAAACCTAAGATTATGCTTGATTACGTAAAATCGCTTGTTTCATTAATTCCACATCAAACTCTTTGGTAATTACTGCTTGCCCTAGCGACTTCAAGAGCACTAAACGTAATTGACCATTCAGGACTTTTTTGTCATGAGACATATATGCCAAAAATTCATCAAGTGGAATTTGAGGACATTTTATCGGTAATTTCGCACGTTGAATGATAATTTTTGTACGTTCAAGGTCAGCTTCTGTGATCCACCCCATTAAATAAGATAAATCTGCCGCCATCACCATTCCCGTCGCCACAGCCTCACCATGTAACCATTCACCATATCCCAGATAAGATTCAATCGCATGTCCAAAGGTATGACCTAAATTCAGTAATGCACGCTCACCCTGTTCTTTCTCGTCATTGGCCACAATTCGCGCTTTGTGTGCACAAGAGCGGTACACTGCTTCAGCAAGTAATTCTGGATGTTGTGCAACGAGACCATCCATGTTTTCCTCAAGCCATGCAAGAAAAACAACATCTCCTAATAGGGCATACTTAATGACTTCAGCCAAACCTGCTGACAACTCACGCTCAGGCAATGTTTTAAGTTGCGCCATATCCGCAAGCACGACCTGTGGCTGCTGAAATGCACCAATCATGTTTTTGCCTAATGGGTGGTTGATTCCAGTTTTACCGCCAACGCTCGAATCGACTTGCGATAGCAGCGTGGTCGGGACTTGAATAAAATACACTCCGCGTTGGAAACAAGCTGATGCAAATCCAGCCATGTCACCAATCACCCCTCCACCCAAGGCAAGCACTGTACAATCTCGGTTAAATCCTGCCTCAAGCAAGGCATCAAAAATTAAATTCAAATGTTCAATATTTTTATAACATTCACCATCAGGTAGAACACATGTCTCAACTTTTTTACCTAAACCTTCCACAGCTGATACATAGTGATTTAAATACAACGGTTTAACCGTTTCATTGGTAACAATCATGACCTGTTGCCCATGAATATAGGGTTCAAGTAATTGTTGCGGATCTAAATCACTACCAATGAAAATAGGATAACGGCGTTCACCGAGTTCAACGAATAAGGTTTGCATGATGTTATAAGCCAATAAAACAAATTTAATTCAATTCTTTTGCGACAATCACATTAAGAATACGTTGTGCCAAATCACGCGCAGCACCTTGATTCGTTTCAATAATATGATGTGCAACTTCACGATACAGCGGATCACGAATATTCAATAATTCACGTAATTTCTGTTCAGGATTTTCGACTTGTAATAAAGGTCGATTTTTATCACGGTAGGTTCTTTGAAGTTGTATTTCTACGGGAGTATAAAGATAAATCACAATACCTCGATCTTTTAGATAAGATCGATTAATCGACTGAGTAACTGCACCGCCACCCGTCGCAACAACTAAATTTTGTTTTGATGTTAAATCATCAATTACCAGTGATTCACGATGTCTGAATCCCTGTTCACCCTCTTTCTCAAAAATCCATGGGATGGTCGCCCCAGTTTTTCTTTCTATCTCATGATCACTATCAAGAAACTCTCGATGAAGTAAATCTGCAAGATGTCGACCAACGGTTGTTTTACCAGCTCCCATGGGCCCTACCAAATAAATATTCGGTAGGGTTTCAAACTCTTTGCTTGGCAAGGAGTCACCTATTGAATTGCTTTCATTGAAACTATATTAATTGTTTCTAGTTTGCCTGTCATTAACAATTCTTGGTGTCACAAAGATTAATAACTCACGCTTATTCTCTGTTTTACTGTCTTTACGGAATAGACGACCAACAGCAGGAATATCACCAAAGAAAGGCACCTTGGTTTGGTTAAAAATCGTTTCTTGCTCGAAAATACCACCTAACACCACAGTTTCACCGTTGTTCACAAGCACATTGGTATCAATTTGATTTTTATTCAAAATGATTTCACCATTCTGTGCATAACCTGCTGGTGAATCACTGGTAATATTCAATTTCATTTGAATTTTACCATCAGGTGTAATACTTGGCGTTACCTCTAAGCTTAACAATGCTTCTTTAAAGGAAGTCGTCGCCGTTGCAGCACCACCTGCAGTTTCAGTGGTTTGGTAAGGAATTTCCTGACCCGAAGCAACTTTCGCTTGCTGCTTATCAGCAGTGAGAACTTTTGGTGTAGAAATAACTTCACCGTAGCCATCAGCTTGTAGTGCCGACAACTCAAGGTCCAGCATAAAATCAGACATATTGATTAAACCAAATGCAATTTTACCTGCAGCCCCAGCCACACCTAAATCCACATTTAAGTTATCAGGACGTTGAATATTATAACGACCATCCTCACTTGGTGATTTTAAATCCCACAGCGTTTGATCACTACCACCAACCAAAAGATCATTATTGGTTGCAACACCTTTCGATACTACCCCCCATTTCACACCCATTTCTTTAGTGAAATCTGTTGTCGCACGTACAATACGAGCTTCGATCATGACTTGTTTTACAGAAACATCCAATAAATCAATCATCTTGCGAATTTGATCAATTTTTTGAACTGTATCGTTAATGATCAATGTATTGGTACGTGGATCAATTGAAACTGTACCACGTGGACTTAATAATGACCCGACACTGTCCCCCAATGGGTCAGTTGTTGAATTTGTATTATTACCATTAGATGAACGGCTGTTACGACCTTCAGTAATCAACTTTTCAATATCTTCAACTTTGGCATAGCTCAATTGAATATATTCGGTTTGCAATGGTGCCAATTTCACACTTTGTGCAATGGCTTTCGCCTCTTCTTCTTCGGCTTTAATCAATTCTGGAACAGGTGCAATCCAAATCACGTTTCCGTTGCGACGCTTATCCAAGTTCTTGGTTTTCATTACAATATCAAGCGCTTGATCCCAAGGCACATCTTTTAAGCGTAATGTAATATTCCCTTGAACTGAATCCGAAGTCACCATATTAATGCCGGTAAAATCAGCCAACAATTGTAATACGCGGCGCACTTCAATGTCTTGGAAGTCGAGAGAAATCTTATTACCTGTATATTTAGGTGTACGATTTTGGCTGCTTAAGCCTTTTTTCTCTTCTGGGCGTTTTAGACTGATCGTTAACTTACCATCTGTTTGATAAGCCATATATTCGAAGCTACCACTCGACTGAATGGAAATTACACCATTCGACTTATCATTATAAGCGTCTACTGTAGAGACAGGCGTCGCAAAATCATTAACGTTTAAACGGCGCACCAAATGCGATGGAATTTTGTTACCGAGGAAACGCACCACAACTTTGCTACCTTGCTGTTGTACATCTACTGGTGTATCTGCTGTTTTTAAATTCAGTACAACTTGTCCCTCACCTGCACTACCGCGCTCAAAACCAATATCTTGCAGTCCTTGTTGTACTGCTTGATAAGCGACAGGTGCTGGCGGTGTATACGCAACAGGCTGCTGATAAACAGGAGCTACTGGAGGTGGTACAGGTGCTGCAACTTGCTGACGAACCACTGGTGCAGGTGGAGCGGCAGGTCTTAAAACCGTAGGCGTTGGTGCAGTTGGTTTCAATACCTGCTGTGCTGCAACAGGAATCACAGGTGTTGGCGTTACAGGTGTCGTTGCCACAGTTGTAGCCGCAACAGGTGTAACGTTATTCGTCAGATTAGGACGTATGACTGGCTTTAAAACACTTGTTTTAGGCGCTGGTTCTGCTGCTTTGGCTTGTGTAACCACTGGCGCCGCTGGTGTTGCCACTTTCGCAGAGTTTGGATTATTTATTTTTAAAATAAAGGTATTGCCTTCAACACGTGTCGTGTAGCTCCCCTTCTGCGTTAAATTGACAGTTAACCGTGAACGCTGATCATTAGAAATGACTTCAACTGAGTTTGCTTCAGTGGTCGACACAGGTATTTTAGTATTCGCCAGTGTTTGACCTGCCTGCATAAAATCCAAAACCAGTCGAGATGGATTTTCCAATTGATACGACTGTGGCTGTGGAGGTAATCCGTTAAACATGACACGGATTTCTGTTCCTTGACCTGGCACCTGCAAAGGCACAATATTAGTCATCGTAGTTTTAGCCGCCGCTGCCTGCATAACAGCTATAGAAACAGTGGTCATAGCGAATTGACGAAGAAAACGGTTCATATACTGTCGATCCCCACCCCAAAAATTTTGCATACTCTTTTTCATTGTTATTCCTTAACTCGTCTTAACCAACAGGCCCAAGCAACACTAAGCTTCTCGGTCTTTCGATATAACCATCTCGACCATCTGAAACAATTTCAATCAGATCGATTTGAGTCGGCGTTATCTTCACGATGCGCCCTTGGTTCATCCCCATGTAATTACCACGTTGCACACGCTCAATCTCACCATCAGGGGTTTGAATCAAAGCGAGAATCTGGCCATTGTTACGTTTTAAACTTCCTTTGAAGTTTAACGTTTCCAATGCATAGCTTTCTAAAGGCTGTGGTTGACGATTAAAATTAGGATAAACACGTTTACCCGACATGATTCTTAGCTCTGTTGCCAATGAGTTTGGCAAGAATGGACTTCGAAGTTGATGTGCCGAGTAAAGAAAATTTGGAACTGGATTAAATACAGGTGCCGGTTCTATGGGTAAAGGCGGCTGGCTACGAATATTCGCCATTTCTTGATTGACCGCATCAATACGCGAATCACATCCCACCAAAGTCGTTGCAATAATTAATCCGCACAAAAGCTTAAATGATTTCATTATTGTCCTCCTGCTGGCATATCAGCTGGTGGAACAACCGCTGAACCTACCGTATCTTCAGTCGATGCAACATAACGATATGTTTTGGCTTTTAATGAATAATTGATCAGTGGAATATCAGATTTTTTATCTGTACTTGGCGTCGCTGTAATCACAAAATCATGCAAAGTCACGATACGCGGTAAAGACGCAATTCCACTCACAAAACGCCCAAATGAATGATAATCACCTGTCGTTTCTATCGAAATTGGCTGCTCAATGAAGAATTCTTGAGCCACTTCATTTTCGAGACGGATATTTTTAAATTTGAGCCCTGAATTTACACCTGTTAAGTTGATGTCCTCAACTAAACTTGGAATTTCTGTTTCTTTTGGCAATTGTTGTAATTGCTCATTGAAATTCATTTCCATTTGTTGCAACTGTGCTTGGTATTGCTGCAAATTACGGAGCTTAGAATCCTTTTCTTTAAACTCTGTCAGTAAATTTGCCTCTTGTGCTTTAGCAAGATCAATTGATTCAAGTTTTGGTTTAATCACCAAAAAGTAACCAATAGCACAAACAAATAGGAAAATAAAAATCCAACAGGTAATTTTTACAGACAGTGGCCAACTACCGTAGTTATTGGAGTCCAAAGTATTAAATTGCTGAAAGAACTTTTCAACAGTCATGGACTTCTTTTTTAGTGCAGTGACATCTGAATCAAAGTCATTTAAATCATTACGACTCATGGTGCACCTCCCACATTATTCGCGTCCATATCTGCTATCGGTTGAGCAATTGCACCCAAGTCGACAGTCACGATAAATGTACCGTAAGACTCTTCAACTCGAGGGATTACCGAACTTGGTGCTTTTTCCTTCACTTCTGGCGCAGCCAAGAATGAATTCATAAATGCATTTCGGTACCACTGGGAAGCTTCTAAACCACGTAATAACTCTGCTACCGCATTCGGACTTTCAGCTTTACCTTCGATGGTAAATTTATTACCAGTACGGGTAAATTTCGTCAGATACACTGTTTCAGGAACAACACGTACCAATTCATCTACTAAACGCACAGTAACAGGTCGTTGACCTTCAAGACCTTGAATCAGTTTCATCCGCTCAATCACTGCATTTCGACGTTCTTGCAATCCTTCCAAGGATTTTAATTGAACGTCTAAACTTTGATTGGTGCTTACAATAAGTTGGTTTGCTTGTTCTTGGTCTTGCAATTTATGATTCAAGAAGAACCAAGCTGCTAAAACCGATAAAATCGCAAGTAATACCACTGCGATACAGATATAAACAAATTGCTTTTTTCGCTGTTCTCTTAGCTCTTCGCGCCAAGGGAGTAAATTAATTTTAGCCATTAATCAAAACTCCTCAATGCCAAGCCACACGCCACCAATAATGATGGTGCATCATTTTCTATTTTTTTCAGGTCGATTTGAGGAGAAAAGCCCATTTGTAAAAATGGATTAGCAATAGTGACGCGATATCCCAATTTTTGTTGCATCATTTTTGCAAGACCTGGGATATTGGCATTACCACCCGCCAATAAAATATGATCAATCTCGTTAAATTGAGAAGAAGAGAAAAAGAACTGTAATGAACGCGCTGCTTGTTGAATCACTGCATCAAGGAATGGCATTAAAACTTCTGTTTCAAAGTCATCTGGTAAGGTGTTGTCTTTTTTAGCACGCCCAGCTTCATCATAAGATAAGCCATAACGATTTTGCACATCTTGAGTCAATTGCTTACCGCCAAACACTTGTTCGCGCGTGTAAATAATTTTGCCATTTTGCATGACTGATAAAGTCGTCATGGTATGACCAATATCAAGAACGCCAACAAGATTTGCACCAATCGGCAATGTATCTGCAAAGACTTCAAAACTACGTTCCAGTGCATAGCTTTCAACATCGGCAACTTTTGGGGTAAGGCCGACCAAATCCAATACTTCAATACGAGAGTCCACGTTTTCAGTACGTGTCGCAACGAGTAGAACGTTCACTCTGTTTGGATTGTTTAATCGCTCAGGAAGCACTTCAAAGTCTAAACTGACTTCGTCAAGTGGGAATGGGATATATTGCTCAGCATCCATACGAATCTGAACTTCACGCTCATCATCGCTCATGTCGGCATCCATCTCGATGACCTTGTGAATCACCATAGATGTAGGTACCGCAAAAGCAGCATTCGTCGATTGCGGATTTGCAATATTAATCGCGCGCTCTAAAGCATCAGCCACGTTATCCTGATTGAGGATGTTTTTTTCAACAACACTCCCATCAACCAATGGACTTAACCCGTAACTTTCAACCCAATAGCGACCGTTTTTAACTGATAGCTCTAATAGCTTAACAGAGGTCGAACTAACATCTACCCCCACTAACCCCTTATTTGGCTTACGATATAGTCTAAGCACAATGCAATTCCTATTATTTTTTTGTCCCCAACAACAGCACAATACAAACTAACTACACTTGGTCTAATTTTTTTGCGGATATAATAACTCAACTAACATTCTGTTAAATGAGAAGCTATACTGACCTTCTATTAGTTTGCCTTTAGCACCTATTAAAACTTACTTGTTATGAAAAAGCTATCTTGTTGTGGACAGATTCACCCTTTTTTTTTGCTGATTATCATTATCTTAGTCACAATTCCAATGGGCTTTTATGGAATGTATCTCTATATTGCACCATCTTTGCCAGAGATGACTGCTTTTAAGAAGGCTCCATTATTAAAACCGCTGCAAGTTTATACAGCAGATAACCAATTAATCGCAGAATATGGTGGCAAACTTTCTGTTCCAGTTGAATATGAGCAAATCCCACAAGATTTTATTCATGCTTTTTTAGCTGCAGAAGACTCTTCTTTTTTTGAGCATAGCGGTATTAGTTTTAAAAGTTTAGGACGCGCAGTCAGTGAATCGATCACGGGTTCTGACATTCAAACTGGTGGTTCTACAATTACCATGCAGGTGGCTAAAAACTATTATTTAACACCAGAACGAACTCTCAAGCGCAAACTCACCGAAATTTTCTTAGCACGTAAAATTGAACAAAAATTATCAAAAGAAGAAATTCTAACTCTCTACGTCAATAAAATTTTCCTCGGTAAAAATGCCTATGGTATTGCCGCAGCAGCAAAAATTTATTACAACAAGAATTTAGACGATCTTTCAATTGCCCAAATGGCAATGATTGCAGGATTACCTAAAGCACCCTCTAAGTATAATCCTGTGGCCAATCCTGAACGTGCGTTAGAACGTCGCAATTGGATTTTAGGTCGTATGCTACAGTTGGGTTATATCAGTCAAATTGAATATGAAGATGCAGTATCAGAGCCTATCGCCTTGGACATGCCTGATCGCGGTATTAACAATAAATTCCCTTATGTCGGTGAAATGGTTCGTTCGGAACTCGTCAAAAAATTTGGCGATCTCGCGATCGATTCTGGATATAAGGTTTACACCACTATTGATTACAATCGTCAAGCCTTTGCCGAAGAAGCAGTTCGTGTTGGTTTAGAAAATTATGACCGTCGTCATGGCTGGCGTGGCCCAGAAGCTCATGACAAACCCTTAAAAGATTTTGTGCCATTTGCAAACACCTACCCTGCTGAAGTCACTAAAGTTTTAAGTAATTCTTTTGAAGCAACTTTACAAGATGGTTCATCAGTCACTGTTCCTTGGTCTGGCATGTCTTGGGCGAGACGCTATCGCAATGCCAATAGTGTGGGTGGCGCACCGAGCAATGCCTCGCAAATTGTGAAAGTCAAAGATATTGTTCGTCTACGTCCAAATCAAAATCGTAGTATGTGGTCCTTGGTACAGGTACCTCGTGTACAAGGTCAGTTAATTGCACTTAATCCAAATGATGGTTCCATTGTCGCGATCGTTGGTGGATATAATTTTTATCAATCGAAATTTAACCGTGCATTGCAAGGTTGGCGTCAACCTGGCTCTATTATCAAACCATTTGTCTACTCGCTTGCACTTGAACGAGGTATGACGCCGCATACCATGGTTAGTGATAATCCCATTACCATTGGTAAATGGTCACCACGCAATTCTGATGGGCGCTATCTGGGGATGATTCCATTACGTCGGGCTTTATATTTGTCACGTAATACTGTCTCTGTTCGCCTTTTACAAACAGTCGGTCTAGAACGTACTCGCCAATTGTTTATGGATTTTGGTTTGCAGGAAGATCAGATTCCACGTAACTACACGATTGCATTAGGAACACCTCAAGTACTCCCTGTGCAAATGGCAACAGGCTATGCCGCAATTGCCAATGGCGGTTTCCGCGTGCAACCTCACTTCATTAGCCGTATTGAGGATGCTTACGGCAAAGTGATTTATCAAGCCAATCCAGAATACGCATGTATTTCATGTATTAAATCTCAGAAGCAAGATACAACCTCTGCTGAAGCAACAACACCAGACGACGAAATTATTGAAGTTACCAATCAGTCTTTAGAGGATAAGCAACCCACTTTAACTGATGAAGAGCGTAGCCAATATCGTCAAGCACATCGAATTTTAAAATCCAGCTCAGCATTTGATATGGCGAATATTTTACGAGACGTAATTCAGCATGGTACTGGTCGCGCAGCATTAAAAATTGGTCGTGGTGATTTAGGAGGTAAAACAGGAACAACTAATGATGCAAAAGATGCTTGGTTCGCTGGCTTTAACGGCAATTTAGTCGCAGTTTCATGGGTAGGTTTCGACCAACCAACTACACTAGGTCGTCGTGAATATGGGGGTATCGCTGCTCTTCCAATTTGGAGTGACTTTATGGAGAAGTCTCTTGCCAATACACCATATGCTTGGGTAAGTTTAGATAAAAATGCAAAAGCTCCTTTAACTCGAGAACAACGTGGTCGTGTACATACATTAAACCATGAGCAAAAAGATAAAACTCCACCTTTAGCTCGTCCAATTTATCGCCCTGCTCCAGTGGTAGCACCAACGAATGATCGCGATTTTGATGATCTACCAGATAACGATCAACCGTTAACGCCGACGTCGTCGACACCACCGGATATGAATTCAACACCACAAGTTAAACGAGATTCAATCGAAAATTTGATTAATCAAGTTCAATAACCAAAATAAAGCCCTCTAAAAGAGGGCTTCTTTTAACTTTTCTTTTTTAAAATATAGATCTGAAACTCTGCACTCAGTTCAAATTTTTCAACTTGCTCTAATTGGTCACGCCGTTCAGGTTTGGCCTTATAAGCATATGGCGTCATTGCGATAAGACACTTTAGGTCATTTTGGTTCAACACCAATGGTGCCTGAATTAAGCTTTCATCAATTAACTCAAAGTGCTCGCTCAACTGTGCTACAAATTTATGTGGCTCATGTGCCTTTACTTCTTCAAATAGTGCTTCTCGCATTTTATATAAATGTTGTGGACCTGGGGTAACAACCATTAAATACCCCGATGGTTTTAATACACGTAATATTTCCGCCTCGGGAATAGGACTAAATAAACTGGTACATAAATCGATAGTCTCGCTTAAAACAGGCAACACAGCCCCCGTACCCACAACCCAAGTGACATTTTGATTTAATTTTGCTGCTACCTGAACTGCAGTTTTAGCAATATCCACCCCCACAACTTGTATCGCTTCAGCTTCCATTGCATTGGTGTAATATCCTTCACCGCAACCAATATCTAAAAGATTTTCAATACGTAATTCTCGGATTTTAGCAACGACAGCTTGCTGTAATGGCGCATAAAATCCCGCTGATAAAAACGACCGTCTAGCTTGAACAGACTCAGGGGTATCCCCTGGATTTTTACTATGTTTATGCTGTACGACATGCAAATTCACATAACCTTGCTTTGCAATATCGTAACTATGATTACTCTTGCAGCGCCATGTTTTCCCCTCAAGTGCCAATGCCTCGCGACAAACAGGACACATCAACAGATTCATCATTTTCTCCAAAAAATTTTAGCGATGAAAAAAAGTCGGCATAAGCCGACTTGATCTCATTTGATTCTTGCTTAGCGCAATTTTAAGGTCATTAGACCTAAAACTACTAGCATAATTGTGATAATCCAGAAACGGATGACCACCTGTGTTTCACGCCATCCTTTCTTTTCATAGTGATGATGTAACGGCGCCATAAGGAAAACACGTTTATTTCGCATACGAAGCGAACCGATTTGTAAGAATACAGAGACTGCTTCGACTACAAATACACCCGCCATAATTGCAAATACAATTTCCTGACGTACCATCACCGCAATAGTTCCCAGCATCGCTCCAAGCGACAAGGCACCAACATCACCCATAAATACTTGTGCAGGATGCGCGTTATACCAAAGGAATGCTAAACCTGCACCTATCATTGCAGCACAAATAACAACGAGTTCAGATGAATATTTCACATAGGGAATATGTAAATAATTTGCAAAACGAACATCACCCGCCAAATAAGCAAACACCCCTAGGCCCGCCGCAACCAATACAATTGGCATAATTGCAAGACCATCTAAACCGTCAGTCAGGTTAACAGCATTCGACGCACCGTTAATCACTAAATAAGTGAATATGATAAAACCGATCCCTAAAGGTATTACCGATAAAGGAATTGTAAGATCTTTAAAGAAAGGGATCAGCAAATCCAACATATTCGCAGTGTGTACAGGATTAGTTTGCTGAGTCGCTATTACGTAGAGTGATATCCCTGCACCCAAAGAAGCGACAGATGTCCAAAAAAACTTCTTACGCGCTGGCAAACCTGCATTGTCTTTATAACGGATTTTAATCCAGTCATCCGCCCAACCTACGGCGCCAAATATCACCATCACGCCAAGCACAATCCAAACATAAGGGTTTGAAAGATCTGCCCAAAGTAAAGTTGAAATCCCAATAGAAAGCAAAATAAGGAGACCACCCATGGTTGGTGTTCCCATTTTTTTGGCATGGTTTTCCGGAGCGAAAGAACTTACCGCTTGGCCATATTTTAAAGCTTGTAACTTACGGATCATGACAGGACCAAGGACTAGACCTATCGTGAGTGCTGTCAAGACACTGAGCAGCGCACGTAATGTTAAATAACGAACCACTTGGAACGAGCTGTGATAGCCGGAAAGTTGTTCAAATAACCATAACAGCATTTAGAGTTTCTCCATCAAATCTGCCATCAACGTTTCCATATGGGTATAACGAGAACCTTTGAATAAGAAACTCATTTTTTGCGGTTGATGTGTTTCGATTAGACTAATTAAAAATGGTAGAGCTTGCTCTTGATTGAGGAAAGCTTGTAACTTTTTCCCGTACTGAGTACTACGTGCGCCTTCCTGTGTTGCTGGTGCAAACTCACCAACAGCAACAACAAAGTTGAGTCCGCGAATCGAAACCAAATCTCGCCCGAGTAAATAATGTTGTTGAGCAGCAGTCGGACCTAACTCACCAATATCCCCAATCACCATGACACGAATACCTTCTTGCTGTGCAAGCACTTCACCCGCTGCACGCATCGACGTCGGATTGGCATTGTATGTATCATCGATAAATAAAAAATCATTTTTTTGAATAAAATTCAAACGCCCCTTTGCACCCACAGCTTGTTCTAAACCCGTGACAATATCATCCAAGCTGATATTTAATGACAATGCAAATGCAGCAGCTGCCAAAGCATTTTGAACATTATGCTCACCAGCAAAAGGTAAATCCACGGGTTGGACACCTACAGGCGTATGCAATTTAAATTGTGCACTTTGTGGATTCAGCTGAATATCTGAAGCATAGACATCGCCACCTTCTCCAAAACTTAAGGTTTTTGTTGTTTTTACACTTTGACGGATCTGGTCTATATAATCATCAGCTGCTGGCACGATCGAAGTTTCTGAAACATGACCATAGATTTCAGATTTAGCTTTACAAATTCCGTCACGCCCACCGAACTCACCAAGATGAGCCGTACCGATATTAATAATACCCGCAACATGAGGTTGAACAAGCTTCGAGGTATAGTCAATTTCTCCTTGATGACTAGCTCCGAGCTCCATCACTGCATATTCATGATCTGGTCGAAGCTCCAATAGCATCATAGGCACACCCAGATCATTATTGAGATTACCTCGCGTGATCAATGTCGGTGCTTTGCGAGCAAGAATACTACCAAGTATTTCTTTAGTCGTCGTTTTGCCGCTACTACCAGTCAGTGCTATAACTTTTAATTGCGTATGCTGAGCGCGACGAAATGCACCAAGCATACCTAATGCTAATCTCGTATCTGTTACCACCAACTGATAAATATCGATATCTAAAGGCCGTTCAACAATCGCAATCTGACAGCCTTTTTCAGCCACTTGTTGAACAAAGTCATGCGCATCAAAACGCTCACCTTTCAGGGCTAAAAAAGCATCCCCCGACTCCACATGACGTGAATCTGTCAAAATACGCTTTACTTCTCCAGTCGGTTTTTTATCATTCAACCAATACCCTTGAGTTGCGGCAACAAGATCAGACAAAGTCCATGGGACAAGTGTCGCAGTACTTGTAGTAGATGTGTGCATAATGATTCCTTAGTCTGCTGGATAAGATGCTGGCTCAGTCGCATGCTGACCCTTAATGGCTGCTTGGACTTCTACCACATCATCAAACCAATGACGAACACCATCAATCTCTTGATAATTTTCGTGGCCTTTGCCTGCAATCACAACAATGTCACCTGCTTTCGCTGTTTTCACTGCAAACTTAATCGCTTCACGACGATCATGAATTTCATGAACCTCTCTGTTCGAAAATTCAATTCCAGCCTTCATGTCAGCAAAAATTTGTTCTGGGTTTTCAGTACGTGGATTATCTGAGGTAAGCAATACAACATCTGCATGATCTAAAGCAGCCTGTGTCATTAATGGTCGTTTACCGCGATCACGATCACCACCGCACCCAAACACAGCCCATAATTGCTGTGAAACATGACGTTTTAATGTTTTAAGAACCTGAATTAATGCATCAGGAGTGTGCGCATAATCCACGACAAACAAACGATCTTGATCACGCAACACTTGCATACGCCCTGGCGCGCCTTTTAACTGAGGAACTAAAGCGACTAACTGAGATAAATCTAAACCCGCCTGTTCAACAGAGATTAAGCTCGCAACCACATTTTCAATATTAAAGTGACCTAATAACGGACTATGCACTAAATAGCTTTGGGTCTTGGTCACCAATTCAAAATGAACACCGTCTAAACTATATTGAATCTCTTCAACACGGTAATCCGCGGGTCGAGTGGTGGAATAAGTCAAAATTTTAGGTTTTGCTGGATTTTGCTCCGCCGCTTTGAGCATGATATTTGCGTAAGCATCATCGATATTGATAATTGCAACTTTAAGGCTCTCAAACTGAAATAAGCGTGATTTTGCCTCAGCATAGGCCTCTAAAGTTTTGTGATAATCCAAATGATCGCGACTTAAATTACTGTAAGCTGCAACTTCAATTGGCGTTCCATTGAGACGCCCCTGTTCAAGACCATGGGAGCTGGCTTCAATAGCAGCAAACTTAGCCCCCTGCTGAGCATAAGCATGCAATTGATTTTGCATATGCAATGCATCTAACGTGGTATGTGTAGATGCTTCAAGGTGAGGCAAAATCCCATTTCCTGTCGTCCCCATCACAGCACATGGGTACTTACTTAACATCAGTAGCTCTGCAACAAGCCTTGAAATGGTCGTTTTACCATTGGTTCCCGTGACAGCCAATACTCGAAGTGGATTTACTGGCTGTGTCTGTTGCAAATAATCTTTCTGCCATTGTCCCATGAGCATACGCACATTCGGAACGATCAAACTTGGCGTTAAACCTAAATCTTGTTCTGAAATAATAGCCAAAGCACCAAGATCTAATGCCTTCTGTGCATACTCTGCAGTTTTTTCAGGTTGAGAAAGACTGGTCAAAGCAATAAACACTTGTCCTGCTTCAACTTTACGACTATCTAATTGGAAGCCATTAAATGCTTGTTGCATCCATTCTGCTGGATGATCTACAGCGTAGATTTGTTGAAATGTAATCGACATTCATCACCTATGGAATGGATTTTGGAGTATCTAAGGGTTTATCCAATGGTACGTTTAACAGTCTCAGCGACTCCTGCATTACTTTTGCGAAAACAGGTGCTGAGACAGTACCACCGTAATATGTGCCTTTTGGATTTTCGACCACGACGACCATCGCCAAACGTGGATCACTTACAGGTGCAACACCTGCAAATAAAGCTCGATATTCATTGGTCGAATAACCTTTACGGTCAGCACGTAATTTGTGTGCTGTACCCGTTTTACCTGCAACGCGATAACCTGGTATTTGAGCACGAGTCGCTGTACCGCCTGGTAATGTTGCTGTCTCCATCATTAACAAGACTTGATCCGCAATTTTAGGATCAATCATTTGTTCACCTTGAGGAGCTTCATCCAACTTGTACAAACTTAATGGAACTTTCTTCCCTTTGTTTGCCAACATGGCATAAGCGTCTGCCAATTGTAGTACCGTGGCATTAAGACCATATCCATAGGACATGGTTGCAACTTCTGAAATATTCCATTTACTTGGCGGTAAGATCAGACCTGGGCTTTCACCAGGGAATTTGACAGCCGAACGCTGTCCAAAACCAAGACGCTTATAGAACGTTGGTAAAGTCGGATAAGGCAAAGATAAGGCAATTTTCGCTACACCTACGTTGGAGGATTTTTGAATAATGCCACCTAAAGTAAGCGCTCCATAATTATGTGTATCACGAATTGTATGATTACCGACACGCATCGACCCTGGCGTGGTATTAACGACTGAGTTTGCAGTGTACTTACCACTTTCAAGCGCCATCGCCACCGTTAATGGTTTCATCGTCGAACCTGGTTCAAACGAATCAACTGCACCGCGATTTCGCATTGCATCTTTATTGGATAAACTTTTTTTATCATTCGGGTTATACGACGGCCAACTGGTCATCGCTAGAATTTCACCGGTTTTGACATCGACCGCAATTGCTGTAGCAGAACGTGCATTATTTGCCACGCCTACCGCGGTAAGCTCTCGATACATAATGTATTGCAATCGAGAATCAATACTCAGTGTAATATTTTCCCCAGCTTCAACTTCTTTAATAACTTCTGGAACTTGAACACGGTTACCATGCTTATCACGTACAATTTTCTGTTCGCCATTGACCCCTGCAAGCCGCTTATTCAGCTGCATCTCCAAACCTTCAATCCCTGTTCCCTCGGTATTGGTTAAACCAATGATTTGAGAGTTGGGTTGTGGTTGTGGGTAATAACGTTTATATGATTTTTCAGAATATACGCCAGCAAAATTACGTTGTGCTAACAGAGCCGCTTGAGCAGGTGGTACTTCTTTTTTCAATACTAAATAACGTGAACGAGCTCGATCTTGAACACGCTTTTTGAGGTCAGCTCGATCCAACCCAACTGCATCTGCTAGCTCATCTAAATTCAGGTTTTCCTGTGGTAACTGATTTTTTAATTTACGGCTGGTTGGATTCTTTTTTAACTCTTCAGTGATTTCATCAAAAGTTGCTTTAGTTTCAAAATAATGTTGAGGATCAATCACCACCTTCATAATTGGTGTACTAATAGCCAAGGGAACGCCATTACGGTCGCTAATAACCCCTCGCATCGCGCTTAATTTTTCAGTACGTAAAATTTTGGCATTGGCTTTATTTTGCAAAAAGTCTTTGTTCACAATTTGAACATAAAAGGCACGTGCAACCAATACTACAAAAAATGTCAGGACTAAGCCCCACATTAAATAGAAACGCCACATATCTACAGCAACGGTTCTTTTCTGTGTAATGGGCTGCTGTTTTTTACGTGTTTGTTTTGTTTTGCTTTTATCAACCATTCAGCGTGCCTATTGATTTTTCGCGGTTTCAGCAGGAAGTGAAATCACCACAGTCTGTGATGTTGGTGGTGAATACATACGTAATTGTGTCACTGCACGTGTCCCAATTTGTGCAGTCGCTCCAAATGTCTGTTGCTCAATAAGTAGACGACCCCATTCAGCATTGATGTCTTCAAGCTCACGCATATGCGTATTGAATTCACGAAAATCTTGACGATAAGAATAGACCTGATAGACCACCATAAATGCGCTCACCATGACCATAGCGGTTAAAACGCTATAGATCAGTATTTTTTTACGCACCAAGGTCGTTGCTACCAGTTCCTGTTGTTCTACGTCTTTTTCCTTTTTCATTATTCGCCTTTAAAATTTATTCGCTCTGCAACTCGCAACCAAGCACTTCTAGAACGCGGATTTTGTTTCACTTCTTCTTCACTTGCACGTACGCGATCAATTTTTTTCAAACGACGAGTTTCTTTAGGTTTCTGAGGTAAGCCCCAACCATCATCCTCAGCTAAAGTCGACTCTTTTTGAATAAATTGTTTAATAATTCGATCTTCTAAGGAATGGAAACTGATGACCGCTAATCGACCTCCATTATGAAGCATATCCAGTGCTTCAGGTAAAAAAGCATGCACATCTTCTAATTCTTTATTGATTTCAATTCGAATTGCTTGGAATGTACGTGTCGCAGCATGCTTATTTTTTTCCCATTTCGGATGGGCAACTTTTACAATTTCAGCCAATTGACCTGTAGTCTCAATATAACCTGCTGCTTTAATCGCTTTCGCAATGCGGCGGCTATATCGTTCTTCACCATACTGAAAAATAATATTCGCTAAATGCTCTTCATCAACTTCAACCAACCATTGCGCTGCAGTTAAGCCTTGAGAGTTGTCCATTCGCATATCCAGTGGACCGTCTTTCATAAAGCTGAAACCACGTTCGGCCTGATCAAGTTGTGGCGATGACACACCCAAATCTGCCATAACACCATCCACAGTTTCAACACCACGTTGATTTAAGGCTATTTTAATATCTGCAAAACTTGCATGAATAATGGTAAATCTTGGATCTTCTTGTTCTAACTGAGCAGCCACAGCCAAAGCCTGCGGATCTTTATCAAAGGCATAGACACGAGAATGTTCATCTAATTTGGACAAGAGAAGTCGAGTATGACCTCCTCGACCAAAGGTGCCATCTACATAAATCCCTGTATTACGCCCACCCAATAGGGCATCTACAGTTTCATGAAGTAATACAGAAATATGCGACATAATAACGTTTCAGAACATCTAAAAATTTAACTGCACATTATTACCTTGTTTTAATAAAGCTCCAAACGACTTTTTGTAGGTAAATTTTACTTTCTATAGGCAAAACCGTTTCATTCACTGGAATGTTCAAATAAAAAAGCCTCACTTGGAGGCTTTTTTATTAATTTTCAATTACTTCAGTATATTAACGACGACTGTTATAAATCTGATCAAAAATCGCACCATTCACAAAATGTGCTTGTTGTGCTTTTGCCCAACCACCGAAAACCTCATCAATGGTGAATGTTTTTAACTTAGGAAATTGTTTTGAGTATTTTGCTAACACTTCAGCATTACGCGGACGATAGAAATGCTTAGCAGCCATCTCCTGACCTAATGGTGAATATAAATAGTTGATATAGCCAGTTGCCAACCATTTATTGCCATTTTTATCTACAGTACGATCAACGATGGCAACAGAAGGCTCTGTCAAAATAGAAATAGATGGATAAACAATATCAAACTGATCTTTGCCCAAGGCTTTTTGAGTGACCAGTGCTTCATTTTCCCAAGTGAGCAACACATCGCCAATTTTACGCTCAGCAAATGTCGTCATAGAAGCGCGCGCCGCAGAGTCCATCACTTTGACGTTATGGTACATCTTGCCAACAAAGTCTTTTGCTTTCGCTTCATTACCACCTGGTTGTTTGAGTGCATAACCCCAAGCTGATAAATATACCCAGCGTGGTAGTCCACCTGTTTTAGGGTTTGGTGTGATGATTTCTACACCCGGCTTAACAAGATCTTGCCAATCCTGAATTTTTTTAGGGTTACCTTTACGCACCATAAAAACAATGGTTGATGTATAAGGTGCAGAGTTATAAGGGAACTCTTTTTGCCATCCTTTATTGATTTGACCCGATTTTACGATCTCTTCAATATCATTTGCCAAAGCCAAAGTGACAACGTCGCCTTTCAAGCCATCAACCACAGAGCGTGCTTGTTTACCTGAGCCACCATGAGATTGTTTAAAGTTGACTTTCACTCCAGTTCTTGACTGCCAATATTGACCAAATGACTGATTAAACTCATCATAAAATTCACGAGTCGCATCATAAGATACATTCAGGAAATCACGTTGTGCTGCTTGAGAAGATACGCTGAACGATAAACCTGTTGCGAGTAAGCCCGCTGTAAGCAAGGCTTTAAATTGAGTTTTCATAGTCAAAAAATCTAGATATACATAATTAATCTAAATATATGAAATAAAATCATATTCATCAATTTAATTTGGACATGTGATTTACGTTATATTGCTACCATTTTTCTTTCAAGATTATGAATTAATTCATAAATCATCTTAAATACAGTCTATATTCAAATATATAGTATTTTATGGATTTCTTATAATTAAAAATGGATAGCATATCGCTATCCATTCACATAAGTTCTAAAAATAGATTATTTTTCTGCTGAAATTTGGTCGTAAATAGCGCCATTTACAAAGTGCGTTTGCTGCGCTTTCGCCCAACCACCAAATACTTTATCGATGGTAAATAATTGTACCTTTGGAAATTTAGTACTGTATTTAGCTGCGATTTTTTCATTACGTGGTCGAAAATTATGTTTAGCAGCTAATTCCTGCCCCAAAGGTGAATACAGATAGTTAAGATATCCTTTTGCGAGATTACGATTCCCATTTCTATCTACGGTTTTATCTACGATGGCAACAGAAGGCTCAGCTAGAATTGAAATGGATGGATAAATAATTTCAAATTTATCTTGCCCCAAACCTTGCGTCGCTAAGAGCGCTTCATTTTCCCAAGACAGTAAAACATTACCAATTCCACGTTCAGCAAAAGTCGTGAGTGATCCACGGGCTCCTGAATCTAACACTTTGACATTTTTGTATAATCGTTTGACTAACTCACGAGCTTTGGCATCATTTCCGGCAGGCTGTTTAAGTGCATAGCCCCATGCAGATAAATAAATCCATCGTGGCGCACCACCTGTTTTTGGGTTCGGGGTAATGATCTCAACACCTGGTTTGACTAAATCATTCCAGTCTTTGATATTTTTTGGATTGCCCTTTTTTACTAAAAAAACAATGGTAGATGTATAGGGTGCTGAATTATTGGGAAATTCTTTTTGCCAATTTTTATTGATATAACCTGCTTTTACAATTTCTTCAATATCATTTGCAAGTGCCAAGGTCACAACATCTGCTTGTAATCCTGTTGCTACAGCACGTGCTTGTTTCCCAGATCCACCATGAGATTGCTTAAATTGCACGTCTTGACCAGTACGTTTTTTCCAAAACTCACCGAAACTTTGGTTATATTCTTGATAAAATTCGCGAGTGGGATCATAAGAAACATTTAAAAATGATGTATTCGCCTGTGCAGTCATACTGAACAACAATGCCCCAATACTCATTGTGCCCAATAATTTATTGAAAAAGTGCTTATTCATTAAAATCTCTTTTTTATTACGTTTATGAATTGCACTATATTTTTTATTTACTTCAGTCACAATGTATTCAATAGACGAATTAAATCATTGTAAATATCTAAATTTTATATACATTTTCTTCATATGAATTGCATTTTTATCACTTATACTCTCTTTAAAATTTACCGCATAACATCATATCTTCACCAAATCTCCATATTTTATTGATAAAAAGAGGCAAAATTTATTTCAGCTACAGGTTGAGTAACTTAAGGATTGTTGAATAACAAATTGTAAGAAAGTGTGATGCATTTGTACTTTTGTGAATTTTATGTTTAAAATGTAAACCTAATTACTCTTACAATAAATTCAAAATAGGGGAAAATTGAAATGAATTTGTGCTATTTACAAGCGTTAAGCTTAACTTTATGTGTTTTTGGTATGAGCCAGACACATGCAGCAGCGTTACAAAACCCTGCCAAATCACTACAAAACTCTAGTGTTGCTGAAAAGTCTTTAACACCTATCGAACGCGCATTGACTCAACAAAAACGTGAACGTGCTGAGAACAAACCTTCTTCAGAGATGGATCAGATTAAAGTGATCACCTCTATTAAGAATGCTCCAACGCAAAACTTCCTAGCATCGCAACACCAACAGTTTTCGCGTTTTTTACAAAGTTTATTTCCTCAGCACACATCTTAAGCACCATTTTTCTCAATCTCCCCAATTGAGCCAAATTTAGCCCAGTCCGATTTAATGAATTAATCATTAAGCCACTGGGCTTTTTGCTATAATAAAACCAATTTTTATTTGATAACTTTTTCTGGCTATGACAGTTCGTACTCGTATTGCACCATCTCCTACAGGTTTCCCCCATGTAGGTACTGCTTATATCGCATTATTTAACCTATGCTTTGCTCAACAGCATGGCGGTGAATTTATCTTACGTATTGAAGATACAGACCAACTCCGTTCAACACCTGAATCAGAAAAAATGATTCTCGATTCATTGCGCTGGTTAGGTTTAAATTGGTCAGAAGGTCCAGATGTGGGTGGCCCTCATGCGCCATATCGTCAATCTGAACGTATGGATATTTATAAAAAATATGCGTTAGAACTGGTTGAAAAAGGTCATGCATTCTATTGTTTTGCCACTGCTGAAGAATTAGATCAAATGCGTGCAGAACAACAAGCACGTGGTGAATCTCCTCGTTATGATGGTCGTGGTCTAAAACATACGCCAGAAGAAGTTGAAAGACGTTTAGCGGCTGGCGAACCGCATGTTATTCGCATGAAAGTACCTGAAGAAGGGATTTGTAAATTTAATGACTTACTGCGTGGTGAAGTAGAAATCCCATGGGCACAAGTCGACATGCAAATTCTGCTGAAAACCGATGGCCTACCAACTTACCACTTAGCAAACGTTGTTGATGACCATTTAATGGAAATCACTCACGTGATTCGTGGTGAAGAATGGATTCCATCGGCACCTAAACACCAATTGCTTTATCAATATTTTGGTTGGGAAATGCCTGTGCTTTGCCACATGCCACTTTTACGTAACCCTGATAAATCAAAACTATCTAAACGTAAAAACCCAACTTCAATCAATTACTACAAGGATATCGGTGTATTACCAGAAGCATTATTAAACTATTTGGGTCGTATGGGTTGGTCAATGCCAGATGAACGCGAAAAGTTCAATTTGGCTGAGATGATCGAGAATTTTGACATCCAACGTGTATCTCTTGGGGGTCCAATTTTCGATGTAGAAAAACTCAATTGGTTAAACGGGCAATGGATCAAAGCACTTAGCCCTGCTGAGCTTTTAGATACTTTATTGGCGTGGAAGGCAGATCGTGCCAAGTTAGAAGAAATTGCGGCTGCAATCCAACCACGTATTAACCTATTGTCTGAAGCAGTGAATTGGTCAGCACATTATTTTAATCACTTCCCTACACTGTCTAAAGCACAATTCGAAAGTAAAAAGTTATCTGAAGAGCAAGTTCGTCAAAGCCTACAATTTGCAATTTGGCGCTTAGAAAGCTTATTTACTTGGAATAATGACACTGTTAGCCAAACGCTAATGGATTTAGCTGCACAAATGGAAATTAAATTACGTGACTTTATGCCTGCGTTCTTTATTGCCATTGCGGGTTCTACTGCTTCAACGCCAGTGATGCAAACCATGGTGACCATTGGTCCTGATTTGACTTTTGCTCGCCTGCGTCATGCACTCGAAATCGTTGGCGGTCCAAGTAAAAAAGAGCTTAAAGTATGGGAAAAATTGAATGAAAGCTTAAAATTGCCGAAAAATGATGCAGTTGATGAAGCTTAATTAAATTTTTTATTGACGCATGAGTGTTATATCCCTAATATAGCGCTCACACAGATTGAGCACTTAGCTTGATACCTAGATTGCTTTTATAGCATTGACTGTGTTGCCTCATAAGTCCCTATCGTCTAGAGGCCTAGGACATCGCCCTTTCACGGCGGTAACCGGGGTTCGAATCCCCGTAGGGACGCCAAATTCTAAAAAACCACTGACCTCGATCAGTGGTTTTTTTTCATCTATACATTTTTGATTTTAGTTTCGATGTTATAGAATTAAGCAAAAGAAATACGGAGCGCTCATGCAGTACCAATGCCCTAAATGTCAAAGTCGTAAAATTCTTCCTTTAGCAAGTGCCAATGCACCTGCTGTACGACCAAATGTTCCTAAAAGCTTAATTATCCTCGTACCCACTCTATTTTTACTCCTATTATTGGTCATTATTAGCGTTGTACTGATGATTTTTAGCAATGGTGCTGGCGAGACACTTCAAATTGCAACTGTGATCGTATTTTTAATTGCAGTGATTGCAGGTGTGATGTTCTGGAAAGATTTACCAGATTTCAAAATTTCGATGCAAGCCTTCATGCAATCTCAAAAGAAATGGAAATGTCGTGAATGTAATCACGAATGGGAAAATTAATTGTTTATTTTCATCAGTCCTAAAAGCTCATTTGAGCTTTTAGGACTTAAAATTAAATAAATTTCAATTTTATATATGAGTAGTAGACAAAACCTTCAAAAGAGCATAATTTAATGAAATAGATCTCATTTTTGCATGGATAAGCAAGGAGAACCATAATGATAATAAAACTATTTCAATCACTATTCTTTGATCTAAAACGTACTCGAACGGCTAATTTATCCAATCTCGAGCCATCCACATCCTTAAACCCTCGAAATCAAATGTGGTTATACCTACGTGATGCATTACGTGGGAATGCTGAAGCACAATATCAATTAGGTCTGAGTTACTTAAATGGTGAACTAGGTTTGGATCGAAATTATCAAATTGCTGAAAAATGGCTGAACCAATCAGCGAATGCTGGAAATGAAAATGCAAAAAGAACTCTACTTCAAGCTTATAGTCTTTTAGCATTTTCATAAAATTAATTCATAAAAAACCAGCCTGAAGGCTGGTTTTTTTATTAGATGGAATTAACCACCAATTTTGCGATATTTTTGGCGCTTAGCCACTAGATCATCGCCATCGCGTTTACGACGGTATTCTTCGAACTCAGCATAGTTTCCTGTGAAGAATTCTGGTGTTTCACCTTCGAATGACAAGATGTGCGTTGCAATACGGTCTAGGAACCAACGGTCATGCGAGATGACCATTACAGTACCTGGGAATACTAAAATTGCATCCTCAAGCGCACGTAAAGTTTCGATATCCAAGTCGTTCGATGGTTCATCGAGAAGGATAACGTTTGCGCCCATTTGTAGAATTTTCGCAAGTTGTAAACGGTTACGCTCACCACCTGACAATTGACCTACACGCTTCTGCTGATCTTGGCCTTTAAAGTTAAAACGACCAATATATGCACGTGATGCGATTTCATATTCACCAATACGTAAGATATCTAAACCGCCAGAAACTTCTTCCCAAACCGTTTTATTGTTATCTAAGGTGTCACGAATCTGACCCACGTAAGCCACTTTAACTGACTCACCTAGCGTTACCGTACCTGTATCAGGTTGTAATTCACCTGTCATCATACGGAATAGTGTGGTTTTACCCGCACCGTTCTCACCCACGATACCCACGATCGCACAAGGTGGAACAACAAAAGATAAATCTTTGTAAAGCGTACGATCACCAAACGATTTGCTAATACCTTCAACTTCCACAACCTTGTTCCCTAGACGTGGACCAGGTGGAATGTAGATTTCAGACGTTTCGTTACGTTGTTGGAATTCACGAGAGTTAAGCTCTTCAAAGCGTTCCATACGTGCTTTATTTTTCTTTTGCTGACCTTTTGCATTAGAACGAACCCATTCAAGTTCTTTTTTCAATGCTTTAGCAAAAGATTCTTCTTGCTTCTGTTCTTGCTCTAAGCGGGCATTTTTCTGCTCTAACCAAGAAGAATAATTACCTTGATAAGGGATACCCATACCACGGTCAAGCTCAAGAATCCACTCAGCAACGTTATCCAAGAAATAACGGTCATGCGTAATCGCAACGATTGTACCAGGGAAATCTTTTAAGAAACGTTCCAACCATGAAACAGATGATGCATCCAAATGGTTCGTCGGTTCGTCAAGAAGCAACATGTCTGGTTTAGACAAGAGCAAACGGCAAAGTGCCACACGACGGCGCTCACCACCTGACAATTTAGTGACATCAGCATCCCAAGCTGGCAAGTTTAACGCTGCCGCTGCTTGTTCAAGCTGGTTATTTAAGTTATGCGCATCCCAAGTTTGAATAATTGCTTCAAGCTTTTCTTGCTCTTTTGCAAGTGCATCAAAGTCGGCATCTTCAGCTGCATATTCAGCGAAAACTTCATCAAGACGAGCTAATGCATCAAGTGCTTCACGAACGCCATCTTCAACGTTGCCACGAACGTCTTTTGTTTCATCTAATGGCGGCTCTTGCTCAAGGTAGCCGATCTTGATACCTGGTTGTGCACGAGCTTCACCAGAGAAATCTTTATCTACGCCAGCCATAATACGAAGCAAGGTAGATTTACCTGCACCGTTTAAACCAAGAACACCAATTTTAGCGCCCGGGAAAAATGATAAAGAGATGTCTTTAAGGATTTCGCGCTTAGGCGGAACCATCTTAGACACACGGTTCATCGTGTAAATATATTGGGCCACGTAGGACTCCTCTATAAAAAAAACAAAATCCGCTGTAAATACAAATCGCGGACAAATAATTAGGGAGCATTATACGATGAATACGATAAAAACATAAGCCATACGCCCGAACTTGCAAGGAATGTTACAAGTTTATTTTTTCATCAAACTTACCATTCAAAGTGCACAAGAATATGGCTTTTAAATGAGCAACATATGAGAATTTTAGATAACTTTTTCAATATTTATAAATTTTATAATATGATTAGGGTGCTATATTCTCATTGAACAATTTTTAAACCACAAGAAGATCTCAAAATGACATATAAGGACGAAACCCTCGCCATCCATGCTGGATACTCACCTGAACCAACGACTAAAGCAGTTGCGGTACCCATTTATCAAACGACGTCTTACTCATTTGATAATACGCAACATGGCGCAGACCTATTCGATTTAAAGGTCTCTGGGAATATTTATACACGAATTATGAACCCAACGACTGCTGTGCTTGAACAACGTATTGCAGCACTCGAAGGTGGGATCGGCGCATTAGCACTTGCATCAGGTATGGCAGCCATTACCTATGCCATTCAAACCATTGCTGAAGCTGGGGACAATATCGCTTCCGTATCTACACTTTATGGTGGTACATATAATTTATTTGCACATACGCTACCAAAACAAGGGATCGAAGTGCGCTTCTTCGATTATCAAAATCCAGAAAGTTTGCGAGCACTTGTTGATGAAAAAACTAAATTAGTCTTCGTTGAGTCTATTGGTAATCCACTCGGCAATATTATTGATTTAGAAGCGATTTCTAAGCTTGCACATGAACTTGGCATTCCTGTAATTGTGGACAATACAGTTGCTACACCAGTACTTCAAAAATCTTTTGAATTTGGTGCAGATATTGTTGTTCACTCTCTAACCAAGTACATCGGCGGACATGGTAATTCGATCGGCGGTATCATTGTTGACAGCGGTAAATTCCCTTGGGGTAAATATCCAGATCGTTTTAAAGCGTTAAATACGCCCGATCCAAGCTATCACGGCGTGAACTATGTCGAAGCGCTTGGTGAAGCAGCTTATATTGCACGTGCTCGTGTCGTGCCATTACGCAACACAGGTGCAGCGATTAGCCCACAAAATGTTTTCTTAATCCTGCAAGGTTTAGAAACATTAAGTTTACGTATGGAACGTCATACTGAAAATGCTTTAAAAGTTGCTCAATATTTACAAGCTCATCCAAAAGTAAAATGGGTAAATTACGCAGGACTACCTGATCACCCGCAACATGCTTTAGCTCAGAAATACGTTAAGGGCAAACCTTCAGCAATTCTTTCATTTGGTGTACAGGATGGCTTAGCAGGCGGAACTCGCTTTATAGATGCCCTACAATTATTCACACGATTGGTGAATATCGGTGATGCAAAAAGCTTAGCATGTCACCCAGCAACTACAACGCATCGCCAACTGAATGAAGAAGAGTTAAAAGCTGCTGGCGTTTCTACGGATATGGTTCGCTTATCTATTGGAATCGAACATGCTGACGATTTAATCGCCGACCTAGAACAAGCGCTCGCTCAAGTTTAATCTTGGTAATACATTAGAAATAAAGCCTCATGACTGGGGCTTTATCCTCATTTACCATATCGTCTTTTTCAATTATTTTATTCGTATTACCACAATAAAAAATTAGAGCATTTACTCTAATTTTTACAATAAATTCATAAACTTATGCCATGGTTTATTTTCATTTTTCCACTATGCTGATTTGTATGACACGTTTAAAAATACGTGTTCCACAATTCATTGCATTTACAGGGAGAATGAAGTGAATAAAAAATTAGAACAGCGTTTTAAAAAACGTGTCCATGGAAAAAATATTCTGATTACAGGCGCGTCCAGTGGTATCGGTTTAACTGTTGCACATCAATTGGCTGCGGCAGGTGCGCATGTATTATTGGTGGCACGAACTGAGGAAACTTTACAACAAGTAAAATATGAGATTGAGCAAAAAGGGGGAAAAGCTGACATTTTTCCTTGTGATTTGAATGATATGAGTTCAATCGATGCTGTAACGCAACAAATCTTCAATAGCGTCACACATATTGATATTTTAATTAATAATGCAGGTCGTTCGATTCGCCGTGCAGTCCATGAGTCCATCGACCGTTTTCACGATTTTGAACGCACGATGCAACTCAACTATTTTGGTGCTGTTCGCCTCATTTTAAATATCCTTCCACATATGATAGACCGTGAACGTGGACATATTATTAATATTAGTTCAATTGGTGTATTAGCCAATGCTACACGCTTTTCTGCATATGTCGCTTCAAAAGCTGCATTGGATGCATTTAGCCGTTGCCTATCAGCTGAAGTCCATGCGCATAATATCGCTATCACCTCGGTCTACATGCCTTTGGTCAGAACGCCGATGATCGCTCCAACTAAAATATATAAATACGTGCCAGCACTTTCACCGAATCAAGCTGCAGATTTAATCGCTGGTGCTATTGTGAACCGTCCAAAAAAGGTAGCGACTGGTCTTGGAAAGCTTGCATCAATTACTTATGCAATTGCACCTGATATTAATAATAAATTGATGTCGATTGGATTTAATTTATTTCCAAGCTCTACTGCTTCTGTCGGTCGCCAAGAGAAATTAAACATTGTACAGCGTGCATATGCCCGACTATTTCCTGGCGAACATTGGTGATCGAACAAGTTAATTTAAGTACTTTGTGAGATGATCTTGTTACATTTTCACTGTGTGATTTTAATTATTCTTTAAGAATTAAATGCCATGATCAAAACATAAAATAGGAGTTTGTCATGGCTCAAATTTATTTTTTTAGATTATTTTTTCTAGCAGTTGCTGTTTTGATTTTTACTCAAATCATGAGCATGATTATTCAGCAACATTACTCATTCGACACCTTATTACAGCTAGGTTTATTTTTAATTTTGCTTGAGCTGGGATTCAACATAAAACCAGCCGATGCTCAAAATAAAACTGAATTGGATCAACAGCAGATGAATCATGCCAAAGCACCAAAGTCTTATGCATATCATTTGTCAAAAATAGGTTTAGGCACTATTGCATTCAGCTTGATCTTACCGAATCTTATTTAGTGCTAATCATGATTGGGTTCAAATCTAGGCGTAAAAAAAATTTTGAGATCATTCGTTAGGCGGCAGAGTTATGTTATAAACCTTGCATCTTATTGATTTTATGCTTTGTACTTATGCGTGGTTTAGCTTTAGTGCTGCAATGTGCAGCCATCGCATTTGCGATATTCCTCATTTATCAAGTTACTCTCGGTTTTTATACTCAAGAATTTAAAGTTTTAGACGTAGTCGCAGATGTAGGAACTATTCTCATCTGTATCGATCTTGCCGTATTCTTGTGGCATAGCCGCCAAACTAAAGCTGCCAACCTACAAGACTATGCACAAAAGATCGAACAATCAGTTCCAAAATTCGTAAAAATTTCACGAAAATTAGGTCATCTCGGGATTTTATTGATCTTAACCAGCTGGATTGTCCCCATGATTAATGGATAAATTAAAAACCTCCCATTTGGGAGGTTTTTAATATCACTTACTGATGAAATGAGATCATTTAAGATAAAAAGTTGACTTGACCAGATTTCACATCATAGATTGCGCCAACAATCCCAATCTCTTTACGCTCAATCATGTCTCTTAACGTGTCACTATTTTTAATAATATAATTAATATTATTTCGCACATTTAACACAGTTACGGCATCAATAAAATTGGTTGTAAGTTGATAATTACTCATATCATTTTTGACTGTTTCCGCCGCCTGCATAATCGGCTTCAAAAAATGCTGAACGTTCGGTGTATCTTTTAGTTGACTCAAATCCACTTTTTGCTCAAATAAATGACAAGCAGATCCTACCGCACCACAGTCCGTATGCCCCAATACCACGATCAGTTTTGAACCTTTGGTTTTACATGCAAACTCTAAAGAGCCCACGACTTTTTGACCAGCAATATTTCCAGCAATACGCAAACTGAATAAATCACCGATTCCTACATCAAAAATGCGCTCTGTCGGTGCTCTAGAATCCATACAACCCAACACTGCAGCAATAGGATGTTGCCCTGCATTTGACGTGACTTGAATCTGGCGAGCAATATTATGGTGTAAACGCTGATGATTAATAAAACGCAAGTTCCCGTCTTTTAGCATCTGTAAAACTTGATCAGGACTGAGCTGTTTTTGGAGTTCTTGCGTACTCACATCAAGATCGAGCTCGTCCTCTTTTATTTCAGGATAATGCGCTTTAAAACCTTGTAAATTAACTTTTATCCCCTGTTTTACCGCGACTTCACTTTGAAAGTCCTTAATAATTTGATAGATATCTGGATCAATATAATAGGTATTGGATGCATCGATTAGCACCGTTTCATGCGGTTTAATTTTTTCTAAAGCGGTGACGAGTGCGGCACGATTTAAAAAACTTAAATTCGGTGCTAATTCAATACGGGTAAGTGAGCCATGCAAATGTTTTTCATGGATCACACGTACACCACGGTGTAGATGACTCTGTAAGATAATCAATAAACTGATCACTAAACCAATCATGATGCCTTTCAGTAAATCAGTTGCAATGATTGCAACTACCGTGACAATAAAAGGTAAAAATTGTTTCCAACCCTGCGCATAAATCCGTTTAAATAAACTTGGTGTTGCCAGTTTAAATCCAGTCAAGATTAAGATTGCTGCCAATGAAGATAGCGGTATCGCATTGATCAATGGGGTGAGCGCCGCCACTGCAACAATTAGTAAAAAACCATGAAAGATTGCAGAAAATTTAGTTTTAGCTCCACTGGTTGCATTCACTGAACTACGAACAATGACTGAGGTAATCGGCATACCACCGATCAATCCTGACATGGAGTTTCCTACCCCCTGTGCAAATAATTCACGATTCGGTGGTGATGAGCGCTTTTGTGGATCCATCTTATCGGCAGCTTCTAAATTCAATAGTGTTTCAAGAGAAGCCACCACCGCTAATGTAATTGCACCCGTATAAATTAAACTATTATTCCAATACGAAAAATCTGGAAACTGGAAAATCGTTTCTGAACCAGAAAAGATATTCGGAAGATTAATCAATTGTTGAGGGTTTACTGCATATGGAGAGCCGATTTTCAACATGATAAAGTTAAGAAGTCCAGCAAATATCACCGCAATCAAGGCTGAAGGCAGCGGCAGTTTTTTTAATTTACTACTATCCCACAGTAGGATTAACGCAATACAACTTAGACCAATTAATCCTGAGCCAATATCAATATGACTCAGTACAGATTGAATTGACCATTGATCAATCAAAACAAAGCCTTTGACATCCAAACCAATCAATTTAGGTAATTGACTGATAATCAGTAACAGACCAATCGCGGCAAGCAATCCCAAAATCACATTGGTGGGTACGAAATTTGAGAAAACACCTAACCTAAAAATACCAAATAATATTTGTAAAATTCCAGCTAAAAACAATGTGAACAAAAAGGCTTGATAATTACCTTGTAGTAATTCAATTTGGGTCAATACAATCGCCACTAAGCCTGCAGCGGGACCAGATACACTGATATGTGAGCCACTAAAAAAACCAACAACGATTCCACCAATCACGCCAGCAATGATGCCTGAAATGAGTGGTGCACCTGATGCATGAGCTATGCCCAAACAAAGCGGAAGTGCAACAAGGAAAACAACCAGACCTGAGAGCAAATCACGACTATAAAATCGAGGTTTCAGCTCTTCATTTTGAGATATACTCATGTTTAATTTCTCTTAATTATATGACTTATAAAGTTAAAAATAATTTTGAAGTGACTAATTGATTATTAAGTTTTTATTGTTATTTTATACCATCTTAAAGTTTACATTTAAAATAAATCACCTTGATGTTCTTCATTTATTTAAAAACATAAGCATAAAAAACCTCCCATATGGGAGGTTTTTTACCTGATTAAAGATTACTTCGAACCTTTAACCCCTGCTTGTAATAATAATGCACCTAAACCACCAATCTTCTGTTCTTGTGGTTTCTGCTGCTGAGGTTTTTTCGCATGTTGTGGGCGATCACCGTATGGACGTGCTTGCTGAGGACGCTTCGCGTGTGGTTTACGCTCACCACGTTGCTCTTGCTGGCCTTGAGTTTCACGGCGTGGCTGGCGCGGTGCCTTCGCAGGTGCTTCAGATCCTGCAGGACGCATCGATAAATTCACACGATTACGTTCCACATCAACTTGTAACACACGCACTTGAACAATTTGCCCTGGTTTCACAAACTTATGTGGATCAGAAATAAATTCATTCGCTAGTTCTGAAATATGAACTAAACCATCTTGATGAACACCAACATCAACAAATGCACCAAAGTTCGTTACATTGGTCACTACACCTTCAAGCTCTAAGCCTTCAGTCAGTTGTGAAACCTCAGTAATGTCATCACGGAACTTCGCTGTACGGAACTCCGGACGTGGATCACGACCTGGTTTTTCAAGCTCCGCCAAAACATCTTGGATCGTTGGTAAACCAAATTTGTCATCAACAAACTCTTCAGGTTTAACCTGACGAATGATTTCAGTATTGCCAATAATATCTTTTACAGTGGTCGCTTTCGCTTCAACAATCTTGTTGACTAAACCATAAGACTCAGGATGAACTGCTGAAGCATCCAATGGCTCTGAACCGTCTTGAATACGTAAGAAACCTGCAGCTTGCTCAAAAGTACGCTCACCTAAGCGTGGTACTTTTTTCAAATCTTGACGATTATCAAAACGACCATTCTCTTTACGGTAGTCTACAATTTGCTGTGCTATAGATTTGTTTAATCCTGCGATGTAACCCAAAATCGCTGAAGATGCTGTATTCACATCTACACCAACTGAGTTCACACAGTCTTCCACTACAGCTTCAAGCGTTTTTGCCAAGCCTGTTTGATTCACATCGTGTTGATATTGACCTACACCAATTGATTTAGGATCAATCTTCACAAGTTCAGCCAATGGATCTTGTAAACGACGCGCAATAGATACTGCACCACGAATCGATACGTCTAAATCTGGTAATTCTTGTGAAGCCAATTCAGATGCTGAATATACTGAAGCACCTGCTTCAGATACAGACACGCGCGTTAATTTAAGATCAGCATGAGCAGCCATCATTTCCGCAACAACAGCTTCTGTTTCACGACTCGCGGTACCGTTACCAATAGCAATTAGCTCAACATTGAATTCACGGCATAAACGTGCCAATTCATTGATTGAGCCTTCTTTATCTTCTTTAGGTGCGAATGGATAAATCGTGCTGTGTGCCAGTACATCTCCAGATGCATTCACGACAGCCAATTTCACACCCGTACGGATACCAGGATCCACACCTAAAGTAGTACGTGAACCTGCTGGTGCAGATAAAAGTAAATGACGTAAATTTTCTGCAAATACTTGCATTGCTTCTGCTTCAGCAGCCAAACGCTTTTCTGTCAGAAGTGAATGCTCAATTGTAGGGCGGACTTTGCCGAGCCAGAATAATTTTGCAGTCTGCTTCAGAAAATCTTGACGGGCTTGAGGTTGAACTTGATCAAGATTGTATTCAGTTTCAATGCGCGCCAAAGGAGCATCATTTTCACCATCAACTTTTAGACCGAGTACATTCTCTTGACGTCCACGTAACATTGCCAATAAGCGATGTGATGGAACTTTGTTTAAATTTTCAGAAAAATCGAAGTAGTCACGGAATTTTTTACCAACTTCTTTTTTCTCTTCACTAGCAACTAAGCTTTTTAACACTGCTGTTTTTGCAAACATCGCTTTAAGCTCTGTCGTGAGTGCAATATTTTGTGCCCAGTCATCAATGAGAATATGCTGAACAGCGTCTAATTGACTCTCTAAATCAGGATAATCTTCATGATTAAATCCTGCTAAAGCTTCTGCAGGTTCAACATTTTCATTATAGATTTTTTCAGCGATTGGGCCTAAACCAGCCTCTTTTGCTTTAAATGATTTACTTGTACGTTTTGGACGATACGGTGCGTAAATTTCTTCTAATGCATTTTTTGTTTCAACGGCATTGACGCGAGCTAACAAATCATCCGTGAGTTTATTTTGTTCTTTCAGTGATTCAATGACCTTTTCACGGCGTTCAAATAAATCACGAAGGTAAGTTAATCGGGTATCCAGTTGACGTAACTGCGTATCGTCTAAGCCTTGAGTTACTTCTTTACGGTAACGTGCAATAAATGGAACACTAGAACCTTCATCAATCAGCTTAATGGCAGCTTCTACTTGGTTTGGACGTACGGCAAGTTCACTTGCCAACTGCTGAACTAAGTCAGTCATCGTGTTAAATTCCACAAGGATAAGGACTAAAAGTTAGTGATTATAAAGACCGAGACTATAAAATCCACAATTGTTTTGAATATTTGCAATGAAATTTTAAATAAAAGTCTCAATTTTTCTAGTTTTATCTCCCAGAGAAAAAGCTTCTAGTGAGATCTCTGATCAATTATTTGAGTGTAATGCGTCATTGTGTCATCACTTTGACAATGAACTAAAACATTTAACTCTTTATAATCACTTTATTTTTCTGATTTTGATGTAAATTTTTTGCTTTCAATACCACTTCAAATTAGCTTCATATTGAATAGCGATTTTATTTTAAATTATTTGCTTAAAAACAGGTCAATACATGTTGTGATTTGGTTTCAGAACACACTTAAAATTGTAATTTTGAGCAATTTGATACATAGTCTTAACAAGAACTTAGGCATTATACTGAGACAAATGACTATTTATAAATACAACTTTTAAGGGAGTGCATCATGAGTTTAGTTGTACCTGCTGAAAATACTGATGTAGTACACAATGACACTGACAGAGTTGAACGCATTCTGGTCGTCGACGATGATGTGCGTCTTCGTACCCTTTTACAACGGTTTTTAGAAGATAAAGGTTTTGTGGTTAAAACCGCACATGATGCCACGCAAATGGATCGGTTATTACAACGTGAACTTTTCTCGCTCATCGTTTTAGATTTTATGCTTCCTGTAGAAGATGGTTTGAGCATTTGTCGTCGTTTAAGGCAGTCTAACATTGACACGCCTATTATTATGCTCACTGCACGTGGTAGCGACTCTGATCGTATTGCAGGGCTTGAAGCAGGTGCTGATGACTATCTACCAAAACCATTCAACCCAAATGAATTGTTAGCTCGTATCCGAGCTGTACTACGTCGACAAGTGCGTGAGGTTCCTGGGGCACCAAGCCAGAATGTTGAAGTGGTTTCATTTGGTCCTTGGTCACTCGATCTATCGACTCGAACATTGACTCGTGAGGGTCAAGTGGTGACCTTAACTACTGGTGAATTCGCAGTACTCAAAGCATTGGTGCAACATCCTCGTGAACCGTTGACACGTGATAAATTAATGAATTTGGCACGTGGTCGTGAATGGGGAGCAATGGAACGCTCTATTGATGTTCAAGTCTCTCGTTTACGTCGTTTAATCGAGGAAAATCCGGCTCGTGCACGCTATATTCAAACGGTGTGGGGTGTGGGATACGTATTCGTACCAGATGGTGCAGAATAATTTTTTAAACAATGGACTCCGCCATCAATGATGTCGGGGTCTTTATTTTATGTATTAAACAATTACATGCACTTATTCTTTTTCAGCCCAAACTCTCAGGTTAGACCGTGAAACTTGATCCTATTGACCCACAAAAATTTAATGAATTTGTTGCGTATTCAGAGCGAAAACGAACGAAATGGGAACGCTTTCTTGACAAAATCAAGCCGCGCTCCGCTGCAATGCGAACAACAGTTTTGGTTGTTTTTGTGGTGTTCTTTAGTCTGTTTATGTCACTTTGGTTTTTTTGGAAAACCCTCTATTTACCAGAGATTCAACAGCATGCACGCTACCTTGCGGTTGAACTCGAAATTATCAACAACCCCGACCTTCGAATTTTTCATGGTGACACTGAACTTGATGTTGACACATGGTTAAAACAGCGTGTTGGAATTGAATACGTTACAGACCCTGCTGCGTTCCCCAACCAGCGCGATAAAGTCATTGCTGAATTCTTTACGAACCAAGTTGAAAAACGTTTGGCCAAAGAGCTCGACGTGCCTGAGGTCACCGTCTATTTCCAATTTAAACCTAGCCCACGTATTTGGATTCAAACCCCAGAAATGAACGGGAATTGGGTTCAAGAACCGTTAAAAACTTATGCAAATTATAGCCCCGAATTGATTTTGGCATGGTTTCTTGGCGTACCGCTGATTTCAGCCATGATTATCTTAACTTTAGTGAGACAGCTCAATCGCCCACTACGCCGACTTCAAAATGCAGCAAATAGCTATAGTAAAACTGGAAAAGCCCCCTATCTTGAGACGAACCACGGACCTTTGGAAATCCGCCAGGTCAACCAAGCCTTTAATCATATGATTTATACATTAGAGCTCACTGAGCGTGATCGTCAAATTATGTTGGCTGGTATTTCACATGATTTAAGAACCCCGCTCACTCGAATTCGACTGAGTGCTGAAATGATGTCAGATGATGACTTCTTGAAAGAAGGCTTAATCTTTGATGTGGATGATATGGATGCCATTCTTAATCAGTTTATTTCTTACATGCGTGATGGTTCAGATGAAGACCTAAAAGAAACCAATATCAATACCCTTTTGCAAGAATTGGTTATTCAGTTTAAACCCCTGGATATTCGCTTTGAACCAGAAGAACTCCCACTGATTACTGCTCGTTCGCTTTCCCTCAAGCGCTTAATTGGTAACTTAATTAATAATTCTAAGCGTTATGGTGCTGAACCCATTGAGCTAAGTGCGAAAGTCGAGGGAGATCATCTAAAAATTTGTGTTGCTGATCACGGTGATGGAATCCCAGAAGATCAAATTGCAGACCTTATGCAACCTTTTGTACGTGGCAATGAAGCACGTACCATCCAAGGGAGTGGTCTTGGTTTAGCCATTGTAAAACGAATTGTCGATATTCATGAAGGTGAATTAAAAATTCATAATCGTCCTGAAGGAGGTCTTGAAGCGGTCATTCTACTGCCCCTTTCAACACCTCAAGTTGCTGATATTTCAACCAATAGCACCTTAGATAAAATCAGGCAAACCATCACCGAACGATTTTGATGAATGGTGAATAGTTGAACGGTTGAATTGGTTTAATTATTCACCACAATGAAAATTAAAAATAAAAAACAATATCTTACAAACCATAATATATCTTTATATCCGCATTTTTTGAAAAAATTAGACCTTAGCCTAACAGGTATGCAAAATGGCTCGCTTGATCGGTACAATCGGTGCCAGATCCAGAATATCAAGAGAAGAGTAAACCATGTCTTTAGATCGCATTCGTTTAGAGTCACTTCATGAAAAAGTCATTTCAGCTGAACAAGCTTCAACGTTTATTGAAGATGGCATGACCGTAGGTATGAGTGGTTTCACGCGTGCTGGTGAAGCTAAAGCAGTTCCATTGGCATTGGTAAAACGCGCTCATACAAACCCTTTAAAGATCACTTTAATCACTGGTGCGTCTTTGGGTAATGACTTAGATAAACAGTTAACTGAAGCTGGCGTATTGGCTCGTCGTCTACCTTTCCAAGTCGACAATACTTTGCGTAAGGCGATCAATAAAGGCGAAGTAATGTTTATTGATCAGCATTTGTCAGAAACTGTTGAACAAATGCGTAATAAACAATTGAAAAAGCCTGATATTGCAGTCATCGAAGCTGTAGCAATTACTGAAGATGGTGGCATCATTCCAACGACTTCAGTAGGTAACTCAGCAAGCTTTGCAATCTTTGCAGAAAAAGTAATTGTTGAAATTAACACAAATTTAAGCCCAGCATTCGAAGGCTTGCACGATATTTATATCCCATCTTATCGTCCGACACGTCAGCCGATTCCACTCACTCAAGTCGATGAGCGTATTGGTACACACGCAATTAATATCGATCCTGCTAAAATTGTTGGCATCGTATTTAACAGCGAATTGCATGATTCTCCATCAACAGTCACTGCACCAGATGATGAGACTCAAGCAATTGCAAACCACTTAATCGAATTCTTTGAAAAAGAAGTGGCTGAAGAACGTCTTCCTAAAAATTTAGGTCCATTACAAGCAGGTATTGGTTCAATTGCCAATGCGGTATTAACGGGTCTTAAAGAATCGAATTTTGAAGATCTCATCATGTACTCAGAAGTACTTCAAGACTGTACTTTTGAATTAATTGATGCTGGTAAAATGAAATTCGCTTCTGGCTCATCAATTACACTTTCTGCACGTTATGGTGAAAAAGTATTCAACAATCTTGAGAAATACAAAGACAAACTTGTATTACGCCCTCAAGAAATTTCAAACCACCCAGAATTGGTACGCCGTTTAGGGATTATCGGGATCAATACTGCGCTTGAATTTGACATCTACGGCAATGTGAACTCTACACACGTATGTGGTTCAAAAATGATGAATGGTATTGGTGGTTCAGGTGACTTCGCACGTAATGCGCATATCGCAATCTTCGTGACTAAATCAATCGCTAAAGGCGGTGACATTTCATCTGTAGTGCCGATGGCATCTCACGTAGATCACACAGGTCATGACGTAGACGTTCTTGTGACTGAACAAGGTCTTGCTGATTTACGTGGTCTTGCACCGCGCGAACGTGCACGTGCAATCATCGATAACTGTGTTCACCCATTGTATAAAGATGCATTAAACGACTATTTTGATCGTGCATGTGCTAAAGGTGGACAAACCCCTCACCTACTTACAGAAGCGCTCTCTTGGCATTCTAATTTTGAAGAAACAGGTCATATGTTATCTGCACCTGCTGAAGCAAAATCTGCATAAGTATGAATTTGAAAAAAGCCCTGATATTCAGGGCTTTTTTTATTTCAACGATTCTATAATACTTTTAGATCATAATAATAGTTGACATAAACTAATGAAATAGGCAGGATTGGGCAGGACACTAAAGTGTGATAAGTTTTACATTTCACAAATATTAAATTACACAAAATCACACTTTTGCAGCTGAACTTTACACATAATTTGAATATTATTATTTCATAGCAAGATTATGAGTGAACAAATAATAATAACAGCGTACTGTTTCATCAGTTTTCCTTCCTAGATTTCCCCCAAAATCTAGGAATTTTTTTGTCTATATCTTTTACAAAAATCAAGTTTAATATCACATAAAAAAACCTCGATATTCGAGGTTTTTGTGTATTATATGAATTCTATTTTAATGATTACCTTGAACTTTTTCTTCAATCTCTTCCACACTGGTGTGTCGTACGTCATAGCCTTTAGCCATATAAATCACTTGTTCAGAAATATTTCGCGCATGGTCACCAATACGCTCCAAAGAACGCAGCACCCACATGACATTCAGAACACGAGAAATATGACGAGGATCCTCAATCATGTAGGTCATTAATGTACGTGTAGCAGATTGATATTCACGATCGATATCTGCGTCAGCCAACAATACTTTAAGTGCTTGCTCTGCATCAACACGTGCAAATGCATCCAATGCATCATGAATCATTACTCGCACTTGATTACCGATATGACGTGTTTCCATATAACCACGAGGTGATTCACCTTCTTCACATAGATTTTGGGCTATACGTGCAATTTTAGCTGCTTCATCACCAATACGTTCTAAATCGGTATTGGCCTTGCTCATTGCAATCACCATACGCAGATCACTTGCAGCAGGATGGCGACGCACTAAAATCAAAGTCAAACCTTCATCAATTTCACGCTCATAGCGATTTACCGTATTATCCTGAAATTGGACATCTACAGCTAAATTCACATTTGTATCTAAAAGAGCATGAATGGCATTAGCAACTTGTTGCTCAACCAAACCACCCATCGCCATAAATTTGGTATGGACATCTTGCAAATCTTCGTTAAATTGAGAAGAAATATGGTGGCTAAGTACAGGATTATTAGAGCTCAAAGTCTTATTACTCCACACAGCGTGAATGGATTGAAATTTTTGCCATATTAAAGCATATCAATTGTGAATATTTGATGACAAAACAATCAATTTATTCTATTTTTCAACTAACCATGCATTCATTTGACGAAGCTCATTTTCATTCAATTGTCCCACAGAAGCCTTCAACCTCAACACATTCAACACATAATCATATTGAGCATTCACAAAATCTAATCGCGTTGCAAAAGCATTTCTTTGCGCAAGCAACACATCAACCATACTTTTAAGCCCTTCATCATACTGAGCTTGGGATGCTTTCGCGACTAATGCTGAAGAATCCATGGCAGCTTTGCGCGCTTGCAATGTAGCACTATCCATATCAATTTGTAGGTAAGATTTTTTAGCATCTGTGGTTGCTTTACGTATCGCAGCTTCTAATTGGCGTTCCGACTTTTCAACATTTTTTGTCGCTTTATCAATATTAATTTTAGTTCGCCCACCGGTATAGGCATTCCAGTTCATTTCTACACCCACCTGATCGAACTGTCCATCACTCGATATAGCTGTTTGTGGTGACTGTTCACTATATCCATAAGTGGCTACGGCTTCGACTTGAGGATAAAGCGCCGCTTGCTCTACACGTCGCTGATCATTGGCATATTGACGTTGCAAACGCGCTTGTAGAATTTCAAGATTCTGTTCTTGAGCTAATTTAGTCCATTCACTCATGATATTCGGTACAGGCTTTTGATACTCGAAATCATCACTTAAAACAGCGAGCTTTTCTTGGTAAGGTCCAATCAACTGAGCAAGTTGCTCTTGTGCCAAGATTAATTGAACACCTGTCGCAATTCGATTTGCTCGCGCATTTTGATATTGTGCATTCGCTTCGCTCACATCGCTTTCAGCAACTAAACCTTCTTTGAGTTTGGCATTCATCATATTGAGCTGCTCGAATAATGCTTTTTCTTCTTGAGCGTTAGTGAGCGTTAAAGCCTGTTGACGTAGTACATTAAAATAAGCTTCAGAGACATTTAATATATGTTGTTGCTGTTGCTGTTTTAAAGTGACTTCACTCAGTTGAACTGAGGTTTTTACCTGTTTATATCCCTGCCAAGCATCCATTCTGAAAATGGGTTGTCGTGCAGTAATCGCAATTTGACGAGTGGTCGATGTCGATGCCAACAGGTCAGAACTATTAAAAAAAGGATTCGATTCTGTACTTGAATGATTTACATCTTGGTTTTTACGCGTCACATTTCCTGAAACAGTTACTGTCGGCAGCAAATTACCTTTTGCTAAACCTATATTTAACTGATCAGCCTCATACTGCAAAACGTTGGCTTGCCAATTTGGATCGGTTTGCTTTGCTCGCTCATAGGCTTCAACGAGGTTCAATGCAAAGCTCATCGGGCTAAGCGCAATTAAACTGACTGCAAGTAGAGTTTTTTTCATGATAATGACTTCACAGTACCTTAAGCATTTGAATAACAAGTAATTAGAATAGGATGTTGCAAATATAATCTTTAATCGAACTTTTTACGTATCAATTTTATTATTTTTTCATTTAATCCGGAGAATTATTTTGAATTATGCGCATTGATGTATGTTTTTCATACATTATTTTAACGCTTGATTGCGAAGCAACTACAATAAATTTCACTGTACGGTTTTAAAATAAGTGAAAATCTATTTGCGCCTCATTTCACACTTTAACTGTATTTTGATATCTCAATGAAGTCATTTTTGCACACGTTTAAGCCTATTCGTCAATTATTGACTCTTATAGTCGTAAGTCTTGGCTTAACTGCGTGTCAAAAACCGATTTCCGAAGAAATACCTACTGAATCTCCAAACCCAACCCAAAACCAGAACACCACACCTGATCTCAACCTCATTTGTCAAAAACTCAAAAAAGAAATGCTCGGGATAACTGCTCAACGGACTACATTCGCCATTGAGCAAATCAATCAAGATATTCGACTTTGTCTTCCCTTAATGCCATTTCAGGAACAGAAAGAATTGATTGGTTTGGCAGACATCATGTATAGAAATTTCTTAAGTTTAGATCGATCACCTGAACAGCAGAAAGCTTTTGATTTATATGCTCATGACCAGTCGCAATTTCCGACGATTCAACAATCACAAATTGAAAAATTACATCCACGAGATCAATATTTACTTCGGCATAAGGGTCAAGCGTATATTGATCTCGTCGATATTAACCACCAAGCAACCTATCAAAGAAACCCATATTATTTAGCACGAGTATTTGCCCCCTATTTCCCTGAGGCAGAACAAGCATTTATGCAAGAACTTGCTGAACAAAATCAGCAAGCACAATTTGAAGATCCTCATTTTCATCTTGAAGCACAAGAGATTTCTAGACGTGCCCAGTATTGGGAAAATTATCTAAAAAAATACCCTCAAAGCAGTTTCCGTTTAGATGCAGAGTACCTTTATCATTTTTATTCAAATCTATTATTTAAAGGTCTCAAACATGATCCTGTTTCTCATGATTTTGAAGGACGTGTTGAAATTGCACCCGATGCTTTAGCTGAAATCGAACAACTCGCAAATATGAAAAATAGTCGTTTAGCAGATCAAGCGAGACTTTTCTTAAAATTTATCGAACTGGATTCACAACAAAAAAGTAAATTAACTTCAAATCAGACTGATCAAAATCCGCAAGTTCTTATACAGCTAAGTCACTATTTAAACTTAAAAACTGTTGATCTTGAAAATCGTCGTAATTGCTTTAAAGACGCAATTTGTTATGCATCATAGTCTGATGACTTTAATCTGACTTTATATGTTAATATTTTGGCATCGCTTGACGGAGCGCGAGTAATAACTCGCTGAGATCACCTAAAACATTGTTTTGATGGTGAGTACCGTTGAACCTGATCAGGTTAATACCTGCGTAGGAATCAAGCCATCTAAAAACTTTGTTCTAGGTTATTCATTCAGGATAATTCCGCCACCGTTTTTGGTCGTGCTTGATTCGTTGATGTCATTCATAAGGATCATTGCAATGAACCAATTAACGAATCTTTCAAATACAGATCTCTCTGCTCAACATGAGCAAGATGCTCAAGATCTCACCCGCATTTTACCAGCGTCAAAAAAAGTCTATGTTCAAGGTTCTCGTCCAGATATTCGCGTACCCATGCGTGAAATTGCACTCTCCGATACACCAACGGGCTTAGGCGGTGAGTATAATCCTGCCATTTTGGTGTATGACACTTCAGGTGTTTATACCGACCCTGAGATTCAAATTGATTTAAATCGAGGCCTACCAAACCTCAGAGATACATGGATTGAAGAGCGCGCAGATACAGAACAACTCGCGACATTAAGCTCAAAATTTGGGCGAGAACGTCTTCAAGATATTCGTACAGCTGGCATTCGTTTCGCACATATCCAGAAACCTCGTCGAGCTAAACCAGGACATAACGTCACGCAAATGCATTATGCTAAGCAGGGTATTATCACGCCTGAAATGGAATACATTGCGATTCGAGAAAACCAAAAGCAACGCGAAGGTGTGGATATTCGCCAACATGTTGGTCAAAACTTTGGTGCAAAAAATTTATTAGAAATTACACCTGAATTTGTACGCCAAGAAGTCGCTGCAGGTCGTGCCATTATTCCTGCCAATATCAATCACCCTGAACTCGAACCGATGATTATCGGACGCAATTTCCTAGTGAAAATTAATGCCAATATTGGCAACTCAGCACTGGGTTCATCCATTGATGAAGAAGTGGCAAAAATGACATGGGCAACACGTTGGGGTGCTGACACCATCATGGATTTGTCTACTGGTAAAAATATTCATGAAACACGCGAGTGGATTATTCGTAACTCCCCTGTACCTATTGGAACTGTTCCGATTTATCAAGCATTAGAAAAGGTGGATGGAATAGCAGAAGATCTTACATGGGAAATTTTTAAAGACACTTTAATCGAACAAGCTGAGCAAGGGGTTGATTACTTCACGATTCATGCTGGTGTTTTATTGCGCTATGTTCCTCTCACAGCCAATCGCTTAACGGGCATCGTTTCACGCGGTGGTTCAATCATGGCGCAGTGGTGTCTTGCACATCATAAAGAAAATTTCTTATACACCCATTTTGATGAAATCTGCGAGATCATGAAAGCCTATGATGTCTCATTCAGCTTAGGTGATGGTTTGCGCCCTGGGTGCATTCAAGATGCCAATGACGAAGCCCAATTTTCCGAACTACGTACATTAGGAGAATTAACCCATCGAGCTTGGGAACACGATGTGCAAGTCATGATTGAAGGTCCTGGTCATGTTCCTATGCATATGATTAAAGAAAATATGGATTTACAACTTGAGGTTTGCAAAGAAGCACCTTTTTATACATTAGGACCATTAACAACAGATATTGCACCTGGTTATGATCATATTACTTCAGCAATTGGTGCAGCCATGATCGGTTGGTATGGAACAGCGATGCTTTGTTACGTAACACCTAAAGAGCATTTAGGTCTACCCAATAAAAAGGACGTCAAAGATGGCATTATCACCTATAAAATTGCAGCACATGCTGCAGACCTCGCCAAAGGACACCCAGGTGCTCAAGTCCGTGATAATGCGCTTTCAAAAGCACGTTTTGAGTTTCGTTGGGAAGATCAATTTAACTTAAGTTTAGATCCTGATACGGCACGTAGTATGCATGATGAAACCATGCCTAAAGAGGCACATAAATCAGCGCATTTCTGTTCGATGTGTGGACCTAAATTTTGCTCAATGAAGATTACCCAAAATGTGCGTGAATACGCTCAAAATCAGCAGTCTGATAACCTAGATCTCAAGTTAAATCAAGAGATTGAATCAGGTCTCAACGCCATGAAAAATAAGTATCATAAGCAAGGACAAAAGTTGTATCAGAAGCTGTAAAAATTAAAAAATCTGTTTTTCTTTAATGCAATCTCAGTTAGGATGAAATAAATTTTTGTCCTAACGTATACGAATGAAAATTCTTGAAAAAGCCACCTACAATAATAAAGATTTTAAGGTCCATTCTCGCGAATCCCTTTATCAAGGATTCATTCGTATAGAGAAAGTGAGCATCACACATCGTTTATTTGGTGAGAATACTTATACCCCAACAATTCATCGTGAATTAGTGCATCGAAAAGAAGCTGCTGGTGTACTCATCTACAATGATGCACTCAAGCGCTTTGCACTGATTGAACAATTCCGAATTGGTGCAATCGATGATCCTATCTCCCCATGGCAACTAGAAATCATTGCAGGCGTATTAGATGGCGATGAATCACCTGAAACATGCATTCAGCGTGAGAGTTTAGAAGAGTCTGGTTGTGAAATTCGTAATCTGGAACATTTATTTACCTTCTACCCTTCTGCTGGTGCGTGCGATGAAGTTTTTCATTTGTATGTTGCAGAAGCAGATCTTCCTGAGCAAGGTGGTATTCATGGTATGCCAGATGAAGGTGAGAATATCCAACTGCATATCTTAGCTTATTCAGATCTTGAACAATTATTGGCATCCAAACGATTGTGTAATGCACCTGTCATCATGGCTCTGCAATGGCTCAAACAGCACATTGCCACTACCTCTATAGCGCTGAGGTAATTTATGACGCCTTTAATCAAACAGAATAAAAATGATCAGCTCATTATCCAAATTACCGATACTCATCTCATGGATCATCCTGACACGCCGTTTGTTCAGATAAATCCTGAACAAAGTTTTCATGCAGTGATCAATGATATTTTAAATCGCTATCAAGACATTGATGCGATTATTCATACAGGTGACTTGGCACAGGTACCACATGAGGCAACTTATCACCGATATTTGAGTTTCATGAAAAATTTGAATATTCCGTTTTATCAAATTCCAGGCAATCATGATGATGCCGAATATTTTCCTTTTGCAGCGCCTGATCCTATACCGGCCGTGTTAACTTTCGAAACGTGGAAAATCGTCCTATTAAATAGTGCTGTGCCCCACAAAGTAGATGGTTGGATTAAAGCAGAACAATTGAATCATTTATCAATGATTCTTCAGGAAACACAGCAGCATCCTGTCATTTTGGCGTGTCATCATCACCCACTTGAAATGAAGTCCAAGTGGATTGATCGACACATCTTAAAAAATTCAGATCAATTGACACAGATCATGGCAGAGTATCAACACATTCAAGCAGTGATCTTTGGACATGTGCACCAAGATTCGTTGAATGTTTGGAAAAATATTCAATTTTTGTCAACGCCCTCTACCTCCGTTCAGTTTAAACCAAAGACTGAAGATTTTGCCTTTGATGACCTTGCACCAGGCTATCGCAGCCTACTACTGAAAACTGACGGTAGCTTTGAAACACGTGTTCATCGCCTACAAAATTTCGCGCAAAATATTAATAAAGAAATTTCAGGTTATTAGCTTTTCTTTTAAAGTGTTTTGGATTAAGTTATCTGTCCGAATGGAATCTGAACAGTCCAAAACAGATATTCATAGCTTTCATCTTTGATAAAAAATCTATATGATGACGCCCCCGATAGCAACAATCTATCGGAAGCGATAAAAACACTTGCATATCACCATATTTTTTGCGTACGCAAACACGCATATGATGAGGAATGCCCTTTATGGCGAATGACAACCAAAATCAAGTCTTGGAAGAAAACAACGTAGTTGCTGAAAAAGTAAAACGCGTGCGTAAGACCAAGCCAAAGACTTCCGAAGGCGGTACTACAGCGAGTCTATTTGGCATCGAGCCTTATCAGCCGAAAAAAAATGAAGAATACATGTCTGAAGGTCAACTTGAGCATTTCCGTCAAATTTTATTGGCATGGAAAGACGAGTTAATGTCAGAAGTGGATCGAACATTAAATACAATGCAAGATGAAAATACTGCATTGCCTGATGTAAATGACCGTGCAACGCAAGAAGAAGAGTTTGCGATTGAGCTTCGTACTCGTGACCGTGAACGCAAGTTAATTCGCAAAATTGAACAATCTATCGAAGCAATCAAAAATGATGACTATGGTTTCTGTGAAACCTGTGGAATCGAAATTGGCTTACGTCGTTTAGAGGCTCGTCCAACAGCGACGCTTTGCATTGATTGCAAAACTTTAGCTGAAATTAAAGAGAAACAAAATAACGGTTAATCATGTTATTTAATAATCCTTCCCTAACCCCTCCTTTGATAAAGGAGGGGGACAACAGGATGGCTTATGTGGGCCGGTTTGCGCCATCGCCAACCGGCCCTCTTCATTTTGGATCACTCATTACAGCTGTTGCAAGCTATTGTGAAGCAAGATCTCATGCAGGCAAATGGGTTGTACGAATTGAAGATACAGACATCCCTCGCATATATCCTGGTAGTGAAGAACATATCTTGTCATGTATTGAAGCTTTCGGTTTCGAGTTTGATGACGAAATTATCTTTCAAAAAGACCGTTTAAACATCTATGAATCGGTCTTAAATGATCTTCAGCAACGTGACCTCACCTATGCCTGCCAATGTACACGCAAAATCTTAGGCTCTAATCATATCTATAGCGGTACTTGCCGCGATTTAAAACTACCACACGATCAACAAGCCATTCGGGTTAAAACATCAGACGAGTTGATTTGTTTTGAGGATCTTTTACAAGGTCAGCATTGCTCTAATTTGACCAATGAATTAGGAGATTTTGTTCTTAAACGTCGCGACGGTATTATTAATTATCAGCTCGCCGTGGTTGTGGATGATTATCTACAAGGAATGACTCATGTTGTGCGTGGTGCTGATTTGCTGGATAACACTGAACGACAAATTTGGTTAGGGCGATTATTGGGCTACCCTGAACTTCAGTATATGCATTTGCCCCTAGCAATGAATAAAGATGGTACAAAGCTTTCTAAGCAAAATTTAGCTGTAGCACTTGATCTCACCCAAGCCCCCCAACTCTTGAACAAAGCTATTCATGCATTAGGACAAGATCCAGTTGATCTAGATCAACCAAATCGCATGCTTCTACAGGCAATTCAACAATGGGATCGTAAGAAAATTCCAGTTGGCACCACAATACAAGATGTTTTTGAATAGTGTCCATACAGAATCATGCTTGTTATTCAGCTGAAAATGTTTTTGAATTCCATTTAGATAGATTAATCAGGAGTTCATTATGTTTTTTATTTTTGGGGTAGGACCTAAAACCATCAAAACGGAAAAGGGGCAATTTCTATGCCCAGTCTGTCGTACACATAGCAATTATGAAATTAAACAACAACGCAATTATTTTTCTTTATTTTTTATTCCATTGATTCCACTATCAAAACCCAAATCTGGTCAAGTCACCTGTTTAAACTGTGGCACACATATGCCAACAATGGTGTTGCAGCAAAATAGTACTCCACCATCATCAGATTTGAATGCTTAAGATACAATCGTGTATTTTAAAAGCTAGATACTTCCTTAGCCTGATTCTTTTCTTGGGTTGTTGCTTCAATTTTCAGCATTAAACTGACCATGACAGCACACATAATCAGAGATGAACCACCATAACTAATAAATGGTAAAGTTAAACCTTTTGTTGGGAGCAGCCCCATATTCATGCCAGCATTTACCATAATTTGCAGAACAAAAATAATGCTAATCCCGTAAGCCAAATAACCCGCTCTCAAAAATTGATGCTGAATGGCACGATGCCCAATTCGAATACACGCACCCACCATAAGAAATGACAGTGCGAGAACAACCGTAATACCCATGAAACCGAACTCTTCTGCCAAAATAGCCAACATAAAGTCCGTATGCGCCTCAGGGAGATAAGACATTTTTTGAATACTATGGCCTAAGCCTACCCCTAACCATTCACCACGTCCAAAGGCCATAAGCGCATTTGAAAGCTGATAACCAGAACCTAAAGGATCTGCCCATGGATTGGTAAAAGACATTAAACGCTCGAAACGATAAGGCTCGAACACAACCAGCACTACAAATGCCATGATAATGGCACCCAATGCAATACCAAACTGGATTAGTGGCGCACCTGCAAGAAAGAACACCCCTAACATCGTTAAGGCAACCACTACCGTTGCACCTAAGTCAGGTTCAGCAATAATCAAACCAACTGTACATAGCATTACTGTTGCTAATCGTGCCAGCCCTTTCACATTATTCCGCACTTCTTCTGCCCGACGGACAACATAATCTGCAGTAAAAATAGCCATCATCACTTTCGCAGCTTCAGTAGGCTGGAAGGTAAATCCTGCGATTCGAATCCAACGCGTCGAACCGTTCACTTCCGAACCGACTAATAACACCGCGACAAGCAATGCCATAGTCATCATCCATAACGGAAATGTGTTCTTAAACCAGGTATTTAACGAAACACGATAAACTAAAATTGCTGCGACAAACGCAACCACGATGGATATGGCATGGCGGATGACATAGTGGAATGGATTTTCATGCAATCTTTCTGCGTAAGGCATAGAAGCTGAACCAACCATCACCGTTCCAATACAGAGCAGTGCAATCACACAAAAAATTAGAACATTCCTTGATGTAATTTCACTTGGAATACGTGGTAACCAACGTTGGTAAATTTTATTCACTTTATCAATCGTTGTCTGAGCTGACTCAGCCATATCTTCGTCCTTATTGTTCTTCGTGCAGCGCATTCACACAAGCAACAAATTGATGTCCGCGTTGTGGATAGCCAGTAAACATATCAAAACTTGCACATGCCGGCGAAAGCAATACCACATCATGTTGCTGTGTATTTGCTTGACATAATTTTACTGCTTCTTCTAATGATGTAGCGTGAAGAATTGTGGTTGTGCCTTGAATTGCTTGTTCAATCACTGGCGCATCTTCACCAATGAGTACCGCGAGTTTTGCAAATTCCGTTAATGATTTTCTTAAAGCAGTAAAATCTTGCCCTTTACCTTGACCACCTAAAATGATGGCAACTTTAGCTTTCTGTACTGCGATCGCCGCACCTAAGCCGTCTAATGCTGCTAAGGTTGCCCCAATATTTGTACCTTTTGAGTCGTTATAATAACGAACACCTTGCACTTCTTTGACAAATTCGCAGCGATGTTCCAACCCCTTGAAGGTTTTCAAAGTTTCCAGCATGACCTCTAATGGTAGACCTATCGCTTCACCTAAAGCTAAACACGCAAGTGCATTTGCGACATTGTGTGTCCCTTGAATATACATCTCAGAACTTTTCAATAAACGTTCACGCCCCCTTGCTAGCCACATCGTGCCATCAGTATCTCTGAGTACACCATACTGATTCATATCTGGTGCATTGAGCCCAAAACTCTGCATTGGCGTTGCATCAGGTACTAAGGGACGTGTCAAAGAGTCATCCCGATTGAAGACCACTTTCTTGACACCTTGAAAAATACGATGTTTGGCCGTGTGATATCCCATCATATCGCCATGACGATCGAGATGGTCTTCGCTCATATTTAAGACGACAGCAACTTCAGCATTTAAGTTCGATGTAGTTTCTAATTGGAAACTGGATAGTTCTAAGATATATAGCTCTGGATCATCTTTGGTTAAATCTAAGGCTGGACGTCCTAAATTCCCCCCTACAGCGACTTTTTTGCCTGCATCTTTCGCCATTAAGCCGATCAAGGTGGTCACTGTACTTTTTGCATTAGAACCTGTTATTGCAACAATAGGCTTTTCAGTCGCACGTCTTAAAATTTGAATTTCACTGACAACAGGAATGCCTTGTGCAAGCGCTGTTTGAATCACTGGCAGTTTAGGATCAAGCCCTGGACTGATAATAATTTCCTCAGCAGACAACAACATTTCTTCGTCAAATTTCCCAAAGCTAGTTTGGACTTCAGGTGGAATTTGATCATGTCCAGGTGGAGAGGTCCTCGAATCTGTTACTGCAACGTGATAGCCTTTTTCATGTAGAAAATTTACCGCAGCAACACCCGAAATTCCGAGTCCTGCGACAACTTTTAATCCACCACGCTGTATTAACATTTCTGCCCCATATTTTAGTCTAATTAGAAACTGCCGAAATGTTAGCACTTTGCTGCTTTGAATGCTTTTTTTGATTTCATAATCTTGACATTATTTTGTGTCCATGCGTAAAAAAACCGCCAATTTAGGCGGTTCTTTTATTGAAGTAAACTACTTCCATTTCACAGCTTGAGGGTTTAACTTGGGTGTTTCCTTGTCTGAAACAGGACAAGCGCAATTTCCGCCACAACCAGCAGTCATTTTGGGTTTAAGCCACTTTGATAGTGCCTTCCACCCTTTTCTTTCCGTGGCATCTGACAGTTTCATAAAGGCTGAATTTGACGTCTGTGGAAAAACCTTTTTGAATACGACCAATGCACTCCAAAGGACCAATGCCGTAATAATTAGAATTTCAATCATCTCAGTCTCCTCAACTCTTCAGATTTAAGCTAACACGCTGGTCGCGACTTGATAGGTTAAAAACGACATAAAATACGCTAAACCAAATAAATAGACGGTCATAAAGCCAACTGTCTTCCAAGAACCTGTTTCGCGTTTCACTGTCGCTAATGTCGCCAAACAATGTGGTGCATAAATGAACCAGACCAAAAGTGATAATCCTGTTGCTAAAGACCAGCCCAAATCCCCACCACTACTAATCAGTGATGCCAAGCCTTCCGACATCGCATCCTCATCAACAGCAGACAAAGCATACACGGTGCCTAAAGCAGCAACGACAACTTCACGCGCAGCCATGGCTGGAATTAAAGCAATACAAATCTGCCAATTAAAGCCTAATGGCGCAAAGATTGGTTGCATCAAATGACCTAACATCCCCGCAAATGAATAATCAATCGCAGGTAATGTTGCACCCTCTGGTGGTTGTGGGAATGTGCACAAGAACCATAATAAAATAGAAAGCGCAAAGATGATTCCACCGACTCGCTTCAAAAAGATTTTTGCTCGATCAAGCAAGCCAATCCACACGTTTTTCAAATCTGGAAAACGATAGCTTGGAAGTTCCATCAATAACATATGTTGAGATTTATCTTTTTGGAAAAACTTCAACACAAACGATACGATCAGTGCACTCACAATCCCTGCCATATATAGACCGAACAGCACTAAACCTTGAAGGTTAAATAGTCCCCAAACCGTTTGAGAAGGCACAAAAGCTGCAATCAACAACGCATAGACGGGTAAACGAGCTGAACAAGTCATCAATGGCGCAACAAAGATCGTGGTCAAACGGTCTCTTGGATCACTAATAGTCCGTGATGCCATGATTCCAGGAATTGCACACGCAAAACTCGACAGTAATGGAATAAATGCACGTCCCGAAAGACCTGCTTTATACATCAACTTATCAAGTAAGAATGCCGCTCGGGGTAAATAACCTGATTCTTCAAGCACCAAGATAAAGAAGAATAAGATGAGAATCTGAGGCAAAAAGACAACTACACCACCTGCACCCGCGATAATTCCATCAACCACTAAACTATTGAGTAATGGATGTGCAATATTCTCACCAACGACTTCACCCAACCAGCCAAAGAACGTCTCAATACCATCCATGAAGGGTGCCGCCCAAGCAAAAACTGCTTGGAAAATGATGAACATCATCACCGCTAAACTGAATAGACCAAGTACTGGGTGCAGAAAGATTTTATCGAGAAAAACTGAACGTTTATCATCAAATTCAACAAATTGAACGGCATCTTTGACAATCGCTTCAACTTTGTCGTGATCAGATCCTTTCAAACCTGTCAGCTCAGTTTGAGGAACAGCATATTTGCCATGATCTAGCGCATTCATCAGGTTTTCAATACCTGAGCGACGCACAGCAACCGTTTCTACAACTGGAATGCCTAAGCGCTCAGAAAGCTTTTGGGTGTTTATTTGCATTCCACGACGACGAGCTTCATCCATCATGTTAAGTACGAGTAGCATTGGACGACCCAATTGGATCAACTCCAAAACTAAACCAAGGTGCAACTTCAGATTGGTTGCATCAACAACGCATAAAAATGCATCTTGATGACCTTCTTCCGCAATTTTCCCATAAACAACATCACGGGTGATTTCTTCATCTGGACTAGTTGCGTCTAAACTATACGTTCCTGGCAAGTCTAAAACACGAACCGCTTTACCAGAGTTTAGCGTGAAGTGACCAATTTTTCGCTCAACGGTTACACCTGCATAGTTACCTACTTTTTGGCGTGTTCCAGTCAAATGATTGAATAATGAAGTTTTACCACAGTTAGGATTACCAACAAGGGCAACACGCAACGCATCGCTCATGCCGACACTCCTTCTATTTCAATTTTTTGTGCTTCATTTTTTCTTAAGGCAAAGCGAGTAAAACCCACTTGAATGAGAATTGGATCACCGCCAAACAGTCCTTTCGTAATGACTTGTACTTTAGTTCCGGCAACAAATCCTAGCGTTTCTAAACGACTTGCCACCATATCTGTAGAAGTACCATCTACAGTGCGATGCACTTGCGTAATGATGGCAGATTGTTTGACTTTCAAATCAGATAAACGCACCGTACCTAACCCTAAAAAATTTTGAACAGTATACATACAAATGAGAATTATTACCGCACTCTCATCAAGAATGATTCGCATCTTCTTATAACACATCGACATGCATAGAAAATTACACTACATTAGATAATCTCAATTAAATCAATCGAATTTCCCAATCGAATATCCCTATGATTAATAAGAAACCTCGAGTTCCTGCACCCATTCAAATTCCAGAACAACTTTCGTTCTTACACGGATTTCGAGATTATTTAATCGCTCAGTCTGTTAGCCCACACACCCGAAATGCCTATCTCACAGATTTAGTCCAATGCAGTACTCTGTTAATCAGCCCCATGACCTTATGGTCACATGATGATATTTCAGATGTACTGATTGAGCTCACCAAACAAGGGAAAAGTCCTCGATCAATTGCTCGCACTTTATCGGCACTTCGGTCTTTCTATAAATTTTTAAGAGAGCAAAATTTAAGAACAGATAATCCTATAGCCGCACATAAAACACCCAAGTTAGGACGAGCGTTACCTAAAGATTTATCTGAGCAAGATGTTGAATCACTCATTCAAGCACCAGATACAAACACAGCGTTAGGCTTGCGTGATCGCACGATGTTTGAAGTCCTTTATGCTTGTGGTTTACGCGTGAGCGAACTGATTAATTTAAGAATAGATCACATCAATCTCAATCAGGGTTTTTTGCGAATCTTGGGCAAGGGAAATAAAGAACGTTTAGTTCCTTTGGGGCAAATTGCTGTGGAATGGATTGAAAAATATTTAGCAGAAGCTCGCCCCCAACTCTATAAAAGTGCTACAGATTACTTATTTCTGACCCAACATGGCGGGATTATGAGCCGTCAAAACTTTTGGTATGCCATCAAACGTTATGCCCTCCAAGCAGGTATAGCGACAGAGCTATCCCCCCATACATTAAGACATGCTTTTGCAACTCACCTGCTCAATCACGGTGCAGATCTCCGAGTGGTACAAATGCTCCTCGGGCATAGTGATTTATCGACAACACAAATTTATACGCATGTTGCACAAATTCGCATGCAACAACTTCATGCTCAGCATCATCCCCGTGGCTAAGTCATCGATCTGAATTTTGTAGCACTAAGCTATAATTTACGATTTGAGAATATTTTTTGTTATGCTTAGCACAGTAAAAATAATGCTGAAAACTTTAAAAGGGTTGTTTATGTTATTTACCCGTTCGAAAATTTTATTCGCTTCTACCCTTGCAACGACGCTTTTTATCAGTGCATGCTCCAAATCTGAAGACACACAAAAATCAGATGGGACTTTAACGGCAACTGCACCAGCAACGGGCCAAGCATCAAATTTAACTGAGCGAAATGCGCAACAACGCTTGATTCAAAAGTTAGAGAAAAATTTTAAAACTGCCAATATCAATGCCAAAATTATCGACATTCAACCAACCGAAGTACCAAATCTTTACTGGGTCAATTTAGAGGGTATGACTGCGGTATACACTACTGCAGATGGTCAATATATTTTCCAAGGTGATTTACTACGTTTAGGTAATAAAAAAGTTGAAGATATTGGACAATCCTTCCAGTCGGCATTGAGTAAAGGATTACTAAGCCAGTTAAAAGCTGAAGATCTCATTATTTATCCAGCTAAATCTAAAACCAAACATATCGTTTACGTTTTTACAGATATCAGCTGCCCTTACTGCCATAAATTGCATGAACATATGGATGAAATCAATTCCAAAGGAATTGAAGTTCGTTATATCGCATGGCCACGTGGAGAACAATATTTCCCAGCAATGGAAAGTGTCTGGTGTAGTAAAGATCGTAAAATTGCATTTGATCAAGCTATTTCAGGTCAACAATTGGACAATACCAACTGTGAAAATCCTGTTAAAGATCAGTACCAAATGGGTTTAAAAATGGGTGTAAATGGAACGCCTGCAATTTACAGCTCAGAAGGTGTTTATCTTGGTGGATACATGACAGCAGATGAAATACTACGTAGCTTAAATAACTAATATTTATGAGATAAATTACTGCTTTTTATACATCAATATTTAACTCGATTGACCCTAGAGTCTGCCTCTTTTTTTAGCTATGATCTAGGTTCAATAAAATTTTACATATTTTTTGGAGTGTGACGTGAAACCAGTTCGTCTGGCAATACTCGGTCTTGGAACCGTAGGTGGTGGTGCCCTTAAACTATTACAAGAAAACGCTGCTGAAATTAGACGTCGCACCGGTCGTGAAATTCAAATTACTTATGTGGGTACTCGTCGCCCTCGCCCAGATTTAAATCTTCCTGACTCAGTTAAACAAAGTGCCGACCTTCTTGATATCGTTCGTCAACCTGATGTTGATGTTGTTGTTGAAGTCATGGGCGGTATTCACCCTGCTTATGAAGTCATCAAAGAAGCAATTGTTCATGGCAAACAAGTTGTCACTGCAAATAAGGCGCTTTTAGCTGAACATGGTAACGAATTATTTAAACTTGCTGAAGACAATGCTGTGCAGATCGCCTATGAAGCAGCTGTTGCTGGCGGTATTCCAATTATCAAAGTAATTCGTGAAGGCTTAGCTGCCAACAAAATCGATTGGCTTGCAGGCATCATTAATGGTACAGGCAACTTTATCCTAAGTGAAATGCGTGAAAAAGGACGTGCTTTTGCGGACGTTCTGAAAGAAGCGCAAGAACTTGGCTACGCTGAAGCAGATCCAACCTTTGATGTAGAAGGGATTGATGCTGCTCACAAGTTAACCATTCTTGCATCTTGTGCATTTGGTATTCCACTTCAATTTGATAAAGTTTTTACTGAAGGAATAGGCAAAGTTACTGCTCAAGATGTGAAGTACGCCGAAGATCTTGGCTTCCGTATTAAGCATTTAGGTATTGCACGTCGTGCAGAAAAAGGCATTGAACTACGTGTTCACCCAACGCTCATTCCAGATGACCAGTTGATCGCAAATGTAAACGGCGTTAAAAATGCTGTTCTCGTACAAGCGAACGCAGTCGGCCCAACTTTATATTATGGTGCTGGTGCTGGTGCTGGTCCAACTGCTTCTGCCGTAGTCGCTGACGTTGTCGATATCGTTCGTGACATTTCTTATACTGAAGACGGTGCTGGAACTATTCCACAATTAGCATTTGAAGCACTCACAGACTTACCAATTCTAAGTCGTGAAGAAATGACAACGGGTTACTACATCCGTATTAATGCTGAAGATCAAACAGGCGTACTTGCTGAAGTTACTACGATCTTGAGTCGTGCAGGAATCAGTATTGATGCCATTATGCAGCAACCTCGCTTAAAAGACCTTATTCCTATCGTGATTCTGACAGATCCTATTGTTGAATCAAAAATGGATGAAGCGCTTTCACAAATTCAAGCATTACCCGTCATCCATGGCGAAATTGTACGAATTCGTTTAGAATCGCTTGATAATTAATCATCTCGGGTAGAGGGTACTGCTGCCCTCTCCAGCTCTACACACAATTGGAACATCATCATGTCTAATGCCAATCGTTACACTGGTTTAGTTGACCGTTATCGCGACCGTTTACCAGTGTCTGCAACTACTCGTGCAATCTCCCTAGGCGAAGGTAATACACCACTGATTAAGCTTGCGAATATTCCACGTTTAATTGGCAAAAATGTTGAAATTTATGTGAAGTACGAAGGCTTAAACCCGACTGGTTCATTTAAAGACCGTGGTATGACCATGGCAGTCACTAAAGCGGTTGAAGAAGGCTCTAAAGCGATTATCTGTGCATCTACAGGTAATACCTCTGCTGCCGCTGCCGCTTATGCTGCTCGCGCTGGTATTAAAGCATTTGTTTTAATTCCAGAAGGCAAAATTGCAATGGGTAAAATGGCTCAAGCAATGATGTATGGTGCGATCACAATGCAAATTCGTGGTAACTTCGATGACGGTATGCGCCTTGTTAAAGAAGTTGCTGACCAAGCACCTGTAACTATCGTAAACTCAATCAACCCTTACCGTTTGCAAGGTCAAAAAACGATTGCATACGAAATCGTTGATGAATTAGGTCGTGCACCTGACTATCACTGCTTACCAGTAGGGAACGCAGGTAACATCACTGCACACTGGATGGGTTATACTGAAGCTGTTGCAAACCAACCTGCGGATCAATTTGAGCAAGTAATTTATGATGCTGAAACTGATCAGTTCACTGGTCCTAAACCTGAAGGTTTACCGACGATGGTTGGCTATCAAGCTTCTGGCGCAGCACCATTCTTACGTGGTGCACCTGTTCAAAACCCTGAAACTGTTGCAACAGCAATCCGTATTGGTAACCCACAAAGCTGGAACCATGCGAAAGCGGTAGTACGTGACTCTCAAGGTTGGTTTGATGAATTAACAGATGCTGAAATCTTAGAAGCTCAACGTTTGCTTTCCATGTATGAAGGTGTATTTGTTGAGCCTGCGTCTGCAGCTTCGATTGGTGGTGCAATCCGCGATATTAAAGCGGGTAAAATTGCTGAAGGTTCAGTCATCGTTTGTACTGTAACAGGTAATGGTCTTAAAGATCCTGATACTGCAATCAAACAATGTTCTGATGCTGTTATGCTTTCTATTGATGCAACAATGGATCAAGTACGCGATTCAATTTTGTCTAATATGTAAGATTGCATGATAAAAAACCCTGCAGATGCAGGGTTTTTTATTTATGGTCTAGATCGCACGTGGTAACTGACTGGTCCAACGCATTAAGCGAACAGCATCATCATTACGAGCTTGAGTATTGCTTGCCCCTAAAAGCACAACTACAGCTGGACGATTATTCAAAGTCGTATGCATCACCACACAACGCCCAGCCTCATTAATAAATCCCGTCTTTGAAATGTTAATATTCCAGCCACCGTTACGAACGAGAGAGTTCGTATTATTCGATTTCAACACACGATAACCGAGGTTAAAATCATAGGTTGGCGTCGTAGAAAATTGACGAATAAGACCGTACTGTGATGCGGTACTCACCAAGATGCCCAAGTCCCGCGCAGAAGCAACATTGCGAGGATCTAGACCTGTAGACTCAGTAAATTTAGATGAATACATCCCTAAGGCACGTGCTTTATTATTCATAGCAGAGACGAAAGCCGCACGACCTCCTGGATATGTTCGAGCCAAAGCCGCAGCTGCAGGGTTTTCAGATTTCATTAAAGCGAATAATAAGGCTTCAGCACGATTCATTGTGTCACCTACACGCAATGTCGAGCTTGAGTTTTTACCACCCGCACCTGCAAAATCAATGCTTTGCAGCGTAATATTTTCAGACATATTTAATTGTGCATCTGCGATCACAACAGCTGTCATTAATTTTGTAACAGACGCAATCGGTAGAACAGTATTCGTGTTCTTACTAAATAAGACCTCACCCGTATTTGCATCCATGACCAATGCTGCACGCGCGTTCACAGAAGGTTGATTACTATAGCGACTGTTATCAAGAATCTGAGAGGTTGGTGATGTTGAGGTCGCAGGGCCTGTAGATTTACGAATTGTTGTTGTAATCGTGGTTGTTGCTTGAGGGGTATACTCTTCTGAAGAGGAAGTAGAAGCTTTGAGACTATCATTATTTAAGAATTGGCTTGCATCTTCAGATGACCAACTGATGCTCGCCTGCCCCGGTGCAGAATTAGCATGATTAATTAATTCTGCAAAGCTCAATGAGCTCATAGAGAGTAGTACTGATGTAGTCAGCACATGCATTAGCGTTAATTTCTGTTTTTTCACGATAACTTACTCATCTTACGGAGGCATTTTGCATCATTGCTAATCACCTCAAATATGACTTACATTTAGGTACAAACGTGATTAATATTAAACCACGTGATTATGCACAGTATTTTAGTAAAGATTAGGAATAGCATTGCTATTTTTGTTAGTCCAATGCAAGCAATTTTTGCATCATGTAACAAAAAAGTAAGAATAGATTTCAGAGGAGGTGTTTGTGATCACGGTATTAGTGGTAGATGACCATGAGTTAGTTCGTACAGGTATTTGTCGTATGCTTGAAGATCAAGCAGATATTCAAGTCATTGGTCAAGCAGAGTCCGGTGAAGAAGCCATTAGTCTTGTTCGTCAACACCACCCTAATGTCGTCTTGCTCGATGTGAATATGCCTGGTATCGGTGGCGTAGAAACCACTCGCCGTTTATTACAAACAGCACCTGACACCAAAGTTCTCGCCGTCAGTGGCCTAGCGGAAGAACCCTATCCATCACTACTGTTAAAAGCGGGGGCTCGTGGTTATATCACGAAGGGAGCTCCGATCACAGAAATGGTGCGTGCAATTAATAAAGTCATGCAAGGTGGTAAATACTTCAGTGCAGATATTGCTGAACAGCTTGCGAGTTCTTATTTATCTGATACACAAACCTCTCCTTTTGACGCACTTTCTGAACGTGAAATGCAAGTCGCGATGATGGTTGTGAATTGTATTAGTGCCCAAGAAATTTCAGACAAACTTTTCGTTAGCGTAAAAACAGTGAATACTTATCGGTATCGTATATTTGAAAAATTAGGAATCGATAGTGATGTCAAACTGACTCATTTGGCAATTCGTTATGGTTTGATTAAGCCTTAATTTGATCTGAGTATTCCAATGACGTCTGCTGCTTCAATTTCTATTTACCAAACGATCTACCGTCTTGGAACACTATATTCAAGTTATCGTGTCATTATCGCCCTAAGCTTAACGCTCATATTCCTACTGACGATTGATTCTGAACGTTATTTTTATCAATATGAATCAATCTATTTTTACGCTTTACTCCTTTATGTTGCAAGTAGCATCGTACAAACGATCGTTTTAAAATACTTACCACAAGCTATTTCTAAACAAATTATCACCTTATTTGCAGTTGACCTGCTCTTTCTAAATACCCTTACTTTTGCACTCGGTGGTCCCAATATCGCAATTGGGTTATTGTTTGTCATTTCCGTCTTTGCAGCAAACTTTTTACTCAGTAAAAACCAAGCCTTATTCATCACATTAGTCGCGGTGATTGGGGTCGTATATCAACAGTTTTTTGGCAGTTTATTCTCCATTGAAAGTCTAAATAATATTGGTGACAGTGCCTTTCTTGCTTTTTTATTTTTTGTGGTTCATGGCATTGGTCAAGTATCAATACAACGGTTTCAAGTACTCGAATCCGTCAATACACATCAAGCCAATGAACTCTTTAAACTACAAAATATTAATCGCTATATTCTTGAGCAAATCGAAGTCGGTTATCTGGTCTTAGATGATCACTGTAAAATTATCGTCTGCAATCCTGCTGCATATTCCTTACTTGGTATTTCGCCCCTGTACGCTCATGAACAATATAATCTTGCCAACTTCCAACCAGATCTCTATGAAATTCTAAAAAACACATTGGTTGCTCATGGAGAGCGCTTTCAGTTTGAATCTCATCAATCATCCTATACAGTTGATATTCGTGTTCAAAAACTGGTTACGCCTCAACAAGCGCTCACGCTATTAATTTTGGAAGATGCGCAAAAACTTAATCAGAAAGTTCAACAAATGAAATTAGCTTCTCTTGGTCAATTATCAGCCAGTATTGCACATGAAATACGTAATCCTTTAGCAGCAATCGTACAAGCCAATGAACTTAATGATGATTCGGATGAAGAACAAAAACGTATGCTCAATCAAATGATTGCTAAGCAAGCAAAACGTATTGATAAAATCATCAAAGACACATTGGATATGGCAAAGAATAAAAAAACTGCCGGTGTACTGATTCATTTTGAGCAGTTTATGCATGATCTTATTCAACAAGATTTAGCAGATATCAGTTCTCATATCCAATTACAGCTTGAAGCCAATATTGAAGTTTATTTTGATGAAATCCAACTGCGACAAGTTCTGATTAATTTAATTCGCAATGCTATTCGTCATAATGATCCGACCGCAGAGTACATTTTTGTCAGAAGCAGTTGTTCAGAAAATCAAATTTTTATTGATGTTATCGATTTTGGCAAAGGCATCCAACAACATGATTTATCTCAATTATTTCAACCATTTTTTAGTACTGAAACCAATGGAACGGGTTTAGGATTATATTTATCACAAAGTATTTGTGAAGCTAACCAAGCAAAATTGAGTTATATCGAGCAAGAACAGCAAGGTGCATGTTTTCGTATTACATGCCATAAGACAGACGTTTAGATGGATAAGATCAGGTTATGGTAAAGCAACAACCTTTAGTACTTTTAGTCGATGATGAACCTGATTTATGTATGTTGATGCAAATGACCCTTTCTCGGATGGGCATTAAAACGCATATGGCACATCATTTGAAACAAGCGCTACATTTTCTAAGAGAATATAAATACGATGCGTGTATCACCGATTTCAATTTACCAGATGGCAATGGCATCGATTTAGTTAAATACGTCACCCAGCACTATCCGAAGACGCCCATCGCGGTACTGACCGCCTATGCCAATATGGAGTTGGCAATCTCCGCTTTAAAAGCAGGCGCTTTCGATTTCGTCAGTAAGCCCATTAATCAACAACATTTGCATCAATTGCTTAAGAAAGCATTACATACCCCTGCAGTGGATGATGATCTCAATCAGCTTCCACTTGAGGAACAACTGCTGATTGGTGTCTCAGAACAAACTCAACAGCTTCGTACAGCAATCAAAAAAATAGCTCGATCACAAGCACCCGTCTTTATTACAGGTGAATCAGGGACTGGTAAAGAAATCGTTGCGAATCTTATTCATCAACTCAGTAATCGTCATGATCATGCCTTTGTCGCGATCAATTGTGGTGCGATGAATGAAGACCTGATGGAAAGTGAATTATTTGGTCATATCAAAGGCAGTTTTGTGGGTGCTGACCAAGACAAACAAGGGTTAATTCAAACAGCTGACGGTGGAACATTATTTTTAGATGAAATTGCAGAGCTTTCACTCGCCATGCAAGCTAAATTGCTACGAGCAGTTCAAGAAAAGAAAATACGTCCGATTGGCAGTGATAAAGAGCTTGATGTTGATTTTAGAATTGTCAGTGCAAGCCATCAAAATCTTGAGCAATTGGTTCAGCAAGGCAAATTTAGACAAGATCTATTTTTTAGAATTCATGTGATGGATTTACGTCTTACCCCACTCCGCGATAGACCCAAAGATATTCCCGTTCTAGCTCAACATTTTATTGATAAAATCAGTAGTGAATGGCGTATTGAAGCCCCTCAACTATCTCAAGACGCGATACAATTTCTTAAACAACAACCATTTACAGGTAATGTACGCGAACTTAAAAATATCATCGAGCGTGCACTTACACTTTGCGATGATAAGCTCATAGCCGTCGAGCATGTTAAAAGCCCTTCATTAGGCTTAACATCCCCACCTTTAGCACAACAACCAAATAGTCAAATTGAAGCAACTACTGATTTACCTTCTCAGACACCCAAAGGTTTGCCCGAAGAGGGATTAGAACAATACCTTGAGAAAGTAGAAAAAGAAGTTTTAATTAATGCGTTAAACTCAACGCATTGGAACAGAACCCTAGCCGCCAAAAAATTAGGAATGACATTCCGCTCATTACGATATCGTTTAAAAAAATTTGGTTTAGATACTGAAGATGAATAACTTAGCATCACCCCAATATTGATGATATTTAACGGCTTCTTAACAACAAATCAGCTGCGTGTTGGAGGTAAACCTCTTCTTTCATATCCTGCGGCCAAGGATATTCGATATTAGGGGCTATGCCTTGCCCATCAATCTCGACACCATTGGGTGTTAAGTAATGAGATACTGTCATTTGTAGTGCCGCACCATTTTCAAGTGGAAAGAGTTTTTGCACAACACCTTTACCATAACTCTTTTCACCAATGATTACGGCGCGTTGATGATCTTTCATTGCTGCCGTAAATACTTCTGCTGCAGAAGCCGAACGTTGATTAATCAATACTCCGACTTTAAGCCCTGTAAATTCATGTCCAGGTAAAGCTTGGAATTGTTGATCACCTTCTGAACGGCTACGTGTAGATACAATCAAACCCTGATTTAAAAATAAATCTGCCGTTTCCACAGCAGAAGATAATAATCCACCCGGATTATTTCTTAGATCTATTAAAACAGCTTTGAGTTGTTGGCTATGATGCTCATCGATATAACGTTTTATTTCATTCGCAGTATCTTGCTGAAAAACTTTCACCTTTAATAGTAAAACTTGATTACTCAGCATATGTGCTTGTATATCGGCAACATCTAGTTTTTGATTTCTCACTAAAATAATTGGAGATGAGTTCGGTGATCTTTGTAAACTGATGGTTGATCCAATCGAGCCGCTGAGCAAGTCTTTGACTTGATCTTGGTTTAACAATCTAAGCTCTTGTCCATCAATTTTGTAAAGTGTAACGCCGTTGGCCAATCCTAATTTTGCCGAGTCACTATCGGGATCTAAATTTTCGATCTGCCATAAACCTCGTGAGGTATCAAAGCTAAGATCAAAATCGATACTCGCTAAATCCTCCTCGGTATATTTGAGGAGTTGGCGATAATCTTCTGGAGATAAATAGCGAGAGTAACGATCTAGCCCACTCACCAAACCTTGGATCGCTTGTAAAAATAACTGATCGTCAGTGACTTCAGTGACATAGTTTTCTTTTACTGTACCGTAAATCTGAACAAACTGCTGTATAGATTCAATCGGAACTTCTGAACTGTTTGATGACCAGTCTTCTTCTAAAGGATCAACTGCTGGACCCTTAGATCCAGCAGCGAAAGCATGAACCCCATTCAAACTTAAAGCTAGACCTAACATGAGTTTGAATAACAATGGATTCATACTGAGTTCCTTCTTATTTTTTAAACTAAAGTCACTAAATTGCGACCTTTCATTTCAGCAGGAACAGGCAACTGCATTAAATTCAATAATGTCGGTGCAACGTCTGCAAGCACCCCACCCTCTGCAATTTTTGCTTGAGTTGGACCTACATAAATAAATGGCACATGCTCAGTTGTATGTTGAGTATGGACTTGACCACTTTCATAGTCCTGCATTTGTTCAACATTACCGTGATCCGCAGTGATCAACATATGACCTTTCTTCGCCATCACTGCATCATAGACACGACCTAAGCTGACATCCACTGCTTCTACTGCTTTAACGGCAGCATCGAATACCCCTGTATGTCCAACCATATCGCCATTTGCATAGTTCACAACGAGTAAGTCAAATTCACCTGAATTAATTGCATTCACTAACTCATCAGTGACTTCATAAGCACTCATTTCTGGTTTTAAATCATAGGTTGCAACATTTGGTGATGGAATCAAAATACGTTTTTCACCTGGATACTCATCTTCACGACCACCACTGAAGAAGAAAGTCACATGGGCATATTTCTCAGTTTCCGCGATACGTAATTGAGTTTTACCTAAATTAGACAGGTATTCACCAATTGAATTGACCAACGGTTCTGGCATATATGCCACCGGCGCATTAATTGTCGCTTGATAGCGCGTTAACATGACAAATTTCGCAAGCTGAGGCACAACTTTACGCTCGAAACCATCGAAGCCTTGTTCAACAAATGCTTTTGTCAATTCGCGAGCACGATCTGCACGGAAATTCATAAAAACAACAGCATCACCATCTTGTACTGCGGCTACATCCCCAATACGTGTTGCTTTCACAAACTCATCTGACTCTTCAGCAGCATACGCTTGTTCGAGACCTTCCACAGCAGACTCAACTACGCGAACAGCCTCACCTTCTGTTAATAAACGATATGCTTGTTCGACACGATCCCAACGATTGTCACGATCCATTGCGAAATAGCGACCGATCATCGTTGCGATTCGACCCTGACCTGGATATTGGGCAAATAGTGCATCTAATTTCTCTAAAGACGGCTGTGCACTTTTTGGCGGAGTATCACGACCATCTAAGAAAGCATGTAAATAGACTTGAGCACCTTTTTTTAGTGCCAACTCTGCCATAGCAACAATGTGGTCTTCATGAGAGTGAACACCACCTTCAGACAACAATCCAAAAATATGTACTGCTTTTTGATTTTCTTTTGCTTTTTCTACAGCATCAACCAATACTTCATGTTTGTAGAAATCACCAGTACGGATATCTTTGGTAATACGAGTGAAATCTTGATACAACACGCGTCCAGCACCAAGATTCATATGACCAACTTCTGAATTCCCCATTTGGCCATCTGGAAGACCAACATCTTCACCTGAACCTGAAATCAGACCATGTGGATGATTCTGTTTTATTGCAGTTAAATTAGGTGTTTTCGCTGCAAGAAAAGCATTATCTTCGACCGCTTCACGATGACCCACACCATCCATAATGACTAAAACGTGAGGGATTTTGCCAGCAGTTGCATCCGTCATGATATACACTCTTTTCTGTTTACAAATTAATCAACGTATCTTAACGAATTTTTCATTAAGACTCTATCTGAACACGATGGCTTTGATTGATCTAGACCATCTATTTTTCAATTTAAAAATTCTCTAGCGCGCTCGATATAGCAAATAGCTACCTACCGCAAAGATAAGCACAATTGGCAGAAAAACAAACCAAGCGGGAGATGGTGAATACACCAAACTCGCGTACCCTAAGAAGTCTTGTAGGTAGTAAAAACCAAGCCCTACAAATAACGCAATTACTAAACGAAATCCCATGGATTGTTGACGTAAAGGGCCAAAAATAAATGAGCAAGCAATCAGTACAAGTGCCAACAATGCAAATGGCGAAGCCACTTTTTGCCAGAATGCAAGTAAATACGTTTTAGGAACTTGACTATATTCATCCATATAGCGCATAAAACTGATCAATTGACTTGGAGCTAAATCTTCAGGATCAATCGTCACCATATGAACATATTTAGGTTGAAGCGCTAAAGCAACATCCTGCTGAGGAGTTTGAATCAGTCTCGAATAGCCTTCAGGAAAAATATCCATCTGACTGGCTTCAATTAAAGACCATTGTCCATTTTGTACAAATTGACCTTGATTCGCAGTCAAGACTGACTTCAGACGATAATCTTGATCAAAGTCCATCATCTCAACTTGACGTAACTGCCCTTGCGCATTTGCATAGTCAATATAAATAAATCGTTGACCTTCTCTAGTCCAATACCCTTTGACTTCGCCAAGCTCAGCAACAGAACGACGGTCTTTAATACTTTCCGCCCGCTCATTGGTGTAAGGAATAACATATTCACTGAGTAAAAATGAAAGCAATACCAAGAGCATTGCTGAGCGCATGACCCAACCCACAATACGCCACAGGCTAATCCCTGAAGCGCGCATGACAATCAGCTCACTATTTGAAGCCATTGAACCCAAACCGAGCACTGCACCAATCAATGCTGAAATAGGTAAAATTTCATATAAATATTGCGGTGAAGCCCATAGAACATGAATAAGCGCTTGCCAAGCTCCATATCCTTCTTTCAGGCTGCCTAATTCACCCATATAGGTAAAAAGAATTTGAAGGGCTGATAAAATCGCTGTAGCACCCAACATCGCCAGCGCTGTGGTTTTCGTCACATGTTTTGCGACAATTCGACGTGCCAACATTATGATTTCACCTGCTCAATTCGTTTTTTTAACTTAGGTGCTAGTTTTTGTTTACGCGAAAAAATCGCCGCACCCACTGCATAAACAATCAAGATAGCGGGATAAGCCCAAATACCAATCTCATCTTTACTAATTCTGGTTTTAATCGCCATTAATGCCACAATCAAACTGGCAAAAATTAAGAGTGCAGGAAATAATTTTAAATATCGTCCTTGGCGTGGAGTAACCTCAGACAATGCCGTTGCTAACATCAATGCCACAATCAATGTAAATGGCACAAATATTCTCCAGCCCAATTCACTGGCTACTACAGGATCTTCACGAGTTTCAATTAACTTCGAAATTGGTAACGCTTCTACATCACCACTTTCAAATTTCGCCTCTTTATCACTTTCAAGACGCAAACGATATGAAGCAAATTCAGTATGACTATATTTCGGACTATCTTGATAAATTTCGTAACGGCGACCTTGGGTTAAATCAACAACACTCGCTGTTTCACCGACCATTTCAACACGTGTCGCTTCTTTCGCTAAAATCATGATGTCAGGTTTTTCAGGCTTATCTGCTCGCTGATAGAAGAAAATTTCTTTTAAGTTTTTACGATCTTCTGAAAGTGCACCAGCATAAATGGTATAAGGACCTGAGGAGATAAACTCTTTTGGACGTACCAAATCAAAGCCTGATCGAACCGCTTGGGTCGTCGTAAGCTTTTCAAATTCACGTATACCCCATGGAGACATCCATACCATTAATACCGTTTGAATGGCCAAATAAATGGCTGTGAGAGGTAACAATAAACGAGCCAATTGATTACGACTAACACCACTGCCATTGAGAACCGCCATTTCATGATCTACATACAGTCGGCCAAACACCAACATGAGACCAATGAAAAAACCTAAAGGTAAGATCAATGTCAAAAATTCTGGAAGACGGTAGCCAATGATGCTAAATAAAATACTTGCATCCATTCGACCCTGAGCTGCCACGCCAAAATACTTGATCAAACGCCCACCCAACATGATGAGTGTAAGCAATGAAATCACAACCACAGAGGTAGATACCACTTGTTTGACGAGGTAACGTCTTATAATCAAAGTAATCTTCCAAAATTAGGTTAAATCGGCTAGCGCTAGTTTACCCGAATGTTAAAAATATAAAACCTCATTGAAATTCTATCATTGGTAGTGTTTCAATGGTTTAATGATTTAAACGGTCTCAATAGGCACACAACAAGCATATGAAACTTTCAATTAATACATCATTAGCACAAATTTCAGAAAGCCAACATTTGGTTATTTTAGTCGACTCTGAAAACACCCATGCAGTTAAAAGCAACTATCAAATCAACAATTTAGACAGCCTAACTGAAGCAGCTCAATTCAAAGCAGGTTTCAATGAGTCTTTATCGTTATTGGGTCAAATTGAAAATCAACCGAATAGCATTTTACTTGGCTTAGGTCATGCACAAGAAGTTAAAGCTGCAAAATTAGCAAAAATTGCACAAACTATTATCAAAGCTTCACAAAAAAAATTCAAACAAATCAGTGTTGATATTTCAGCTTTGCCGAATGAATTGCACTACTTATTTGCACTTAAACTCACTCAATCTGCTTATGCTTTTGACGAGTTTAAGTCGAAAAAAAATGACTTTATACTCGAACAAGTTCATCTAATTGCATCAAACTCTACGCTAACTTCAAATCAACTCAACTTAATTCAAGCAATTGAAAGCGGTCAAAACGTTGCACGTGATTTAGCAAATCGTCCAGGAAATATTTGTTTTCCTGAATATTTAGCGGATCATGCAGTTGCATTAGCAGCAGAATTCCCAGATTTATTGAAAGTAACCGTGCTAGATGAACAGCAAATTGCTGATCTTGGCATGAATGCATTTCTTGCAGTCAGCAAAGGTTCAGATCGCCCTGGACGTATCATTACTCTTGAATATCAAGGTCAACTTGAACAAGCTCCTATCGTCCTCGTGGGTAAAGGGATCACTTTCGATACGGGCGGTATTTCATTAAAACCAGGTTTAGGTATGGATGAAATGAAATACGATATGGGTGGTGCAGCTTCAGTTTTAGGAACCATGCGCTCACTCTGTGAAGCTCGCATTCCGATTCATGTTGTAGGTGCAATTGCGGCGGCTGAGAACATGCCATCAGGTCATGCAACTCGACCAGGTGATATCGTCACCACGATGAGTGGTCAAACTGTTGAAATTCTAAATACAGATGCCGAAGGTCGCTTAGTCCTCTGTGACACGCTGACCTATGTCAAACGCTTTAACCCAGAACTTGTGATTGATATCGCAACATTAACAGGCGCTTGTGTTGTTGCTTTAGGCTCTGTTTTAACAGGTATGTTCACACCAGATGATGAACTGGCACATGAACTTTCTCAAGCTGGTGAACAATCATTTGACCGTGTATGGCGTATGCCTGTCTATGATGACTACCAAGAACAGCTTGACTCTCCATTTGCTGATATTGCCAATATTGGTGGTCCAAAAGCTGGTGCTGTTACAGCTGCTTGTTTCTTGCAACGCTTCACACGTGAATATCGTTGGGCACATTTAGATGTTGCTGGTACAGCTTGGACATCTGGCGCAGCAAAAGGTGCAACTGGTCGCCCAGTTCCATTATTGGTTCAATTTCTCGCAAATCGCGTAAATTAATGTCTAAAATCAGCTTCTACTTATTTGAAAAGAGTCCAGAACGACAGGTCCAAAGTGCCTGTCGTTTATGTCGAAAAATTCTGCGTCACCCTGCAAAAATATGGATTCATTGTCCAGAATTGAGCATTCAAAACGAACTCGATGATTTACTTTGGAGTTTCGATCCACAGAGTTTTTTGACACATGGCATTGATGATCAATCAGCAGCTATTTGTATTTCGTCTAAGCTCCCTGAAACTCAGGAATGGATCGTGTTTAATTTTCACATTCATGCACTTGAAGATCCTTCACGTTTCAGTCACATTATCGAAATTATTGAAAACAACGAAGCTGCCAAAGAAATTGGACGAGAGAAATATAAAACCTATCGAAAATTAGGTATCTCACCTCAAACACATAAACTTTAGCGCGTTGTCATTGGAAAAAGGAGAATCACGGTGGCCATTAATGTCGGTCAAGATTTTAAAAAACGTTGGTTGAAAGCGCCAGAAGCGGTTCGCCAAGCTTTTATCGACGACCTTAATCGCATCAGTGATTTACTCGAACCTCAAACTCAACCAGAGCAATGGTTAGACCATGATAATCGTGCCCAGCAAGTGGCTCAGTTAAAGGTTGAACAGGCTTATGCGGATGAAAAAGCACGATTAATTGAAGAAGCTCGTATTCGTAAGCAATTGGCTTTAGAAAAATCATTAGCAGAAAAACGTGCACTGCAAGAGGCTTATAATCAAAAGCTTCTACAAGACGAATATCTAAAATTTCAACAACAAACCGATTCGCTCGTACAGTTACGACAAGTGATTGATGCAGAGATCGGTGAATATACTGAAAAATACCAAAAAGTGACTACACCCCATCGGGACTTTTCAGGAAACTCTTCTGCGCATTTATCAATTCATCAAGATTTAGATACGATTCGTTTACGTCTCGAGCTTGAAGCTGAAACCATGATTGAAGATGCCGTACAAATTTTTAAATCAAAACTCCAAGCAGCAGCAAAAGAAGAGATCGAACTTATTTTAAAAAATATATCTCTACCCTCTTAGAGGCTCAAACGGTGGATGCTTAGTGTCATCAAAATGAAACATATTTGTCACACCATGAATGTGATTTAAATGCACTCTGCGATTTGACGGACATGAGGAAAGTATCACCATGGATCTTTTAAACAACATCTCTGAACGAATCACTCATTTGAAATCTGGCGAGCATGTCACGATAAGTGCTCAAGAACTATTGATTAGTCGAGCAGATTTTCAATCCGTTTTGGTGTATCTAAAACATGAGTCTAAAAAAGGTGACTTTTTAATTCAAGATGAAGCTTTGGTAGAGAATTGGTTTGATCGCACATCACTCACCATTAATAAAATTTAAAAGAGCCCACTGAGGGCTTTTTTTAACAGGTTTGAAGTATCAATTTAAGCAAAAAAATCTAAAACGGCTGAGAATATATTTCCCATGCCATACCCCATACCCAGTAAAAGTGCGATCCAAATCCAAGCACCAATAATATTGTAAAACATGAAACTGCTATAGCTCATATATCCAGAGCCAGCAGCGAATGGAGCAAAAGAACGTACAAAAGGGATAAAGCGCGCAATTAAAATGGTCTTACCACCATGTTTTTCGAAATAAGCATTGGTTTTGGCAATATACTCAGGTTTTAACCAACGTGAGTGCTCGCTAAAATATTTAATACCAAGCCATCGCCCTGTATAGAAATTGAGAATATAACCAAGGACTGAGGCGATAAATAATAACAATCCCATATAGTGCAAATGAATCAACTCAGTGGTCGAGCATAAAGCACCGATGGCGATGAGCAAACTGTCCCCGGGTAAAAAAAACATGAAAACGGAACCATTTTCCGCAAATATCACTAAAAATAAAATTGCGTAAATCCATACGCCATATTGCTCTAATAAACTAGGTAAAAGCTGCTCTAAATGCAGTAAAAAATCAATCATTCTGAAGTTCTCTGAGCATGTTGCTTTCTCCTTTAGATAGATTGTATACCTAATTTATTTAAACAAAAAAACAGCCTAAAAATTTAGGCTGTTTTCTATTTTAATCATTTTTTAACGTAAAAAGCCATTCTGTGCTAAAAATTCCATGCTTAATTTAGACTCAGGTTTATGTTCAGCAGCCTTATCCCCAAGCAATAAACGTTCAATATATCGTGCAAGTACATCGACTTCTAAGTTTACTTTAGTCCCGACTTTCCACGTACTAATATTGGTCCGCTCTGCAGTATGAGGAATAAGATTTAAACTCAACACATTGCCACGTAGATGATTGATTGTAAGACTAATTCCATCAACTGTGATGGAACCTTTCTCCGCTAAATATTTTGCAATTTCAGGCGGGGCCGTTACCTCAAAATAGAGTGAACGTGCATCTTGACGTTGCACCGTAATTTCACCAACTACATCTACATGTCCACTAACAATATGACCACCAAAGCGAGTTGTTGGTAACATCGCTTTTTCTACATTGACGGTTTGCCCAACCTTCCAACTCGATAAAGTTGTACGATGAATACTTTCAAGTGACACATCTGCTTCGTACCATTGATTGCCCCATGCAATAACAGTTAAGCAGATGCCATTAGTCGCAATAGAATCACCCAAGTGAACATCAGACATATCAAGATCAGTCTGTATACGCAAGCGGATATCACCACCTACATTTTGTAAACTTTCGACTTTTCCTAAACTTTCTACAATGCCTGTAAACATAATGGGTACTCTTAAATTTGTTCTATTTTTACCATAAATCCAATTGTTCAGCGACGCCTGTAGTATCAACTCCACCCAATTCAGCATAGTGGTGTAACTGACCAAGTAACTGTCGAATTGGCGGTCCTGATTTTGCGTGCGTGTCGGTAATGACGATAAACTCAAGAACGCGCGCACGCTCAGACTGACGCTGCTTACTCACACGATATCTTGGAACATCTTGAGTCAAAATTGTGACTCGTCCACGCTCTAAATTCGCTTTAAGTAAATCGCCAGCCTCAATATTTCCATCCGTTGAATAACTGGTCAAAATATAGCGTGCATTAATGGTTTGCAAAAGCTTTTCATACGCTTCTTTGGCATGTTTAGAAGAATTGTATGGGCTTGGTCGTTCTTTACGCCAAGCACGGTCGATTCCACTCTTGAAACCCTTAGTATCTGGACTTGGTAAATCTACCTGATCCCATAAAGTCAAAGCATTCAATACATGATAGTTGCTACTATACGCATGCTGATTATAGGGTGGATCCAAATATGCCACATCGACTTCGAAACCACTCATTTGGTTTGCTAAGTGTTGAGCATCCACACACCACATTTCAGCTGCTGGGCCTGTCAGATTTGAATTTTCACAAAAACGACTGGGGGTCAGCCATAGTAATGATTCAATTCGCTCTAAAGCCGTCTGAGTTTTACCGCCCCAGCCGTGATGGAAACTCTTAAATACGCCTGACGTATTACTCACAAAACTTGCTGAATACAATAAAGGTGCAAGTAAAGCGCTCATTTCCACATCATCAATTGCACCTTGAGCTTGCCAGGTTGCAATTTGTTGACGAATTGCATCAATGCGCATGCCATTTCGACGTTTGAAGAATAAACGGTCTCGTGAAGGATCATAGATCTCATCATTACGAGGACAGAGATTGTGTGTTACCCATCCTTTGACCTCAGGCAAGCGATTAAGATAATCAATTGCTTTCTGATATCCGCCTAATTCTTTAAAAACAGGAGCTTCAGTACATGACAATATGGCATGATTAAGTGCGTGGCTGTAAGGCTCCCAATCGTTCGCTATCACTCGGTAGCCATTTTGACGAGCCAAACGAGAAACCACACCGCTCCCAGCAAAGAAGTCCGCAAAGATAGGCGCTCGACCTGAACTCATATTCAAAGTTCCAGTGCTTTCTAATGCCTCAAGAATCAAATGTAATAAACGACGCTTGTTGCCTAAATAAGGCACAAGTTGATTAAACAAATACTCATCTGTCGTACGTGCTGCATGGCGACGTTTATGATAAACCGTTGACTCTGTACTCATAGCGACTCTTGATCAGGGATTAATTTTAAACGGATGTCATCACCTAACTGAGTTACATCTTGAAGTTTAAAACGGAGTTGTTCTGTCATTAGATTAAATTCAGCATTAAACATTGGACGAGCTGATTGACCTAATAGTGTAGGCGCAATATAACTAATCAATTCGTCTACCAAATTTTCCTGCAAAAATGCAGTAGATAGGGTTGCACCAGCTTCCACCATCACATCATAGATTTGAAAATCTTTTAAGACTTTTAGCAATTCAGCTAAGGACTGAACTTCGAGTTGAATCACGCCAAGTTGTGCAAGCTCTGCTCGAAATGGCCCCATGACCATGACAGTATCAGGATTCTCTAACACTTTAGCATCTAAAGGTAAGCGACCTTGACGATCTAAAATCACGCGTTTAGGCTGCACAACTCGTTCTAATTGAATATTCGGTAAAGTTCGGACATTCAACTGACAATCATCAGCCAACACTGTTTCAATACCCGTGATCACTGCACCAGAAATTGCACGCCAATGTTGAACATCCTGACGTGCCAATTCACCTGTAATCCACTTCGACTCCCCTGAAGCCATTGCTGTACGACCATCGAGACTCGATGCGACCTTTAAACGTACATAAGGTAATCCCTTAGACATAGCTTTAAAGAAGCCTAAGTTCAAAGGACGCGCTTCCAACTCACAGATCCCGACTTCAACGTCTATGCCTGCTTGTTGTAGGATAGCCACACCTTTACCAGCAACCAATGGATTAGGGTCTGAACAAGCCACTATCACTTTTGCAATGCCCGCTTCGACCAAACCTTTAGCACAAGGAGGAGTACGACCATAATGCGCACAAGGTTCTAATGTGACATACGCGGTTGCACCCTGTGCTTGCTCCCCTGCTTGACGAAGTGCAAATACTTCGGCATGTGGTTGCCCAGCTTGGGGGTGAAAGCCTTCACCAATAATCTGTCCGTCTTTGACAATGACACAACCTACATTAGGATTTGGTTTTGTCGAATATTGACCTTGCTTCGCCAATACTATTGCACGACGCATCCACATTTGATCTTGATCGATCTTTTGTTGCGAGAACTCAGACATTCATAACCTTGAAGTTGAATTTGGGGCGAGATTAATGTTCTTGATCTCGGTGTTGCATTTGTTCGATTTGACGGCGGAACGCTTCTACATCTTGGAAATCTTGATATACAGAGGCAAAACGTACGTATGCGACATGATCAAGGGCAAATAAAGCCTTCATTACAATTTCGCCTATTGTACGAGAACGAACATCACGTTCACCTAGTCGACGAATTTGAAGTTGAATATCACTGACCACCGTTTCAATTTGTTCTTGTGTCACGGGACGTTTTTGTAAAGCATGCATGAGTGAACGACGAAGTTTCGCTTCATCATAAGGTTCATTTTTGCCATCAGACTTGGTGACACGAGGCATCACCACTTCAAAACTTTCAAAAGTTGTAAAACGCTCATTACAACTAATACATTCACGACGACGGCGAATTTGGCAGCCTTCAGCAGCTAAACGTGAATCAATCACCTTACTATCAGCGGCGTTGCAAAATGGACAATGCATAGCAGTTTAATTGAACAAATTCTATTTGCACCAAGTGTATCAAAAAATTCTGCTCATGTTGAGCTTTCATCAATATATAGAAAAAAAACAGCCCCAAAGGGCTGTTTCACACTATATATTGATTGTTGTGTTTAATCGTTATTCAACACGCTCACCATGTTGACTTAAATCCAGACCCATACGCTCATCGTCTGACTCAACACGAATACCGATGATTAAATCAATGACTTTTAAGATGATGAATGTCAGGATTGCTGAATAAGCGATTGTTGCAAGAACACCTTCAACTTGTACCCATAATTGGCTTAATACGTTTGTAGGTGCTGCATCGCCCATGATGAACTCACTTGCAAAGAATGCGGTTAGAATTGCGCCAACGATACCACCAACACCGTGAAGTCCAAAGGCATCTAATGAGTCATCCGCTTTCAATGCACGTTTTAATGCTGTAATACCCCAGAAGCATACGACACCACCAATTAAGCCCATCGCTAAAGCACCACCTACTGTCACGAATCCAGCAGCTGGCGTAATCACAACCAGGCCAGCTACCGCACCTGATGCGGCACCCAACACAGAAGCTTTGCCACGAACCACTTTTTCAGTGATTAACCATGAGATGGCAGCAGCGGCAGCAGCAACTTGAGTTACCACCAATGCATAACCTGCTGAACCATTTGCACCTAATGCAGAACCACCATTGAAACCAAACCAGCCGACCCAAATTAAACTCGCACCAATGACAGTCAATGTAAGGTTATGTGGTGCCATTGATTCTTTGCCTAGCCCCATACGCTTACCAAGCATATACGCCGCAACTAAACCAGCAACACCTGAGTTAATATGAACAACAGTACCACCAGCAAAATCAAGTGCACCATCGTTACCTAACCAACCACCACCCCATACCCAATGTGTAATAGGAGCATAGACAACCACCACCCAAATTGCGATAAACGCAACAAAAGCACTGAATTTCATACGCTCAGCAATAGAACCACTGATAATGGCAACGGTAATGATTGCAAATGTCATCTGGAAGATGACAAATAAAATTTCTGGAATTGTTCCACTCAATGCTTCTGTAGTGATACCAGACAACATAAATTTATCTAGACTTCCAATAAAGGCATTACCTTCACCAAAAGCAAGTGTGTAGCCAACCACTACCCAAGCGATACTGACCACCGCAGCAGCGACAAAGCTGTGTGCCATGGTACTTAAGACATTTTTTTTACGTACCATACCGCCGTAAAACAGCGCTAAACCAGGAATGGTCATGAGTAAAACGAGTGCAGTTGAAACTAAAATCCAGGCAGTGTCACCCGTATCAAGAACTGCCCCTTCTTCAGCAGGAGCTTCTTCTGGAGCTGCTGGTAATGTTTCAACCAAATTAGAATCTGTAGATGAAGCCTCAGTTTCAACAACTGCAACTTCAGTAGAAGTTGGTTCTGACACTGCTTCTTCAGCCCATGCGACAGAACCACCTAAGAGTGCGCCAGACAAGCTCAGCGCCATTAGCATTTTTTTCATTCGTATCCCCCAACCTAGTTTTTGTGAGTTATTCGCTACTCAGCAAACTTCATGCCAAATTAAACTGCGTCAGCACCAGTCTCACCAGTACGGATACGGATAACTTGTTCTAGATTCGTCACGAAAATTTTTCCGTCACCAATTTTGCCAGTACTAGCTACACGTGTAATTGATTCAATCACTGAATCAACCATTTCGTCACTGATTGCGATTTCAATTTTTACTTTAGGTAAAAAATCAACCACATATTCAGCACCACGATAAAGTTCAGTATGACCTTTTTGACGACCAAAACCTTTTACTTCAGTTACGGTGATCCCTTGAACGCCAATTTCAGAGAGTGCTTCACGCACGTCATCTAATTTGAATGGTTTTACAATTGCTGTTACGAGTTTCATGTTGTTTTCCTTCGGCTTTTTTCACCAGTAAGGTTTTATGTTCAAATTTCATGCCAAACTTCATAATGGTTGGGGATATTAATCAGCCAGCATGAACTTATTTATAACCTATTTTATACGCCTACACGGTCTTATGTTCTAAAAATATTGGGAATTTTGATGGATTTTTTTTATGTTCTTATTGGTTTAACCTATGAAATGTAGTTAACACTAGGGTCAATCTAAAACGGATGTTAAACTTCAATGTTGATGACTTATTATTCGGAAGAACTATGATTGAAACTTTATTACAGGCAATCTTAGAACAGGTTGACCAACCCAAGAAAGATTTAGAAAAAAATGTGAGAGCGTTGTTAAACGAAGCGATTAGTAAAATGGATTTGGTTTCTAAAGAAGAAATTGAGCGTCAGAAAACTGCACTAAACAATGCCAATTTGCGTTTAACAGAACTTCAAACGCAATTAAAATCATTAGAAAGCTTAATTTCCGATCAAAAATAAGCAACATTGCACCAATACAGTGCTTAAACACAAAGTTAGCGATTAAAAATAAAGCAATTCGAAAAATAATATAATAATGGTTCAATTTTATGTCATTTGCCAAAATTTATACCCGAGGTCTTCTTGGTTTACATGCACCACTGATTGAAGTCGAGGTTCATGTCAGCCAAGGATTACCTTCACTCACTATTGTAGGTCTTCCAGAAGCTGCTGTTCGAGAAAGTAAGGATCGTGTCCGTTCTGCAATCATTAATAGCGGTTTTCAATTTCCAACCAAACGGCTGACGATCAATCTAGCCCCAGCTGATTTACCCAAAGATAGTTCAAGGCTTGATTTACCTATTGCTTTGGGGATTTTAATCGCTTCAGGGCAACTACATGATCAAAATATTGACCGTTTTGAATTCATAGGTGAATTGGCACTCGATGGTCTGTTAAGACCTGTAACTGGAACTTTGACTATCGCAATGGCATGTCAAACCGCAGGTCATGAGTTAATGATTCCTGTGAGTAATTTGGATGATGCAGCCCTTCTTCCCAATTTTGAGGTGTATACAGCCAAGTCATTAAAAGATGTTTGCCAACACTTTGATCAATCGAGTCCAATTCAACCCATATTAGCGAATAAAACGATCCAACCTCAAATAAATCGATTTGATCTAGCTGATGTCAAAGGTCAATTACGTCCAAGACGCGCCTTAGAAATTGCAGCAGCTGGTGGACATTCGATTTTATTTAAAGGTCCGCCAGGCACTGGTAAAACACTGCTTGCCTCAAGATTGTCTGGCATCTTGCCCCCATTAACCAATCAAGAACACTTAGAGGTCGCAAGTATTTACTCCATTGCAAATACACCTTATCAATTTGGTCATCGCCCCTTTAGAGCGCCACATCATACGGCATCCGCTGTGGCCTTGGTTGGTGGTGGATCACACCCTCGACCAGGTGAGATCACCTTAGCCCATTTAGGTGTACTTTTTCTCGATGAATTACCTGAGTTTGACCGAAAAGTCTTAGAAGTATTGAGGCAGCCTCTTGAGTCGAAAGAAATCGTCATTTCCAGAGCATCAAGACAAATTACTTTCCCGGCTAATTTTCAATTTGTCGCTGCAATGAATCCATGTCCATGTGGATATGCCTTCAATCAAGACAGTCGTTGTCAATGTTCACCTGAATCAATTAAGCGCTATCAAAATCGAATTTCTGGCCCTTTACTAGATCGGATTGACTTACATATTGATGTGCCACCTTTACCTCCCCAAGACATGCAAAGCACTACACCGATGGAGAATTCTGAAACAGTCAGAAAACGGGTGATTCAGGCCTATGAGTTGCAAATTCAACGACAAGGTGTGACAAATCAAAATCTAAGTTCTCAACAGCTTGATCAAGTGGCTCAACTAGATGATTCTGCAAAAAAGATTATCGCTATGGCTCAGCAACGTTTGAATTTATCAGCACGTTCTTACCACCGAATCTTACGTGTCGCTCGTACAATTGCTGACTTAGCGAGTTCTGAACATATACAAACAGCTCACTTAACCGAAGCACTCTCTTATCGTAAACAGGAATAAAAAAAGCGACTCAGTTGAGTCGCTTTTTTTATTTGAGTTGAGTTTAGAAGCTATAACCCAATGCTAATACCATTTTATTCTTTAAATTGTTTCCATAACGATCATCACCACCAATAATATAATTCATGCTTGCTGTGACACCTGTTTCCCCTAAAGCTTTACTTAGACCAATATCAAAGTGACGGAAATTAAAACTTTCTGACTCTGGTGTTTCTGCAACATACTTACCGTTTTTTTCATAAACATATAAACCCAAAGCTGTGTCCAAGCTAAAATCGTTTGGTAGAGGATAACTATATGTAGCTTTTAAATATGTGTCTCCAGCGTTCCCCCAACCTGTATCTTCCAACAAAGTTTGAGCAGTTACTCCAACATCTTTGTAATTCAGACCAAGTAATAATTCAAAGCCATCATAAACTGACGTTTCAACGTCATAATAATAGTAATAAGTTGTACCTACAGTAAAACCAGTGTTTTCATTGATTGAACCGTTGTAACCCACATAAAAATTATTTTCCATTGGATTGGTAGTACCGTAAGCATCTGTACCTAACGTAGATGTCCACCACCCTGCGTACAATCCAGAACTATGGCTATAGTCTAATCCACCTTGTAATGTAGCTTCAGTATTTTCAGGAGCTGCCGTATTACCACGCAATATATAACTTGATAAAACACTGATATTACCCGATACAGAATGCGGTGAAGTTGGTACCTCAGCAAAACTAAATGTTGATGCAGATGCTACAACTGCTAGACCCAATGCTTGAATTGCTAATTTCATATTTATGTTCCCCCACATCATGATTAGATGCTTTTTCGGTTTATTTGTTGAACTCATATGTGAATTAGCAATAGCTATGCCAAAGTTAAAGGTGTTTAGATACAAAGGAATTAAAATAACGAGATAAAATAATTTAAATTAATGATTTTATTATTATATTTGTTTAAATTTCTTATTTTTAAAAATATTCAAAGAAATTTTTTTTGACGATTTACCTGAGTTAAAGACATATCTTTTTAGATCACACATTCATTTACAACTTGCCTCATTTTAAGGCTATTTTTTAATCAACCTTACAGTTGGAGTATCAATTTAGTGCGTCACAAAAAGCAAGTGATCTCTGAAGCACATTACAATTAAATAAAAATGAACTGAATAACTATCATTCTTATTTAAAATCCTTTATTCATCCTTGTCTGCTTCTAGAGTTACAAAAAAAAACGTGCCAGATTGACTAAATTAAATAAAAAAAAGAATATCAGGTTAAAAATAAATATATGTTATTAATAGTTAAATTTAATTTTATAATACTTTTAATCTTTAATAATTCACAACTTAGTTCAATTTATATACTTTTTGCTTATGACTTTAGGTGCGAAATTGTGAATAATAGAGCCAATTTTGTTATACATTACGTATACAAATACTAAACATTTAACCATAATCATTTTGTATGAGGCTCTCTCCCAATGCAAAAATTCCAAAAACTAAGCTTAGCAGTTATTATTCAAGCTGCTTTAATTTCTACTGCATTTGCGAGTGAGCAAAGTGAATCAAAGGGCCTAGTCGCTGACGCGGAAGGATCAGTATTATTCCGTACAGGTTTCTTGCATCGTGATAAAAAGAACGGTGTCGAAGATACCAGCTCAGCAGCTCAAACAGCCATGGTTAAAATTGAGTCTGGTTTCACGAAAGGTATCGTTGGTTTCGGTGTTGGTGTTATTGGTGATGGGTCTTTCAAATTAGGTGATAATGCCCATACCGGTAATGACATGATTCCAGTCGATAATAATGGTCATGCTTATGATCATTGGGCAAGAGGTGGTGCTTTCATCAAAGCTCGTATGTCGAACACCACAGCTACTTATGGGACTCAGATTTTAGATTTACCTGTTCTTGCAAGTAATACAGCTCGTTTGGTACCTGAATATTACACTGGCTTGTTAATCCAAAGTAATGAAATCGATAATTTGACTTTGGTTGCTGGTAAATTTACTGAAAACCAACGTTCTAGTCAAATCAGTACCGATGGAAATGAATTAGATCGCGCGGTTGTTTGGGGCGCTAAATATAACTTTGGTGATGCTCTCAACGCGTCTTATTATGGTACGGATATAAAAGACCGTTTAGATCGTCACTATGTAAATGCCAACTATAGTTATGCCGTGGCCAAAGGTAAGTTGACTCACGATTTCAGTGCATATCGTACTGAATGGGATGCTGCACCAAATAATACGGCATATACTTATTCTCATACTTCAAATGATTTCAATAATTTAAGTAATAATATTTGGGCAATTTCAACAACTTACAATACTGGTCCACACAATGTAATGCTTGCTTACCAACAAAATACAGGTAATACAGGTTATGACTATGGTTTGGGCAAAGGTGTTGGTGATGGCCATCAAACGATTTATATGCCTAACTCATATTTATCTGATTTTATTGGTAATGATGAAAAATCTGTACAGCTGCAATATACCTATGATTTTAGCGCATTAAATGTTCCAGGGCTATCGTGGACTTCAGCATTCGTCTATGGTTGGGATATCGATGTTTCTGCAGGTGATGCTGACCGTTCAATCCTGCTGACCAATGATGCACAGGAACGTGAATTCTTTAACCAAGTGAAATATACAGTTCAATCTGGTTTTGCTAAAGATGCAAGCTTACGTGTTCGTCACTCTTACTACCGTGCAAGTGATGAATATCAAAGCGCTTATATCGGCGACACCAACGAATGGCGTATTTGGTTAGACATTCCCGTGAAATTATTCTAATTTTCAACTAAAAAGATCAATAAAAAAACCTGCACTTTGTGCAGGTTTTTTATAAAAGCTACAAGATCAAAGTTTGTAGCTTTATTTATACATCAGGCAAATTATTTGTTTGCTTCTGCATAAGCAGCAATTGAGCTTAACACTTCTTGTTTAGCAACATCTGCACCTTCCCAACCGCTTAACTTGACCCACTTACCTGGCTCTAAGTCTTTGTAGTGTTGGAAGAAATGTTCAATTTGACTAATCAATAAAGGAGGAAGGTCAGTATATTCTTGAACATCTTTATAGATTGGCGTTAATTTATCGTGTGGTACAGCGACAAGTTTCGCATCAACACCACCATCATCTTCCATATTTAATTTACCCACTGGACGGCAACGGATAACCGAACCTGGTTCTACAGGATGTGGTGTAACAACTAATACGTCTAATGGATCGCCATCAAGAGATAATGTATTTGGTACATAACCGTAGTTTGCTGGGTAGAACATTGCAGTACCCATGAAACGATCTACGAAAAGTGCATCTGAATCTTTATCAATTTCATATTTAATTGGTGCTGCATTTGCAGGGATTTCGATAATTACATAGATATCGTTTGGTGCATCTTTACCTGCAGGGATATTACTGTAGCTCATAGCAAACTCTTTACTGTCAGTGTTCATTAAAATGGGGTTGATTATAACGCTTTATTCAGCAATCATCATTCGATTATACAAGCTGAAGATGTATTTTAGGTATGGTGTTAGTCTGTTTTTCTTAGAGCAATCGAATAATTAATAAAAGCAATAAGATCGGACAAAGCATTGATAAGAACCAAACAATTGATCTAAGGGTCGCCCAATTACATAAATAACAAATCCCATAGATGATTCGTAAGACGATATACGCCGAACCTAATAAAATCACCAATTGTTGTTGAACAACCATATACTCAGCCATCAAAACTGCCGCAATAAATAATGGCAAACTTTCAAAGCTATTTTGCTGAGCAGCATTCGCTCGAGCCGCTAAGCCTGTGGTTTTAGACATGAATTCACGCGGATTTTGATTATCCTGCCCTTTGAAACCACCTGCAATTTTAGCAATGACTGTAAATAAATAAGGGAGTAAACAAGCAATTAAAATAAGGTAAATAACACCGTCAATACCGTGCATGGATTTCAGTCCAATGATTTAAGCTGGTTTTATCTTAGCATGATGTTTGTGCGATAATTTTAGTTAAATTATTTTGTTTATTAAAATTCTGAGTAATGGCATGACCAATTCTGACCAAAATAAGTTATTTGATGTTCTCGAGTTACAAAAGCAACATCAAAAACGTGTCGATCGTGTGCTTTATATCGTTCTTCCGATTATGGCTTTCTTGATCAGCGTAATTTGTGCCAATATGAATTGGCAATCGACTCTCGGCACATTACTGGTTCTCATCATCGCCTTTATCGCGGTAGGGATTAAACGAGCAAATAAATGGATCTGGCTGAGCATTATTTCAGTATATAGCTTAGTTGATATTTACTTCAGTTATTCAGGACAGTTACCGAGTTCTGCTGTAGGGCGTCATTTAGGTACAATGCTGACATTCACATTTATTATTGCAACAGCGCGACCTTATATCGACCGTTGGCTAATGAAAGAATAAATTAAAAAAAGCGCCTTACGGCGCTTTTCTGAATTTGAATTATTTGCGTAAATCTTTACGAAGGATTTTACCGACATTCGATTTTGGCAATTCATCCATGAATTCAACATAACGAGGACGCTTATATCCTGTTAAGTTTTCTTTCGCAAAAGCTAATACTTCTTCTGTTGTTAATGATGGATCTTTCTTCACAACAAACAGCTTAGGCACTTCACCTGATTTTTCATCAGCTACACCAATCGCTGCAACCTCGAGTACTTTAGGATGTGTTGCAATCACTTCCTCGATTTCAGATGGGTATACGTTAAAGCCTGATACCAAGATCATATCTTTCTTACGATCAACAATCTTGAAGTAACCACGAGCATCCATGATACCGATATCACCAGTACGGAAGAAACCATCTGCGGTCATCACCTTAGCTGTTTCATCTGGTCGGTTCCAATAGCCTTTCATGACTTGAGGACCACGGATTGAAATCTCACCTTGCTCACCTTGTGGAACTTCATTGCCATCGTCATCCAAGACAGCGACATCCGTTAAAGGTAATGGGATACCAATCGTACCGCTAAACTCTTCAGATGCCGGTGGGTTTGCCGTTGCAATAGGTGAAGTTTCAGAAAGACCATAGCCTTCAATAATATTTGTACCTGTGATTTTTTTCCAAGCTGCAGCAGTTGAAGGCAATACAGCCATACCACCACCCATCGCCATTTTTAATTTGCTATGGTCAAGTTGTTTGAATTCTTCATTATGAACGAGTGCGTTGAATAAAGTATTCACTGCTGGGAAGAAACCAGGCTGATATTTGCGTAGCTCTTTAATGACTGCAGGGAGATCACGAGGGTTAGGAATCAATACGTTTGCTTGACCCTTGTACATACCATAAAGTGCACAAACCATGAATGCAAAGATATGATATAGCGGTAATGCACAGAAAATGCGATCGTCGCTCGCACCATCTTGAGCACCAAATTTAGATTGGAAAATACCATCTGCTTGCATTAAGTTTGCAACAAGGTTGCGATGTGTTAATTCCGCACCTTTTGATACGCCTGTTGTACCACCTGTATATTGCAATACAGCAGTGTCGCTCAACGTTGTTGCTGGGCGCTTATAATTTGCAGAACTGCCTTTAGACATCGCAGTCGTGAATTTCACATGTCCTGGGATACTCCAAGCTGGAATTTGCTTACGCACTTTACGTAAAACAAAATTCACGAGTGTACCTTTTAAGGTACCTAACATATCACCTACTGTCGCCACGATCACATGCTTAACTGGCGTTTTACCAAGAATTGATTGATAAACAGAAGCGAAGTTTTCAATAATCACAAGCGCTTCAGTGCCTGAGTCATTCAGTTGATGCTCAAGTTCACGAGCTGTGTAAAGTGGGTTCACGTTGACAAGGACTAAGCCCGCACGGAATACACCAAGTGCCACCACTGGATATTGCAGTACGTTTGGCATCATGACCGCTACGCGAGAACCTTTTGCTAAACCAAGGCTTTGAAGATAGGCTGCAAATTGACGGCTCGCCGTATCAAGTTCATTGAACGTTAATGTTTTATCCATAAAGATAAAAGCATCACGCGAACCAAATTTCTGGAAGTTTCTCTCAAAAATATCAACAAGAGAGGTATTTTCTGGTGGTAATTCTACTGTTTGTGGAATTCCAGTTTTTTGGTATTCAGCGAACCAAATCTTTTCCATAATGCCATATTCTCCAATTAGTAATACTTGGTTTTAAACTCTTATTTTCGATAATGTATTGAGCATCTTATTTAATTTATTGCTCAATAAAGCATCCATAGCCATAAATACATTTCATATATAACGTATTTTGTCGACTAGATGCTAGCTTTATCTTTGAATGAAGAGTTTATTTGCTTTTTGATAACCTCGTGGTAATACCTGCCCTTTTGAAGCACGTTTACCGATGTATTTCAGCAGATCATCACCTTTTAATTTCAATTGTTGTTGTCCAGCAACGACCTGAAGCACATCATCCAAGTTAAGTGTTGTCATAGACACAATGCGTTCCTTTGCATCCAACTGCATCAATTTATTACCTTTTCCTTTATTGAGCATTGGTAATTCTGTCAGCTCTGTCAGTAATAATCGTCCAGAACTGCTGAGTACAGCGATATGTGTACCATCAATTTGTTGCAATGGCATTGCGCTTGCATCATCTGCAAGCGTTAAAAACGCTTTACCCGCTTTAGCATTGGTGTCCAATTGTTTCGCTTGTGTTTTAAAACCATATCCTTTGGAGCTGATCGCTAATATTTCCACCTCATCTTCAGCAATCAGAATTTGTTGGAAATTTACTCCATTTGCTGGCGATAATTTCGAGCTTAATGGTTCACCTAAGCCGCGCGCTGAAGGTAATCCTGTAATTGGTAATGCGTAACTTCGACCGGATTGATCTAATACATACACTTTTTGATTAGATTTACCTTGTGCATGACTTAAATATTGATCTCCTACACGGAAATTGACTTTATCTAGATCGATCTCATGTCCTTTCGCACAACGAATCCAACCCGCTTCCGATAAAATGACAGTGACAGGATCAGCTGGCATCAAATCTTGTTCACTAATCGCGATCGCTTCTTCACGCTGAACAATTGGAGATCGGCGATCATCACCAAACTTTTTCGCATCTTCTTTTAATTCTGAAATGATCAGATTTTTTAAAGATTCAGGATTCGCCAATTGCTCTCGAATCACGGCTGCTCGACCTTCAAGCTCTTCTTGTTCACGGCGAATTTCCATTTCTTCGAGACGCGCCAAATGACGTAATTTAAGCTCTAGAATGGCTTCGGCTTGAATTTCATCAATACCGAAATGTGACATTAACACTTCTTTCGGATGATCTTCCTCACGAATAATGCGAATTACCGTATCAATATCTAAATACGCAATTAAAAGTCCCGCCAGAATATGTAGACGTTTTTCAATTTTATTCAAATGGTATTGCAAACGTCTCGTCACAGTCGTTTTACGAATTTCAATCCATTCCAATAAAATACGACGGATTGATTTTACTTGTGGACGACCATCAGCACCAATCATGTTCATATTGACGCGGTAGCTCGACTCAAGATCGGTCGTGGCAAATAAATGGCTCATGACCGCATCTGCATCGATACGATTTGAACGCAAGACAATTACCAAACGTGTTGGACATTGATGATCTGATTCATCTCGTACATCACTTACCAACGGTAATTTTTTTGCCTGCATTTGATCAGCAATTTGGCTGATAATTTTAGAGCCAGAAACCTGATATGGTAATTCACTGATGACAATTTCATTTTTTTCAACCGAATATACCGCACGCATGCGATAACTGCCGCGCCCAGTGCTTTGTAATTTCAGTAATTCATCAGCAGGTGTAATAATTTCTGCTTGAGTCGGTAAGTCTGGACCAGGAATATATTCAGCAACTTTTTCATCAGACAAATTCGGGTTACGAATCAGTGCAATGGTACCCTTAACAACTTCCCGTAAATTGTGTGGTGGAATATCTGTTGCCATTCCCACCGCAATTCCCGTCGTACCATTTAAAAGAATATTCGGTACGCGTGCTGGTAAATTTACAGGCTCTTTTAATGAACCATCAAAGTTATCTTGCCAGTCGACAGTTCCTTGACCTAACTCAGAGAGCAGGACTTCACTATATTGTGATAGTTTGGCCTCGGTATATCGCATTGCAGCAAACGACTTTGGATCATCTGGTGATCCCCAGTTGCCCTGCCCTTCAATAAATGGATAACGATAACTAAATGGCTGTGCCATTAAGACCATTGCTTCATAACAAGCAGAATCACCATGCGGATGATATTTACCTAAAACATCACCAACTGTACGTGCTGATTTTTTGGGTTTACCACTATGCTTTAGACCAAGCTCGCTCATCGCATATACGATACGGCGTTGTACAGGTTTTAATCCATCACTAATATGAGGCAATGCACGATCCATAATCACGTACATCGCATAGTTTAGGTAAGCTTGTTCTGTAAATTCTGCTACAGAACGATTCTCTGTCGCTTGGTGCGCAAGGCTTGTCATTGAATCGTGAAATCCTAATGAATGAATAGTTTAAGGGTGTATGCTAGTCTCCCAAACTGCGAAGAACAAGCAAGGTTGGACACTTTGTAAAGATAAAATAACAAAAAAAAGGCCAGTTGGTTTTATTTCATTTTAAATTGGACTTTTTTCTTGTATCCAATTAATTTTATTGAATATACAATAATCAAAACACAACTTTATAACGAATGCTTTTACATACGCTCATCGTATGAACGGAACAAACATGCATAATTACATTCCTTATGATCTTCGCTCAAAATTATTTCAAATTGACCCTAATCTAGATGTTCATTGGCAAACGCGTTTAAAAAATATTTTTAATAGTGTTCCCGCACCAATACAAGGTCTGATCCAGGAACAATTCCTGACTGCGAAGAATATTTACTGGGATCAACATCGACAATCATTCACTTTTAAGGGCATTGTTGGTCTTCAGGATTTAAGCAGTCATTTAATCTCACCGAAAATGCGAACTTTGGCTGAAAAGATCGCAGCCACTTTAGAAACGCTTAAATCATATCAAGACGTAATTAAAATCGCCGATTACTTAGAAACTGTACAAAATCAAATTGATCGTATTGAAACAGAAGAAGATCAAAGTTTTCTTAGAGACAAACAACTCCTACGAAAAACTTTTTTATATGATGCTGCAAATATCATCAAAACACTCGACTTAAATGTTCCTGATAATTGCCGACATTTAACAGCTGAAGAAATTCGTACTTTTATTCTTGAAGTTCATATTAAACATCAAATTTTAGGCTATTGGTTCAAAACCATCCTCCCGAGACAACTGAAGCAAATTAGCCATCCATTATTCCAAGACTTTATTATTCAAGAACAAAAAATTCGTGATTTTGATGTCATTGAAAGCAGTCAGTATTTATATCTGGTCGCGACCATTCATGACTTTAGACAGAACCCATATTCTATCCGCCGCTTTTTAATGGAAGAAAAGCTAGGTCTTGAAGATCGAGTTTACCTAAATGGCGTGGTGTTGGATAAGAAACGTTTAAATGATCCAAGTTATTTAGAACAATTTAAATGGCAAGTCAGTCGAATTATTACGATTCAACGACAGATCACGACTCCTATTTTGGATCTGATGGAAAAATTTCATAACGTCAATTTTGATCTGTTATTACCGTTACTCAAAAAACCGCTCGATGCCTCTGGATTTTCAGTCGAACAAGTCATTAACGAGCGCCTTTTAGATTTCGAAAAAGCTTTAACTCTTGAGATCTTGCAACCTTTTCAATATGCACTGCGTCATTCAATTCGTCACCCTGATGAGTTTGATTATTGTTTTATCAGTATGCATCGTCTGTTCTCTGATATTGCGAGTTTTTATAAAGACTTTTCAAGTGAACCCATTATCGCCTTCAATACTCAAGCTCAAATTTTCGAATATAAAATTTTATCCTATTTAAAATTGATGGAAAAAAGACGACATACTATTTTTGTGAGTTTAGACGCAGAGTCTTATGCGGCAAGTCATAGCAAATCTCAAGCAGCGATTGAGCAAGTTAAAACAATTATTGCCGATGCTCTAGACCAACATAAAGTCAATCAAATTGCTTTCAATCAGAAAAAAAGAGAACTCGAAAGCCAATCAAACAAAGGATTCTTTCAAAAAATGTTTGATAAAACTGAAAAGTTAAAATCGGATCTTGAAGCGCTTAAATTGGCTGGAATTAATAATCGACGAATTGCATATTTAGATCTCGTGAAAGTGCCCAAAAAACATGATGAAACGACGGTGTACCTTGAGTTTGAAAGTTTGATTTCAATTAATCAGACTGAGCGTCACTATGCTTTTGTCAATGGCGACAATGGGGTATCAGCTTTGCCTATTTTAATTCAACTCCCTGAAGATAAAGAAAAATTCAATCTTCAGCAAGTGTCAAACACATTACATTTTGACTTAACTAAAGCACGTCAAAAATGGGTCTAAAAAAGAGGAGCTTAGCTCCTCTTTTTTCACAGATTTACATCCCCATAGACTCAAGTGTCTTACCTTTGGTTTCCTCACCGAGCACCAAGATCACGGCTGCAACTGCCAATAATACAGCGGTAAACATCATAAATACTTGGCTAAATCCATTTGAAGCCACCATCATATGGGTAACCACTAAAGGTGCAACAATCCCACCAATACGCCCAATTGCTGCTGCCCATCCTGATCCGAAAGCACGAATATTTGCAGGATATTGTTCAGGCGTGTAGGTATATAAAACGCCCCATGCACCAAGATTAAAGAATGACATCAAGCATCCCCAGAACATGATCATCGCTACGGTATCAGCCTGCCCAAAGAAATATGCTGATACTGCACACATTGCAATAAAGCCTGAAAGCGTCGCTTTACGCCCTAACTTTTCGACGAGCCATGCCGCGACAATATAACCTGGCAATTGTGCTAAAATCATCCCGAGAACATATTCAAAAGACTGCACAATGGTATATCCCTCTTTGACTAAAAGACTTGGTAACCACGTGAAAATACCGTAATACGAATAAACAATCCCAAACCAAATTAACCACAGCATTAAACTGCGCTTAGCGAAACCGCTTGACCATAACTGACCAAAACTGACATATGAATGTGTTGAAACTGGTTTCACTTCAATTTTTTCGATGACTTCGACACCACACTGTCGCTCGATTTTTTGCACAATCGCGTGCGCTTCATCAATACGACCTCGATTGATCAAGTAAGGAATAGATTCCGGAACTTTTTTTAGAATAACGAAGACATAAAGTGCAGGCAAACCACCCAATAAAAATGCAACATGCCAATCAAATTTAGGGATGACGAAATAAGAAACCAGTGCAGCACATAACCAGCCTAGCCCCCAGAAGCTTTCAAGTAACACAATAAAGCGCCCACGAACATGGGCTGGAATGTATTCACTCACTAAAGTCACGGCAACTGGTAACTGTCCGCCTAAGCCTAAACCTACAATAAATCTAAAGATTAATAACCATGTTAAATTTGGTGCGAAAGCACAAAGAGCTGTTGCTATACTATAGATGACCAATGTTGTAGCAAATACTGCTTTACGTCCGATTCGATCTGCCAGTCCACCAGAGAACACCGCACCTATCGCCATCCCCACAAAGCCGATGGATACAACCCAACCTTTTTCAGCAGGCGTCATTTGCCAGTCTTCAGCCATCTTCGCCAAGATAAAGGAAATTAGTCCAGTATCCATTGCATCAAACATCCAGCCTAATCCAATCACCCACAACAAGGTGTAGTGAAATTTACCAATAGGTAAACGCTGTATTCGTGAGATTAAATCCATAGCATGCTCTCTGTGAGGAGTGATTTAAATACAACCAATGACAATCGCTGTTTTCTCAACACTGCTTATTTTTATTTTCTAAAGAACCATATAAAAATGACCGATCACATTATCGGCCATTTTGAAAGATGAGTGTAAAAAGTTTAATTTACATCTTTTGATGACGCCGACTGTTCATCATCATCTTTATAAATAAATTTTGGCATTTCAAGGCCAAAGTAAATTGCGATACAACGCAATGTGAAACCAAAAACAAGAGTAGAAATAATGGTGATATCTTGTGAAAAACCGACTTCGATACAGCCCCAATAGAAAATGACCGCAACAAAAGAAATACTGGCATAAAGTTCGCGACGGAAGACTAAAGGCACATCGTTACATAAGATATCTCGTAAAATACCCCCTGAAACGCCTGTCAATACACCTGCCACTGCACAAACCACGAAACCCTGTTCCATTTGAATCGCAATTTGACAACCAATAATGGTAAAACCTATCAGACCTAAGGCATCTAGAAGTAAGAATACCGAACGTAGATGTCGCATCCATTTTGCGATAAAAATCGTAAATAATGCTGCACAACATGTAAGTACTAGATATTCAGGATGTTTCACCCAAGTTAAAGGATAGTGCCCTAGCAAAACATCACGAACTGATCCTCCGCCCAAAGCAGTCACACAGGCAATAATAATGACACCAAACCAATCCATACTTCGTCGACCTGCAGACAAGGCGCCTGTCATCGCTTCCGCAGTAATCGCAATAATATAAATAACGGTGAGTAACATTGCCCTACTTCCAAATGAGGGTTTTTAATGCGCAATATTCTAAGTTAATTAAAAATTAATTCTAGAGAAATCGCGCACAACATTGCTTAAATTTTTTCCCTGATCCACAAATACAAGTCTGCTTCATCGTCACAGTTTGATCTGTCGTTGGGTCTAAAAAATACCACTGTCTATTGATGAGTACGAAATTTGAGGTTTCATGATGGACATGTACCTGATCGACATGTTGGTAATGTGCTTTGAATTCAACTTGAGCATGGGTTTTATCCAGACGAGGTAAATGCTGAATAACCTCTAATTTTAACCACTGATTGCTCATCGCCCAATCCCGAATGGCAGCAATGTCTAAATGACTTTGCTGACCTGATGCTGTGGTACTCACAATATAGTCGATTTCATGTTTAGCGAATGCACTATAGCGAGAACGCATGAGCTGTTCAGCACTTTCTGCAACACGCTGACCACGATGTAAAGGTTCACAACAGTGTGTATAAATTCCATGCCCGCAAGGACAATTGAGTTCGGACATCAATATTCCAAAAAAATAGCACCTAATGAGATGCTATTTTAACTGAGTTTAAATCATTCTGATGGGTCTCGTTTTACGATGGGTACAATATGTACTTTTTCGATTTTATGACCATCCATTGTAACCACCTCAAATAGATATCCTTCTGCTTCAAAGGTTTCTCCATTTTCAGGTAAATGTCCTAAATGGAATAAGATATAACCAGACAGCGTAGAATACTGTTCTGACTCATCAACTAAATCACGATCAAGCAATAATGAAATATGACGAATATCAGTTGAACCCTCGAGCATGAGTGAACCATCCTCTAAGCTTTCAACTGCAGTTTCTATTTCATTTTCGTTCGGGAATTCACCCGCAATCGCTTCTAAAATATCAATCGGTGTTGCAATACCCTCAATGGAACCATATTCATTGAGCACAATCGCCATTTGTAAGGGTGCCTGACGCAATTGATCCATCACCATTAAGACTTGAGCGCTTTCATGGACAATGACAGGCTCTCGAATGTGTTTTTCGAAATTAAAATCGCCTGATTCAATATAGTCATTCAAAACGTTATGCGTGAGCACCACCCCAGCAATATTGTCTAGCTCGCCATGTGCAACGATCAAACGTGAATGTTTCATAGAAAGCACTTGATATTTAATACTTTCAGGATCGTCATCTAAATCGATCCATTCGAGTTCTGGACGTGGGGTCATTAATGATTTGACTGGTCGCTCAGATAAACCTAATACTCCTTGCAACATCACGCTTTGGTATACAGCATTCTCATCCGAGAACATTTCCTCTACCAACGCTTGGGTAGCCAAAACATCATCCGTATTTGCCGATTGAGCATCTGCCGTTTTTGACTTACCACCAAGCATACGAATGACGGCAGATGCTGTTTTGAAACGTAAATCAGTCGTTGTTACCGTTTTTTCTTGGTTACGGCGCATCAATTGATTTAAAAACTCAATCAGGACAGAGAAACCAATTGCAGCGTATAGATAACCCTTCGGAATGTGGAAGCCTAGGCCTTCGACAACCAATGAGAAACCGATCATCATCAAGAAACATAGACACAGAATCACCACAGTTGGATGCTTATTCACAAAGTCCATGAGGGCTTTAGAGGCCCATAGCATGATTCCTATCGCAATAATTACGGCGATCATCATGACCGAAAGATCTTTGACCATACCGACTGCTGTAATCACACTGTCGAGTGAGAACACTGCATCCAATACCACGATCTGTACAATGACCATCCAAAATGCAGCATGAACAGGATTTTCTTCTTTAACATGAACTTTACTTTCTAGACGTTCATGTAGTTCTAAAGTTCCCTTCATTAACAAGAAAATACCGCCAAAAATCAAAATAAGATCTCGGGCTGAAAACGGATGATCAAAGATATGGAATAATGGATTCGTTAACGTGATAATCCAAGCGATTGACGCCAAAAGGATTAGGCGCATGCCAAGCGCGAGCGTTAAGCCTAAAATTCTGGCTTTATTGCGTTGCTCAGGCGGCAGTTTTTCCGCCAAAATCGCGATAAAGACGAGATTATCAATCCCGAGAACAATTTCTAAAATAATTAAAGTTAAGAGTCCCACCCATGCGGAAGGATCAGACATCCATTCAAAAATCATGAGTTACACTCCCACGTTTCAGGAAGATGGGATTCATTTAAACCAAAGTGATGAGGCAAAGTTATAAATGCAGTATTTAAATTTAGAAAATAAATAATATTTTGTTCTATTGAGCGATGTCGATCACTACTCATATTGATGTATTGGTTGCCGAACAGATTTTCAGTATAGAAAAGATTTTATTGCAATTCACTATTTTTTCGGTGAATCAAGATTGGCTTTATCAATCATTTTGGAATGAAACTACAAAATATTTCAAAAAAATCTTATTTATCTATACAGTTGTCACCTTTCTTGCTTAGATTAAACTACATGATGAAGTTAATTTAAAAAAGGTGAGTAAATAAATATGAATACAAGCATTCTTAATAACACCTTAGAGACCGATACATCAGTTAAATCAAAAGCAACTCAATGCCTTATTGCACTTTATTGTGGTTCTCGTTTTGGCAATAATCCTATTTACCAACAAAAAGCCATTGCTTTGGCTGAAAAAATTGCAAGGCAAGGATTTGGCATCGTATATGGTGGTGCAAGTATCGGATTAATGGGACAAGTCGCAGATACAGTCATTGAAAACCATGGTGAAGTTGTTGGTGTTATTCCTGAATTTATGCTTGATTACGAGGTTGCCCATAATCAGTTAACAGAACTTCACGTGGTAAGAACAATGCATGAACGCAAAGCCATGATGGCTGAACGTGCTAGTGCTTTTGTTGCGCTCCCGGGAGGTTTAGGTACATTTGAAGAAATCTTAGAAATCGCAACTTGGGGACAGTTAAATCAACACCAAAAACCAATGATTATTTATAACGTCAATGGATTCTATAATGCCTTGATTGCACAACTCGATCATGCAGTACAAGAAGGTTTTCTACCTGCTCAACATCGTGCAAAAATCATCGTATGCGAGCATTCACATCAAATCATCAATGCCATCGCAAACTTGAAATGCCCTGAACAATTCGTGGTCTAAATTCAACAAGACTTTAAAGCATTACGCATGACGAGTAAAAAATAAAAGAGCCATATGGCTCTTTTATCATACATCTACACGATCAGGCTCTATTTCAACGTGATCTGATACGTTGCTGTAGTACCACTGACTTCATTCCCTACAATCAGTAAAGGCATACCCGTTGGAGATTCTTTTGCTGAAACAAAGGTTAATCCTTCAGGACCTAAGTCTCCTGCCTGACCTGCCTCGATATCGGCAGTGGTTGCATCAAGTTTTCGTGAATGAATATATTGCACAAATTGGGGTTGGGCAGGATTGGAGATGTCATATACCATCACGCCTCCAGCTCGTTCTAAACCAATAAATGCATAAGTTTTCTGACCGATTTGACCTATCACCACGCCTTCTGGCTCTGGGCCTTTATTGTCACTACGATTATCGATCCCTGCTTCTTCATGGTTTGCATTAAAGATCTCAGGATGGTGCTGAGCAATATATTGTTCAAAATCATCACCCGAATCCCAAACCAGCTCTAATCCTGTTTGTGCATCATTTTCTGTCCAAATACTGACAGATCGTGCCCCGAAGCTATATAAATGATCATAAACCAAATTGCCTCGAGCATTGAGTTTAGGTGTGCCATTAGTATTCTTTTGATAACCTTCAGTCCAAGTGATATTCAAACGACCAAGCATCTTGTCTTCACGGCATCCTTTAGCATCTCCATCGATCGCTCCACAATATGCAAAATGCAGAGGATTCAATTCAGCACCTTTCGCCAGTGCTCTTAATTGTGGTGGCAGATCTTCCCCTTGTCGTCTATCGAAACCATCTTTATGGACTAGATGCTTCACACGCCATTCTTCAACAAAACCCTTTTTAATATTACCTTGAGCACTCGGATTATCCTTTAATTTTTCTCCCCAATATTCAGGATCATCTTCACCCCAAGCACGAGCATCCCCTTCATTGGCAGTGACAATATACGTTTTACCATTGACTTCGTAACTTGAGATCGCATCTGGCATATATAAGCCACGAACATGCTGCCAAGTTTGAATATTGATCTTCGCAAGACCATTTTCACCATCGGCATCACTGACATCTAAACCATGACCTTGTAAGCCATGATCTTTAAAACCGAGCGGATAAACAGCCATGACTTTGGCATTTAAAACATCCACCTTAGCTAAGGCATTATTTTCCTGTAATGCGACCCATGCAATTTTGCCATCTGCGCTGAGTGTGATGTATTCAGGTTCAAAATCTTGCGCTACTGTTGCATTTGGACCATAAATTCGCACACCTTGATTACGTAATAGCTGTGCTTGACTGTTAAAGGCTTTGAAGTCAGCTGTTTTTGCAACTGGTTTGTTCAAATTTGAGAGATCAATGATTGAAATCGAACCTTCGGGATCAATCGCATAATCATGAGATGGCTCTCCTTCATTCGCCACCAATAAGGTTTTACCATCTGCACTAAAGGTCAGCATATCGGGTAGAGAACCCACTGGAACTTGGGCAATAAAGCTCGAATCATTGGCATTAAAAAGTGCCACGATTCCTGGATCTGTTTTATCTTTGGCTTGTACAGCCAAGGCAACAATTCCATTTTTTACAGCAACACTATTTACTTCTGAGTCTGTTAAATATGATTTAGCATCTAAAGAGCCAATCCATTTAGGTTGCTGAGGTTGGCGATAATCAAAAATATCAACCACGCCTTCTTTTGCGTTTACAACAAACAATCTTTGGCTTTGTGCATCATAGGCAGGTATCTCTGCTGCGCTGACCGCAAAACCACGACTGTCTGTACGACTGAGATAGGTGAGTTCAATCGATTCAGGCGTAATATCTGGTACTGATGTGATATTGTTAGTGTCATCATTGCATGCCCCTAGCCCCAATGCACACATTGCGATCACAAGTGCGTTAGACTTTAGCTTCATTTTTTTAATCGTCTTATGATGTTGTTGGCAACAACTCTATGACCATGCGATGACAATGCTGTGACCATTAGATTGCAATTTTGTTGCAAATCCTTCGTAAATAAACCACAAGTGATACTGAGAAACTGTTTTAAAATATTAACTTACTAATATGATCCTACAAGATGAGCAGCACAGCACACCAACCCTTACAGCCTGAGTTTAGATTATTGGTGTTTTTGGTTTCGATCGGCTTTTTTATGCAAGGTCTAGACACAACTATCATCAATACTGCGATTCCTGCAATCGCTCATCACCTCAATGAAGATCCTCTACACATGCATAGTGTCGTGGTGGCTTATGTATTGTCAGTCGCAGCCTGTATTCCACTCAGTGGTTGGCTGGCTGACCGATTTGGTGTCCGAAATGTTTATTTTTCTGCAATTATCATTTTCACTTTGGCATCGCTCGGATGTGCATTTTCTTCTAATTTAAATGAGCTTTTATTTTTCCGAGTGATTCAAGGGATTGGAGGTGCTTTACTGCTTCCAGTTGGGCGTCTTGCAATGTTGAAAATCATTCCTAGAACCCAATTCCTTGCAGCCATGTCTCTGATGAGTCTTGCAGGTCTGATTGGCCCCTTAATCGGTCCTACTCTTGGCGGATGGCTAGTGGAGTACGTGACTTGGGAGTGGATTTTCTTAATTAATATTCCTATTGGACTCATTGGAGTTTTTCTCACATTTAAAGCCATGCCAAATGTGACCGAGACCCATGTTGCTAAATTTGATTTTTTTGGCTTCTTGTTATTAGTCATCGCGATGGTTGGCTTAAGTTTAGGGATTGAAAATTTTGCTAGCCCCTATCTTCCACTATGGTGGAGTATTGTTCTTATTGTGTTTGGTTTATCTGCAAGTGCTTGGTACATGGTGCATGCCCATACCCACCAAAATGCTCTATTTCGTGGGAAACTATTCAAAAATCAAATTTTCGCGATTGGTATTGTAGGCAACTTTTTTGCCCGCTTAGGCGGCAATGCGATGCCTTTTCTTATCCCCTTAATGCTACAAGTTGCTTTTGGTTTTGAACCATTTATTACCGGTTTACTTATGATTCCAACGGTATTGGGTTCACTGGCATCAAAACCGATCATTCGCCAAATTATTCAACGATTTGGGTATCGTCGGGTGTTATTAGTCAATACCTGCCTTATTGGCTTATGTATTGCAAGTTTTGCCCTCACCTCAGCCGAAACACCTTTATGGCTAAGAACATTACATTTCTTCATTTTTGGTATGTTGAACTCACTGCAATTTGTTTCTATGAATACGCTAACCTTAAAGGATTTGCCTCAACAAGATGCTAGTAGTGGTAACAGTTTTCTCTCGATGATTATGATGGTGTCCATGAGTATTGGTGTAGCGCTTGCAGGTACACTGGTCAATGTATTCACCGCTTATCTTGGTACTGCACAAATGCAACAGGCCTTCCAATGGACATTAATTTTAATGGGCTCAATTAATATTATTACCATGTTTATTTTTTGGAAAATTCCGAAAGAAATGGATGATGACTAATGAATATGGATTCTAGATACTGTCGCTACCATTTACGTTTATTCGCGTTATGATATTAATCATATTTCGCACCAATCTTTAAGTGCTCATGAATTCAAAAAATAAGCAGCATATCTATTCGCAGAAGATTATCTTGTGGACCTCCCTTTTAGGTGCAGCCCTGATCGCACTCATGGTCGGATTATTGAGCTTTTTCTTTTTGCCGTTTCAACCAGCAACAGCTCAAGAGTATCCAATCAAAGGATTTGATGTCTCACATCATCAAAAAGAGATTCGCTGGTCGCAAATTCCAAAAAAGGAATATCAATTTGTCTACCTCAAAGCAACAGAAGGTGGCGACTTTAAAGATCGAAAATTTCAGGATCATTGGCTTAAAGCACGCGAGCATGGTTTTAAAGTCGGAGCGTATCATTTCTATCGACTTTGCCGTGATGGAAAAGTTCAGGCATTAAATTTCATTGATTCTGTGCCACGTAAAGAAGATGCCCTTCCCCCAGTCATTGATTTGGAATACGACAGCAATTGCATCAATACCTATAGCAAAGAACAACTGTTACATGAAATCGATGTTATGCACGATTTGCTGCATCAACATTATGGCAAACAACCTATCTTTTATGTTTCTAAAGCCTTCTATAACATCGTACTTGCGGGTGCTTTTACGAATACCCCACTCTGGGTACGTGAATACACCTCTCAACCTGAATTAAAAGACAATCCAGATTGGATCTTTTGGCAATACACCAATAAAGGTAAAATTAAGGGTATTTCTACACCAGTGGATTTGAATGTATTTAATGGCGATCAAAACGACTGGATAAAATTTCTAAAATTAAATCAAATTGAGCCATAAATCTTAAGCAGTCAGTACGTTACAACTAAAGAGATCTAACTAAAAAATAGAGTGCAACTTGGCTCAAGCAAGCGAGTTACGCTTTATAAGGATGACATGATGTCGCTTAAAAAAGGGATTTTAACGGTGGTTAGTCTTTTGGCTGTCACGCTCATGGCTGCGTTTTTTTATTTATGGCAACCATCAGGAAAGCTCTCCGAATTTAATCAATGGAAGGCTAAAATAGACCAACCCGTCAGTGAACAAAAATTAAATGTTCGTTTTTTTGGCGTTTCCACATTGCTATTTGATGATGGTAATTCACAAATTCTAATTGATGGTTTTTTTAGTCGACCGTCTCTCATGACCATTGCTTTACAACGCCTTTCCAGTGATCAAACACTGCTTCACAATATGATTCAGGACCATGAGCTTAAACGCCTCAAAGCCATATTGGTGACCCACAGTCACTATGATCATGCTTTGGATATCTCAGTACTCGGAAGTTCACTCCCCAAAACTCACATCATTGGTTCGTTGAGTACATTAAATATAGCACGAGGCGGCAAAGTGCCTGAGCATCAATTGAAACTGGCTGTGCCTTTTCAAGCACTACAATTGGGTGCATTTCGTATTACGCCGATTCTCTCACAACATACGCCACCTACAGCAGTGAACAATGATTTAGGTGAAGAGATTCTGCATCCACTGCCTCAGCCAGCACGTTTTTATGAGTTTAAAGAAGGCGGTAGCTTTGACTACTTGATTGAGCACAATAATCACAAAATTTTAGTTAAAGCCAGCACAGGTGCACTTCCTAATCAATTTCAGAAGTTAAATGTAGATGTCTTGTTTTTAGGAATTGCTCAGCTTTCAAAACAATCACCCGAGTTTCAACAACAGTATCTCGCTGAAACCATTGATCAGTTACAACCGAAAGAAGTCATACCAATTCATTGGGACAATTTCTTTAAACCACTTTCACAACCTTTAGAGTTTCTACCACGAATAGCAGATCATTCTCCGAAAAGCCTACAACTCGTGATTGATCATGCACAGCATCAAGGTCGAAAGGTGACTTTACTGACGGAGCCTTACGCATACCCAATAATCAGCTCAACGATGCCTTAATTATGGGTTAAAATTAAGGCATCTCATGATTGATTGAACATTTTGCGAAAGATAATTCATATCGATATGGATGCTTTTTACGCTTCTGTGGAGCTTAGAGAGCGTCCAGAATTACAACACTTACCTGTGGTCATTGCATCTCATCACCCACGGGCCGTCGTTGCAGCAGCATCATACCCAGCTCGTGAGTATGGCTTACGTTCGGCCATGTCGATGACACAAGCCAAAAAACTTTGCCCACAAGTGATCGTCATTGAGCCAAATTTTTCTAAATACCAACATGTGTCAGCTCAAATTCATAAGATATTTCAAAAATATACCAGCATCATCGAACCCTTATCGCTGGATGAAGCATATTTAGATGTCACTGAAAACTTACAACAGATCCCAACTGCCACAGAAGTTGCAATGTACATTCGTGATGAAATATTTCAGTATACTGGATTGACCGCTTCAGCAGGCGTTGCACCAAATAAGTTTTTAGCCAAAATTGCATCTGATTGGAATAAACCGAATGGCATTTGTGTGATCAAACCCAATCAGGTGCAACAGTTTATCTATGATCTTCCACTCAAAAAAATCCCTGGTGTAGGAAAGGTCACACAGGAAAAATTAAAAGCTTTGCAACTCGAAACACTTGGGGATTTACAGCAGGTCGAAGAAAACTTTCTCACTCATCATTTCGGAAAATATGGCAAACAATTATTTCTCTATGCTCAAGGGATCGATGAGCGACCTGTTCAAAGCGAACGCCAAAGACAGCAAATTTCTAAAGAAACCACGTTTGATGAAGATCTTTTTTTAAACCAATGTGATCAATTTTGGACTTCACTGCTTTCTCGTGTTTGGCAAAATCTTCAAAACAAAGAAATGATCGCTAGAGGTATCAGCGTCAAACTCAAACTTAAAAATTTTCAAGTTTTACAACACTCTAAAAGCTTTAAACAACCTTTCAATCACATACAGGATTTGCAACTGGCACTCAAATTATTGTTAATGGAAATGAATATTCCTGATGAATATCAGTTTAGACTCATTGGTGTGGGGGTGTATCAACTTTCAGAAAAACAACAAGACACTCAACTCAATTTATTCGGATTGTAAATTTCGTCTAGTTTTCATGCAAAAGAACAAAATTAAGTCAATTTTTTTCGCCTTTTTTTTCTTTTTAGAGTAATCTAATCGTGCAATACATTTACCCATGTGTCTGCTGAGATGTTGTTAGAAGACCTATATCTAACACATTTGTCCTGTGATTGGCGTGACAATCCATCCGAATATTACAGGGCACTCTAATCTGAATGGGTACAATGTCTTTTTTCTCCAAATATTTCTGATCTCCTCCCATAAAAATAAACTTTCAGAGATACAGCAATTAAACCGAATTCATAGTTCCAATTCCCCTATACTTTCTAAATCCTATACTGCGTTTCATAATCTATATTTATATCTATAAGGGATGAGTTTTATGTCTGTTCAACGTTTACACGTTCAAAAACGTTTTTCTGAGGTCGCTATTTTTGGTCACTTCGTTCATCTGGCAGGTCAGTTAGCAGAAGACACGTCGCTCGACATTCGTGGACAGTCACAACAAACCTTTGACATTATTGACCGTTTATTGGCTGAAGCAGGTACAGATAAAAGCCATATCATGTCTGTGACAATTTATCTAAAAGATATTGAAAAAGATTATGCAGCATTCAATGAAGTTTGGGATGCATGGGTTTCTGATATTCAAGCTCTACCGCGTACATGCGTAGAGGCTAAACTGTATCATCCCGATGTTCTTGTTGAGCTAACGGTAATTGCCGCGAAACCTTGATAAAAAAAAAGCATGCCTGAGCATGCTTTTTTATTTCAAAGATGATTAGCTAAATGCGCGAATATCTGCCAATCGCCCAGCACTATACTTTTCTAATTTATGCTCAATCACGGATTCATCTCCCCATTCAATTGGCATTTCCTCAGTGTATTCATCCAAAAAATCACGTCTTAACTGCACATATTCTGGGACAGCATGGTAAGAGATCACTTTGTATCCCGCTGTTTCAAGTAATGCATTTTGAAACTGTAAAGTATGTCCACGTTTGAATGAAAATTTATCTTCTAAACTGACAATGGCAAGAACTTTACAATCCTTATTCATCACCACAAAATCAGCAAACATTGACTCATATTTACGGCGTGTACGCGGTAACTTTGTGGTCAGTAAGGCGTCAAAAGAGACATGTGCCAAAATATGCGCATTTGGCATGATTTCTTTAAGACGATTGAAAGTTACTTGCTGATAGGGGCTAAACACTGCTCTTTGACGGAGCATGCTATCAGAGGGTTGTTGATGCTTTAATCCTTTATAAGCAATGAACAACACCACAGCGAGTATGATCACACTCGCGATGATCATGATATCCATGACTAGTATCCTTATTTGAATTCTTATCGTTAATTTCTTTTTTAAACTACTTCAAAAAACACAACTTTTATTATTGTTTCATTATGCTGATGTTATACATCGCATAGTCCAAGTGAAAAGCGCTTCAGACCAAGCTTATATTAAACATGTTCTGCACTTATTGGCTATAGTTTAAAACATGAACCACATCACACTATTACATAATTGTTGGACAATGATGAAAATTTCATTTGAAGATAATACAATATCACCTGAAATGAAAAACTCAAAACCTCACTAAACTACTAATTTAAATGATTATTTTAAAACAAAAAAGAGACTTACCCAAATCAAGCCCAATATTCCGATAAAATGAGCATCATCGAAAATATTGTATAGAAAATGTTCAAAAAAGGACGCCGCAGCGTCCTTTTAAAAGAAATTATCATTTATGCACGAGACTTGGGTTTGGATTTACCCTTAGGTTTCCCCTCGCCAAAAGGTTTTTTGCGATCTCCAGTCTCACGTGGTGGCAAACCAGTGTGCTGTGTCAAGATTTGGCCTTTCTTCGGACGATTATTTTGTCCTTGTGATTGACCACGATTAGCAGTTTGACCCGTACGTTTTTGTGAATCACCTGCAACAGTTGAATTTTTCTTACGTGCAGATTGATATTGACCATCCGTGCCCTGAGGCTGATACGTCGGAATCAAATGTTGCTTAGAATTACCAATTAAGTCCTGACGACCCATTTCTTTCAAAGCTTCACGCAGTAAAGGCCAGTTATTTGGATCATGGTAACGTAAGAAAGCTTTATGTAAACGGCGGCGTTTTTCACCTTTTACAATGTCGACATCTTCAGTATAACGTGCCACTTTCGCAAGCGGATTTTTACCGGTGTAGTACATGGTGGTCGCAGTTGCCATTGGTGATGGATAGAAGGTTTGTACTTGGTCAGCACGGAAACCATTCTTTTTCAACCAAATTGCAAGGTTCATCATGTCGTAATCGGTTGTACCCGGATGCGCCGCAATAAAGTAAGGAATAAGATATTGTTCCTTACCTGCTTCTTTACTGAAACGATCAAACATCTGCTTAAAGCGATCATACGTCCCGATACCCGGCTTCATCATTTTATTGAGCGGGCCTTTTTCGGTATGTTCAGGTGCAATTTTTAAGTAGCCACCGACATGATGCGTGACTAATTCTTTCACATATTCAGGGTTCAAAACTGCAAGGTCATAACGTAGACCCGAACCAATCAAAATCTTTTTAATACCCGGTAAAGCACGAGCTTTACGATATAACTGCGTAAGAGGTGCGTGATCAGTATGCAAGTTTTGACAAACACCTGGGAACACGCACGATGGCTTACGACAGTTCTTTTCAATTTCTGGATCTTTACATGCCAAACGATACATATTGGCTGTCGGACCACCTAAGTCCGAAATAATGCCTGTAAAGCCCGGCGCCGTATCACGAATCTTTTCAACTTCACGTAAGATCGACTCTTCAGAACGGTTTTGAATAATTCGACCTTCATGCTCCGTAATCGAACAGAAGGTACAACCACCGAAACAACCACGCATGATGTTCACAGAGAACTTGATCATGTCAAACGCTGGGAAACACGCATCGCCATAAGATGGATGTGGTAGACGTGCATAAGGCAAGTCGAACACATAATCCATTTCTTCTGTGGTTAGTGGGATTGGCGGTGGATTAATCCAGACATCACGCTCACCATGCTTCTGCACGAGTGCGCGCGCATTCCCTGGATTGGTTTCTAGATGCAAAATACGGTTTGCATGGGCATAAAGCACTGGATCATTGGCAACTTCTTCAAAAGAAGGTAGACGAATCACAGCCAATTCACGTGGTGGCAACTTATGCTTAATCGCCTTAGATGATGGCTGTAACTGCACGATTTGCGTATCTGCATCCAAATTGTCGCCTTCACGAACAATCGGATTGCTGACCACTTCTTTTTGGAAATTCTGATACTGCGTTAAGCTGTTGCCTTTGTCTTTCTCAATTTCACAGCCATCAATATCTTCGGTCATCACATATGGATTGATGATTGGATCAACACGGCCTATGGTATCGACATCATTTGATGCGATCTCAACAAATTTAGCTTTCGCTGCACGGTTATGCTTATTAATAATAAATGCAGTACCACGAACATCAGTAATGTCTGTAATTTTTTCGCCTTTGGCTAGACGGTGCATCACTTCAATGATTGAGCGTTCACCATTACCATACATCAATAGATCGGCTTTTGAATCCATTAAAATAGAACGACGAACTTTGTCAGACCAATAGTCATAATGCGCGATACGACGTAATGAACCTTCGATACCGCCTAGCAGAACAGGAACATCAGGGAACGCTTCACGACAACGTTGACAATAGACTGTTGCTGCACGGTCAGGACGTTTATTCGGTTGGTTATCTGGAGAATAAGCATCATCTGAACGGATCTTACGGTCAGCCGTATAACGGTTGATCATAGAGTCCATGTTACCTGCCGATACGCCCCAAGCAATATTTGGTTTACCAAGTACACGGAATGCTTCAACATTCGTCCAGTCTGGTTGGGCAATAATACCAACACGGAAACCTTGCGCTTCAAGCACACGGCCAATGATACCGGTTACAAATGATGGATGATCGATATAAGCATCACCACAAACAAAAATAAAGTCACAACTATCCCAACCGAGTTGGTCCATTTCCTCGCGTGACATCGGCAAAAAAGGCGCGGGTTCAAAACAAGACGCCCAATATTTGTCGTAATCAAACAACGCTTTTGGCGCAGTCTGAGCGGTATAAGCAGTAGACATGGCTAGCAATTCTCGGCTGGCAGATGGAAGATCAAAAAATAGATCAAAGATGAAAGCCGATCATTTTACCATGAATTCAACTCAACTTGCTTGATTAAAAAACAATCAAATACAACTGCTTAAATTTTCTATTCATCACTGATGACCTAAGACCTATTTCTGTACATTTAACATACAACCAAATCTAAACAAAAAATAATATGCATTTAATTTCAGTAACTTGAGCTTAGCAATTGACTCGATTCCTTTACGATTGATGATTTGGGTAATAAACAAAGTTGCTTTTCATTTTTATAGTGTTTGAAAAAAACGAAAGGCGTTTAATCGTGCTCAAAATAATACTCACAACCGTTGCCACCATGATGGCTTTATTAATTTCCAATTTGGCTTGGACTCAAACTAAAATTCCACAGTCTTACCAGCAACAAGCAGCTTGGCAACAATTACAACAAAGACTCCCTTCGAAATTTCGACTCAATGACCAAAACAAACCACATGAGTACTACTGGAGTTGGAATGATTACCGTGTACATGTCGATGCTTATCCCAATACTAAAGCGCCAGCCAAAGTCATTTTATTACATGGCGTAGGTACAAATGGTCGTCAGATGAGTTTAATTCTTGGGCGTCCACTTGCCCAAAAAGGGTATGAAACCTTCGCATTGGATTTACCCGGTTATGGTCTGACGCAATACCCTTCAAAAAAAGAAATTCGTTATGATCATTGGGTGAAATTGGTCAATGATTTTGTGAACGAACAAGCGCAAAAAGATGATCGTCCTATTTTCCTTTATGGACTCTCAGCAGGTGGAATGCTCACGCTACATGTGGCCATGCAGAATCAACATGTCGATGGCATCATCGGAATGACCTTTCTCGATCAAGAATTTAAAGACGTTCAAAAAGGAACTATGCGTTTTAGTGCTCTAAGCCCTGTTCTTTTGCCGAGTATGAAAGCAGTAGCACATACCCCTTTGAAGCAAATCGCCTTACCTATGTCCTTGGTATCAAAGATGTCAAAACTCACCAATGACCCTGAAGCCTTACGCATCATGCTGGCTGACAAGACATCCGCAGGTAATAGCATGAGCGTGGAGTTTTTAAACAGCTATATGCATTACCAAAAACCATATCCTTTGACTCAGTTTAATCAAGCACCTGTGTTACTGACTCAACCTGAACAGGATCAATGGACTCCTTTAAAATTGAGCCAACCTGTTTTGACACAGTTGAAAGTACCTTATCGTGTGATGACTTTACAAAATGGTGGGCACTACCCTGTTGAGCAACCTGCATTAGATCAGCTGGTAAAATACAGTGATCAATTCATTCGTGAAAATATAAAACGCTAAATTGATCTATTGAGCGATAAATGAATCACTTAGACAGTTTTGTAAGCATTTTCCTACAATCATCTCTTCTATTGTCGGCTATGCATATCAACGTCACTGCACTATTCTTAAACCATCAGGAAACAGGAAGTTTCCCAAACAAAAAACAACAATAATAAGTTTGAGCATCAGGACGTGAGGTACGACAGGAGTTATACCTACAAGCAGCCGATACGAAGAAAAGCCCATCAGGAAGATGGGCTTTTCTTTTTCTTACACATAGAATTTTTTAAGCACACTACACGTTGTCACGCTTGTAAAACAATTATTCATCATGCTTTTTCGCTTTCACAACACTTTCATGAATTCCATTTGTTAATTTTAAAGTGTGTCACGCAACAACTCTGACTGTAATTTCCAAAGTGCAAGCGACTTATGCTGTTCCTACAAGACGGAATATCCTAGTGCAAACCGCTTACATACAAAATTTTAAAGATTGAGGATGTGAACATGGCAAAAGCTTTATTTATTACTGCAAATTTTGGTGTTGAAAAAGATGAATTAATCAAACCCTTAGCATTTTTAAAATTAAAAGGGATTGAAACCTATCATGCTGCTGAAGAAAAGAAATCTGTTCAGACTGTGGTTGGGGATCAAGAGCCTTCAGATCAAGTTCAACCTGACATAAGCTTTGATGAAGTCAATGCAAACGACTATGACATCCTGATTATTCCTGGGGGAACGGTGAATGCGGATAACTTGCGAATTCATCCACAGGTTCAAAAATTGATTCAAAGTTTTGCTGACCATCAAAAACCAATCGCAGCTATTTGTCATGCGCCTTGGACATTAATTGATGCACAACGTATCAAAGATAAAAATTTGACGTCTTATAAGTCAGTAAAAATTGATTTAGAAAATGCAGGCGGTAAATGGGTCGATGAAGAGGTGCATCGTTGTAATACGGGCGGTTGGTCGCTCATCACTTCACGTTGTCCTGATGATATTCCTGCATTTAATGAAGCCATTTATAAAGAATTGACGCAGTCTTAAACGATTAAAACCCCTTTTTAGGGGTTTTATTTTGCATGTTTTACAGACTTTTTAAGTAATCTACGATTTCTTGCTCGCCTGCCATTTCAGCGAGTTCTAAAGCTGTAAATTGACCTTTGTAAGCAACATTTGCACCTTTTTCGACTAGCAGTTGTACTACATCTAAGTACCCGTTCTCTGCGGCTGCTTGAAGTGCGCTATAACCTTCATCATCAATTTGGTTTACATCAGCTCCGTTATTTAAAGCTGTTTCAACTTCTGTGATTTCGCCTAATGAAGCCCAATAGATGAGTTCAGGAAGATGAAGTTCGCTATTATCTTCAGGGATTGGGGAGATGGAGCTGAAGTTCATAATAATTCCACTATGCAAGATTAAATTTTACCTTCTTACCTTACGATGTTTATATAACAAAAAATATTGCTTAGCATTAACTTTTGTAGATTTCCCTTCTATCGGATAAACATTTTAAGTGTTCATCTAATGTTTTTTTATTGTGACTCTCTTGCACATTTGACAGACTTACAATTGTAGATAGACACATTGTAGTAAAAGGTAAATTAGGATTAGTATTCTGATATGACTTGGATAAATGTTTAAAAACTATTTTCTCTAATTGTGATGAATAATTTTCTATAAGCTCTTTCTTCAAAGTATTAATAATATTTAGTACCTCTTCTCCATATTTTATACTTTCTTCTCTTGTTGGTATGACTCCTTTATGAATAACTAAGTTCCTAAAATTTACCATTTTGTCTGATAAAACTACAGGCAAAGAGTTAAAATGATTTATCCATAAAAATAAAAAAGCGCCAAACTGTCTCTCAGATTGGCTAGCCACTTTTTTCCAGCCTTGATCTATTGCTTGCTCATCACAAGACTTACTTAAAAGCACTTTAATTGTAAACTCATAAAATCGCTCTAAACTAGCTGCAAAAGAAGATACAGCTTCACGATAATATCCATCTAAAATTGCATTTGCTCCTATTTCATATAACACCTCGAATTTCATTTGCTGAAGTACTGTTATAGTTTCATGGCCTTTGGGACAAGTTATTGAATAAGCACCTTGTTCGGTAAAATCTACAACTGCAAAGTTATTAGATGGGAAGCCTTGTTCTTTTAAACACTCCATACATGACAAAAATAATTTCACAACTCCCCCTCCATATATCTTTAAAAAATTTTTCAATTAATCATAAATAGAAAAATTAAAAAAATAAAAGCCCCCTTACGGAGGCTTTTAAATCATTCAATTATTTAAGCTTTGGCAATACTTGGCTGACTTGAACCAATCTTTTCAGATTCACTTTCATTCATAATCAGAGCCACTGCAATTGCGGTAATCAACACAGGTAAACCTACTGCCATAAAGTTAAAATGCGCTGGTAAGTTCATCCCAAGTAAGCCGCCAATCAAGATTGGACCTACAATTGCTCCCATACGACCAATCGCAGATGACCAGCCAATCCCTGTTGAACGAACTGCCAATGGATAGTACTGAGCTACGTAGCTATATAACAACATCTGTGAACCAATCGATGCAGCACCTGCCAAGAACACCAAGATGTAAAGTAACAGCATATTCGACTGGAAGCCCATTAAGCTCATCACAATCGCACCCATTAAACCTAAGAACATCAATACTGGTTTTAAATGGTAACGGTCGGCCAAGATACCACCGCCAACGATCCCCACTACCGCACCAACATTCATGACCATCATGAACATCAAGCTATTATCCATTGAGTAGCCCGCAGCCATCATCAATTTTGGCAACCAGCTGCTGAGTGCGTACATGGTTAATAAGCATGTAAAGAATGCAACCCAGAACAACAATGTATTTACAGCGCGTCCTCGACGGAACAAACTGACAACAGTTGCCGATTCAGGCTCATCTACTTGATCCAGCTCGAAAGTTGTATCTTTCTCAACTTTTACTTTAGGTTCAATCTTCGCCACGATTTGACGAGCTTCTTCCTGACGATTTTCTTTTACGATGAAAGTTAAAGATTCAGGTAAGAATTTCCAAATAATTGGAAGTAAAAGTAATGGAATACCTGCGATAAAGAACATGATTTCCCAACCAAAACTTGGTGTAAACCATGAACCTAATAATGCAGCCATCACACCACCTACCGCATAACCACTAAACATAGTAGTTACCAAGGTGCTACGCATTTTTTGAGGTGCATATTCTGAGGTCAAAGCCACAAGGTTTGGCATAACACCACCAATCCCTAAACCTGCCAAGAAACGCAAAATACCGAACTCAGTTGGATTGGATGCAAAACCACCCGCAAAGGTTAATCCACTGAATAAAATAATACAGATCATAATGACTTTTTTACGGCCAATCTTATCTGCTAAAGAACCAAAAATCATTGCGCCAAACATCATCCCTGCAAGTGCAGTACTTGCGAGCATGCCTGCTTGAACAGCACTTAAACCCCATTCATCCATCAATAATGGTAAAACTACGCCATTAATTGCTAAGTCATAACCATCAAACAGGATAATGAGTAAACACCAAGCGACAACATTGAAGTGAAATGGTGTGAATTTAGCATGGTCAATAATTTTATTGACGTTCATTGCTTGCTGTGACATTCCTCACCTCCTGTGAGAGATCGTATTTCAATAATCTTTAAGCACGATCCAACCAACTTTGAATTTAATTGTTGTGAGCGACGCATCAAAATCGTGTGCTTAAAGTCTGTGAGGTAAATTTCACATAATTCTGTGTTAATAAAAATTGAACGTTAGTCTAAAATCCAATCAAAATTAGGCTTTTTATCTAAATATCGCATTAGACCAAAGTTAGTTTGACTTATGAAAATCAGTCTTTCCATCATTTTATTGGTGAGTAATGATGATATCTCACTCAAATACGAATTTATTAAAGTACTTATTTCATTATTATATTTTTCACTTAATTTAATAAAAAACCTCATAGATCAAAATCCATGAGGTCTCGAACAATTAATATAACTTTTTGTCTAATTTAATCTGAATAATTTCATTATCATCTGCAAGTTTTGCATTACGTCCACTTGAACCTGGAAAATTATTGTCATTCAACACTGTGATTAAATCAGGTCCTTCAATCACAATATCTTCAATGGTAAAGAATGGAAAACCGAAACGCTCACCCGTCATAATATCGCCCTCACGTGGCATACCATATAATAAATTTGGATTCGCAATATCCATTAAATTGACCAAGTCAGTCTTATTAACCAACTGCTTCGGTTCATTCAGTTGTATGCGAACTAATTTCTTAAAACCACCAATATTATTTTCAGTATCATCACGCTCAATCACAACACCTTCATTTTGACTAAATAACTGGAAATCACCAATTGCTGTTGCTTTAGGGTCGAGCTCAAAATAGTAATGGTCATTTGTATATGCTTTTTTAGCAATATCAAATTTTGAAATTAATAAATGTCTTTGCACATTCTTGCTTAATGGTTTTTCCAGCATTGGATATAAATATTGACCATCTGGAGAAATAGCCATGCCTTCAAATCCACCACTTCTTTTCACGAGCGCATTTTCTATTTCAGCCGCACTTTGATGAAGTTGATTTTGTGGAGATCGAAGCTCTTCTCCTTCTTTTTCAGGATGAGGCAATGCAATCGGAGCACTCTTTAAAACACCATCAGCACTAAAATGCAGTAAAAATGGACCGAATTCATCTCCGATCCAAATATCGCCATTTTTATCACGCTGTATAGATTCCGGATCAAAATCAGCACCTGTTAAAAGTCGTTCTGGCGTACTCTCATTGACAATTTTGAATGGTACTAACTTATTCGGATCACGAAGCTGTATATGAGACAGTACTTTAACGTTATTTGAGTTGGTCTTAGCAGTTCTAAAATCTACTGAAATATTATAAAGACGTAATAGATAGTCTGCTGAGTTATCTTGTGCCCCAAATCCATTATCAGACATTACAAGATACGTTCCATCAGCATTTTTTAATGCCCCAGAAAATCCTTGAACTGGCTGACCTTTAAACGGTGGATAAATACCATTTGCACCTTTAACATAAAGTCCCGAATCTGGTCCATCGGCATAGGTAGCCACATCAAGCTTTGCAAATGAAACAAGTGTAGGTTCCTTTATCTGATTTTGTTGATTTGAGGTAATCTTATCATCAGAATCATTACAACCGCTAAGGGCTAAAAATGACAATAGTACTGTGCTTAAAAGTGTCTTGTTCATAAATCCATATGTATCACTTAATTAAGGACTCATGATTAAACGGCATGATGGTGTCATTCCTCTGACAGATCAATGAAGATTTGATGAAGGCTTTTATTATTAGTTCCTCACTATATAAAAATCTTTATCAGTGAGTTCTAAAATACATTTCCCTTTATATTTGTATTTATATCTTTATTTCAATTTTTATATATAAAAAAACACCCCCTTGTATTGAAGGGGGTGTTTAGAATAATGAGCTGGCGATGACTTACTCTCACATGGGTAACCCCACACTACCATCAGCGCTAAGAGGTTTC